>JAJFTE010000057.1 GCA_021373175.1 Actinomycetes bacterium
TGCGGCAGGAGGTGCTCGAAGGAGTCCATGAACCGCTGCGACGCGGCCGTGCGCCTGCGAACCAGGCCGCGGTCCAGGTACGACTGTCCGTGTTCCGCGCGCAACAGGTCCTTGCGCGTGACGATGCCGAGCAGCGCTCCGCCCTCCACGACGGGTACGCGGCCGATGCCGGAGCTGCCCAGCAGCCGCTCGAGCGCGCCCAAGTCGAGTTCCGGCGGCACCGTGATCGGGTCGCGCGCCATGAAGCCGGTGAGCGGTGCGTGCGCAAGGCCGTGCCGGATAGCCTTGTCCACGTCCTTGCGAGTCACGAGACCAACGATCGTGCCATTCTCGGCAACAGGAAGCCCGCCGTGGCCCCAGGTGGACATCAGCCGGCCCGCCTCGCCCATGGTCATATCCGGCGAGACCGTGCGGACCGGGGACGTCATGATATCGCGCGCCGAGAGCGGCGGGGCCACCTCCAGCTCGAGCGCTTCGCGCAGACGCGACACCACATCCGGGATCGCGGCGCCTTTCAGTGCCGCCGACGCCGCCTGTGGATGGCCGCCACCGCCGAGGTGCTTGAGGACGGCACCGACGTCCACTTCGGTGATCCGGCTGCGGCCGACGACCTGCAACCGATCCGGCATGTCGATCACCGCGACGGCCACCTGGTAGCCCAGGTCCTCGCAGATGTAGTGCGTGAGCACGCTCGCGGAGTCCACGTACTCCTCGGCCACCGCGGTTCCCACGGCCACCTGCTGTCCGTGGATGTCCCACAGCTCAAGGGTGTCCAGCAGGCGGTCCAGCAATTCGCGCTGATCGGGTGCCAGCGTGCGCGTGATGAAGCGGTTCAACACCTCCAGGTCCGCTCCGGCCGCCATGAGGAACGCCACAGCGTCCGCATCGTAGGCCGTCGTGTTGACGTAGGAGAGCGATCCGGTGTCTTCGTGTATGCCAAGGAGCATGACGCTTGCCTCAAGCGGCGTGATGCCGATGCCGCGGTCGCGAATCTCATGGACCAGAATGGAGGTGGTGGCACCGACAGCCATCGAGCGGTCCTCGGCCGTGACGATGTCGCCTTCGGCGGGCGGATGGTGGTCGTAGACGATGACGTCCACGCCCGGGCGCTCGAGCGCCACGCCCAGCTCGCCCACGCGTCCAGGATCGCGGGTATCGACCATGATCACCCGCTCGATCCCGGAAAGGTCGAGGTCCTTTAGCTCGACGAAGGACAGGAAGTCGGCATGCAGGTTGTGGAACTCCCGAACGTTCGCGTTCTGTGAGCCGAGGAAGACCGCGCGGGCGCCGGGATACACCTTCGTGGCCCCCACCATCGCGGCGTACGCATCGAAATCGGGGTTCGCATGGCCCACCACGACCTGTGTGACGCGCTCGCCTCCCCTGTCAGCGCGTCGGGTCACCGATCTCACACCTCGTGAAAGAGAACGGGCTCCTCGGCAGGCCCGTCGCCGATCTCGACGGATGCCAGGAGCTTCTCCCGCGCGGCATCAAAGAGCTCAGGATCCGACGCGTAGAGCGTGGCAAGCGGAGCCTCCGCATCGATCGCATCGCCGATCTTTGCCTCCAGCACAAGCCCCGCGCCCAGATCGATCCCGGCGTCCTTGGTCTGTCGGCCCGCGCCAAGGAGCATGGCCGAGCGACCCACGCCCTCGGCATCGAATCCGGTGACGAAGCCGCCGCGCGGCGCCGTCACAACCGTCGCAAACCCGGCGACCGGGAGCAGCGAGGGATCGTCCGCGACCCGCGGGTCCCCGCCCTGCGCGGACACCCATGCCCGGAACGTCGCAAGCGCGCGTCCCTCGGCGATCGAGTCGAGCAGCAGCTGGCGCCCGATGCGCTCGTCTTGGGCAGCCTCGCCGAGGACGAGCATCTTCGCGCCGAGCGCGAGACACAGCTCGGTGAGGTCGCGCGGGCCTTCGCCCTTCAGAGTGCGGATCGCCTCGCAGACCTCGAGCGAGTTGCCGACAGCGCGTCCCAGCGGCTGCGACATGTCCGTCATCACGCAGACGACCTTCTTGCCGAGAAGCTCGCCGACGCGCTGCAGTTCGTGGGCGAGAGCGCGTGCCTGGGCCTCGGTCTTCATGAAGGCGCCGCTGCCGACCTTCACGTCGAGCACGATCGCGTCGGCACCGCCAGCCACCTTCTTGCTGATGATCGAGCCCACGATGAGCGGGATCGACTGAACCGTGCCGGTCACGTCTCGAAGCGCGTACATCTTCTTGTCGGCCGGGTCAACGTCCGCACTCTGCGCGGTCACCACCACACCCACGTCGAGCAGCTGGCGCAGCAGCGCATCGTAGGCGAGCGTCACGCAGAATCCCGGTATCGACTCCAGCTTGTCGAGCGTTCCGCCAGTGTGCCCGAGGCCACGGCCCGACATCTTCGCGACCGGCACACCGCAGCTTGCGACGAGCGGCGCGAGCACGAGGGTCGTCTTGTCGCCGACACCGCCGGTAGAGTGCTTGTCCAGAATGATCCCGGGGACAGACGACAGATCCACCATGCGGCCCGACCCGGCCATCGAACGGGTCAGCCACGCGGTCTCGGCACTCGACAGACCGTTCAGGAACGCCGCCATGAGCCACGCGGCCATCTGGTAATCGGGCATCTGGCTCCCGACGTATGCCGAGACAAGCCGCTCGATATCCTCGGCTGTATGCTCCCGCGCATCGCGCTTGTCCTCGATGAGCTCGATGATCGACTTCATGCGCTCAAGACCTCCTGAAGAAACGACGTCCCCCGCCCGCAACGGTCGCGCAGACCGTAGAAGTCGAGAACCGTCTCTCCGATGTCCCCGAAGGTTGCGCGCGTCCCCAACCGGGCGCCACGCTTGACGCCCTTCACTGTGGCGATGAGCGGCGCGTATTCGCGGCTATGGTCGGTCGACGGCGTCGTGGGATCGCATCCATGGTCTGCCGTCACGATGAGCAGGTCGCCGTCGATCATCGCGCCGAGCAGCTCGGGCATACGCCGGTCCACCGCTTCGAGTCCCGCTCCGTACGCCTCGGCCTCGTTGCGGTGCCCCCAGAGCATGTCGAAGTCAACAAGGTTCGCAAAGACGAACCCCTGCTCGGGGTGCCGCACCGCTTCTACCAGTCTGCTGAAGCCGTCCATGTTGTCCGTGACGTGCGGAGAGCTCGTGACGCCTTGCCAGGCGAAGATATCGCCGATCTTGCCAACACCCAAGACCGGGATCCCGGCGGCCTGCAACAGATCGAGGACCGTTGGCTCGAACGGCTTCAGAGCGAAGTCGCGCCGACGATGCGTGCGGGTGTAGCGTCCCTCGGCATCAGGCCCGATGAAGGGCCGTGCGATCACCCGCCCGACGCAATGATCGCCCGTGAGCATGCCGCGCGCGATCTCGCTCACCTCGTACAGGCGCTCCAGACCGAACGCTTCCTCATGACATGCGATCTGGAAGACCGAGTCCGCCGAGGTGTAGACGATCGGTTTGCCTGTCGCCACATGCTCGGCGCCAAGGTCCTGGATGATCACCGTCCCGCTCGCGGCATAGTTGCCGAGCACGCCGGGAACGCCTGTCAGGCGTACGAACTCGGAAAGGACCTCAGCCGGAAAGCCATCGGGGTACGTTGGAAGCGCCCGCCGAAGGACGAGGCCCATCATCTCCCAGTGGCCCGTGGTGGTGTCTTTGCCCTTCGAGGCCTCCGCGTTCCTGCCCCACGACGCTGTCGGCTGCGCCGTTGGCGGCACGCCGGCTATCTCCGTGATGTTACCAAGTCCCATAGCACCCAACACAGGCATGCTCAGCCCGCCGCACGCTTCTGCCGTGTGCGAGAGCGTGTTAGCGCCTTCGTCGCCATACTCGGCGGCATCGGGCAAGGCACCCGCTCCAACGCTGTCGAGCACGAGAACGATCGCGCGTGGCGCTCGCGATGGCGAGTTGCCCACGGTGCCTCCTTCCGCCAGGGGGCTCTCAGATGATGACCCGGTTGATCTCCTCGAGACTGGTGATACCGGACGCGACCTTATCGAGGGCATCTCGGCGAAGGGTTACCATCCCCGACGCGATCGCCGCTTCGCGAAGCCGCTCAGACGGGGCTTGCCGCAGGAACAGGCGCTCGAGCTCGTCGTTCATCTCCATGACCTCGAACAGCCCGATGCGCCCCCGATAACCGGTACCCGTACAATCGTCGCAGCCGACCGGAGCGTACAGCTTGAGGCCGCCTGCCACTTCTGCCTCCGAGAAGCCGGCAGCAAGCAGGACCTCTCTGGAGACTTTCATCCGCTTCTTGCATTTCGGACACAGCCGTCTTGCCAGACGCTGCGCGACCACGCCAACGAGCGCCGAGGAGGTGATGTATGGCGCGACTTCCATATCCACCAGTCGCGTGAGCGCCGATGGAGCGTCGTTCGTGTGTATCGACGAGAGCATGAGGTGGCCTGTCAGCGCGGCTCTGACGGCGATCTCCGCGGTCTCGGCATCGCGAATCTCACCGACGAGGACCACGTCCGGATCGGAGCGCAAGACGGTTCGGAGCATACGCGCGAAGGTGAGGCCGATCACGGGGTTCACGGCCATCTGCGTGATGCCGGGGATTCGATACTCGATGGGGTCCTCGATCGTGATGATCTTGCGCGTCGGTTGATTGATGCGCACGAGACCCGCGTACAGCGACGTCGACTTGCCCGACCCCGTCGGGCCGGAAGCGAGCACCGCGCCGTAGGGTCTCGCCAGGAACCGCTCCATGGTCTTCAGATGTTCTGGCGCCATGCCGAGCATCTCGAGCGTCAGCATCTCCATGTCGTGGTTCAGCACGCGAATGACGATCGACTCGCCCGCTGGCGTCGGCAGCGTGGCGACTCGCAAGTCGATAGGGCGTCCGTTGATGACGATGCTGATGCGACCGTCCTGCGGACGGCGCCGCTCGGCGATGTTCATGTCCGCCATGATCTTCACGCGACTGATCACGCCCGCTTTCACCGAAAGCGGCAGCTGCATGACCTCGTGCAAGACGCCGTCTACGCGGTACCTGATGCGGATGGACTTGTCTCCCGGCTCGATGTGGATGTCGCTCGCGTTATCGATGACTGCTTCGCGGAGAAGTTGGTTGACCAGGCGCACGATCGGGACATCGTCGTCGATCTCCCCGACCTCCGCGTCGATGTCATCCTCTTCGGCCGAGACCATCACGTCCTGGAAGGCGTCCGCCGAGGTGATGTACTTCTCGATGGCGTACTGGATCTGCGTGGAGGTCGCCACCACGGGCACAACGTCCATGCCGGTACGGACCTTCACATCGTCGATAGTCTCAATATCGAGAGGATCAGCCATCGCCAGGATGATCGAGTCGTCACGGTAGCCGATCGGGATCACAAGGCAGCGTCGTGCCACCCGGTCCGGGATGCGAGCGACCGCCTCGCGGTCGATCTTGTACGACGTGAGGCTGACGTAATCGAGGCCCTTCTGCTCGGCAAGGGTACGGGCGATATCGTCCTCATCGAGCACGAGCTGCCGGACGAGCACCTGGCCCAGCTTACCGCCGTCTTCGGCCTGTATCGCCAGAGCGCTCGCAAGCTGCTTCTCGGTAAGGCGACCGCTCCTGAGAAGCAGCTCTCCGAGACGTTCTCGCGTATACGTCATGCCCACCTCCACCTACGCGCGTCGGCGTGCGACGCTGAGCGCCCACTCCGCCACAAGCGCGAATGCGACCGTCACACTCGCATCCACATCGAACGAACCGCCGTACGGCGTCGCGACAGCTTTGAATCCGGCGGGAATCCTCAGCGCCGAGGCGAACCGAAGGTATGATTCCCCGATGCTCGTCGAGGCGAGCACGCCGAAGAAGCGAACCACGATGCCGATGGTCGCGCAAACAGCGGTCAGGACCAGAAGATCCATCACGATCGTGAGCGCACTGCGAACCGGCTTTGACGCCATGCGACCTCCACATGAACCGGCGGCCGACGTGCGGGCCGACACCGTTTCAATCGTAACAGAACGGACGACGCGAAAGCGCCGTCGGTCGCACCGAAAGAAGGTTTAGCGCAATGAGTCGGAAAGAACCCGGCCGATGAGTTTGGCGGCCACGGCCTCGGCGGCTGGCATCTGCTCGGCCAGCATGGCCCGGGCCTGTTCGACACGATCGGCTCGCACCTCGGGCACGTCACGAAGGGACTCCACAACACGATCGACGATCGAAGACGAGGAGGGATCGAACACACAGGACGGGGCGGCGACTTGGTATGCGTCTGATGTCTGCAGGTACTCAACCACGCGGCGAACCTGCTCGTCCGAGATGATCATATTACCCAGGAGTATCGGCGCTCTGGCCGCTTGGCTTAATGGTGAAGACGGCTCCGGCCCCACGGATCGCGCAGATTCAGCGCCGAAAAGGGGGAGCCCCAAGGCCGGCACCTTGAGGCTCAGGGGTAAGGGGTTGCCGAAGCAACTCGCGTATGAATCTTAGCTCGTTCGTTCAGGTAGCGCAAGACTGTATATGTGTCTTGGAAACTATGGTCGCCATGAGAACACACATGAATACGGCCTTACCGCATCCAGACGCGTCTGGTTCTCTCGGCCGCGCCGCTCGTCAGGTTTCGCGTCCAGAACAAGCTAGGCCGGGAACAAAAAAAGCGCATGCGCCAGGGACAGTGCACCACCAGGAGGATCTCCGACTGTGCGTTACATGCTTTGAAAGGAGTGATACAGATGAGCAAAGATCGTTGGCGCCGAGCAGGATCGGCATTACGTGTGATCTTCGTCACAGCCGTATTGTTCACGCTTGCTGTTCCGGCCGCGTACGCCGAAACGCATTCGAGCCACTCGCAGCTGTCGCCAGTAGAGCAACTTGGCAAGTACATCTTCTTCGACAAGACCCTCTCGGAGCCCAGAGGCCAGGCGTGCGCAGCCTGCCATGGTCCGACAGTCGGTTTCACCGGCCCGGACTGGCGGATCAACGCCGCCGGTGCAGTCTATCAGGGCGCCGTGAGGGGCCGGTTCGGCAACCGCAAGCCGCCAAGCGCGGCGTATGCGGGCGACAGCCCGATCTTCGGGAAGCCCAGCGATTTCGTCGGCGGCATGTTCTGGGATGGTCGTGCCACTGGCTGGACGCTTGGCGATCCTTTGTCCGAGCAGGCCATGGGACCCTTCCTGAACCCCCTCGAGCAGAACAACCCGGGGAAATGGGCCGTCGTATCCAAGGTTGCCAAGTCGCGTTACGCCTGCCTGTTCGTATCGGTGTGGGGCGCTGACGCCTTCAAGGACACTGACACCGCATACGCGTACATCGCGCGATCAATCGCCGCGTACGAGCGGTCGGCCGAGGTCAGCCCGTTCAACTCACGTTACGACACATACCTTCGCACCGGCACGGGCTTGACAGCGCAGGAACGAAACGGCCTGGCGCTGTTCACCGGCAAGGCCCAGTGCACGACGTGCCATACGGCAACCGGCCCAAACCCGGCGTTCACCGACTACAGCTACGCGAACATCGGCGTGCCAAAGAACCCGCTGAACCCGTTCTATAGCGAGCTTGAGTTCAATCCGGCCGGTGCGTCGTGGATCGATCCTGGACTTGGCGGCTTCCTGGCCACCACGGCGGGTTCGATGCATGACTACTCGTCGGATGCGGCCGCGAACATGGGCATGTTCAAGGTTCCCACGCTGCGCAACGTTGACAAGCGTCCGTACCCGATGTTCGTGAAAGCCTATGGTCACAACGGCTACTTCAAGAGTCTCGAGGAGGTCGTGCATTTCTATAACACTCGCGACCTGCCCACAGCAGGATGGCCCGCGCCGGAGACCGCCGCTAACCTTGAGACCGGCACGGTCGGCAACCTTGGCCTAACGCCGGTGGAGGAGCAGGCTATCGTCGCGTTCCTGAAGACCCTGTCGGACCGGTAGAGCCGCGAATCGTTCCTAGCGTATGACGTGGATGGGGCGCGCCAGCACCGGGCGCGCCCCACGTGCCTTCACCTACGAGTGGCTAACAGGGTTCACGACGTCGGTTCTGCTGCTTCAAGCTTCCCAGACACAGCCAACCATTCCGACTCGAGCGCCGCTATGCGCAGCTTCACCTCATTGTATTCCTGCATAACCTTGAAGAACCGGTCCTTGTCGTCATAGACGGCTGGTTCCGCAAGCTCGGCAAGCAACTCGTCGTGTCGCGCTTGTGTCCGCGCAAGATCGCGCTCGAGCGTTGAGAGCTGCTTCTTGAGGTTCTTAGTGGCACGGTACGTGTGATTTCGAGCTTCGGCCTCGGTCCGCCGTTGCTCCTTGCTCTTGAAGCCAGCTGCTGCCGGGGGCTCCGAAGCGTTCACGGGCTTCGCGGCGCTACCGTTCACGGCGGGAGTGCTCGCAAGCGAGCCCTGGCCACGCTTGAAGAGATAGTAGTCGTAATCGCCGGGGTATACGGTCGTCATCCCCTCCTGCACTTCCACGATCTTGTTCGCCACGCTCCTGATCAGGTGGCGGTCGTGCGTGATGAGAACGAGCGTGCCCGTGTATGCCTTGAGAGCCTGTTCCAGGACATCGCTCGACGCGATGTCAAGGTGGTTGGTCGGCTCATCCACGCACAGCAGTGGCGCCGGCGCCACCAGGAGCTTCGCTAGCGCAAGCCGGGCTCGCTCGCCTCCCGAAAGGACGCGCACCTTCTTTTTGACATCGTCTCCGTGAAAGAGGAACGCGCCCAGCAGTCTGCGGCACTCCTCGGGAGTCCAACCGGGAGCGGAGCTGCCAAGCTCTTCAAGCACCGTGCGCCGCACATCCAGCGCCTCGAGCTGATGCTGCGCGAAGTACGCGACTGAGACGTTATGCCCAAGCGTCCGCACGCCCGCATCGGGGTCGAGTGTGCCGGCGAGCATCCGAAGAAGCGTGGACTTTCCGGCGCCATTCGCCCCCACGAGCGCCACCTTGTCGCCGCGATAGAGCGTGAGGTCCAGGTTCTCGTAGACGATGAGGTCTCCATACGCTTTGCGCACGCCGTCCAGCCGAACGACTTCTTGCCCCGTACGCGCCGGCTGCGGGAACCGGAACTTGACCGTCTTGCGCTCCTCGGGCAGCTCGATGCGCTCCATCTTCTCAAGCTTCTTCATCCGGTCCTGCGCCTGGCGGGCCTTGGTGTTCTTGTAGCGGAACCGCTCGATGAAGGCCTCCATGTGCGCGATCTCGCGTTGCTGCTGCTCGTACGCGGCCTTCAATTGTTCGCGCGCAAGCTCCTTCTGCTGCATGAACCCGTCATACGAGCCGGTATATACGGTCAACCGTTTCTGATCGATCTCGGCGACATGATCGACGAGTCCGTCTATGAAAGCGCGATCGTGGCTCACGATGACGATCGCCCCGTCGTAGCCGCGCAGGAACGATTCGAGCCAGGTCACGGACTCAAGGTCGAGATGGTTCGTGGGCTCGTCGAGCAGCAGGACGTCTGGCTGACGGAGCAGGAGCTTCGCCAACGCGATGCGCATGAGCCAGCCGCCAGAGAACTCGGCGCAGTCACGCCCGAGGTCCTTCGGCTTAAAGCCGAGTCCTCCCAGCACCGCGCGTGCGTCGGATTCCAGCGTGTAGCCGCCGAGGTGCTCGTAGCGATCGCGTAAGCGACCGTACTCGGCAAGCAGGTGCTCGGAGCCCTGCGTACCCGCGTTCTCGGCCATCTGCTCCTCCAGCAGATGGAGGCGATGCTCGAGCGAGTTAACCTCCTCGGCAACCGAGAGGACCTCCGTGAGCACGGACGTGCCGGCCATCTCGATGGCCTCCTGCTTGAGGTAGCCGATGGTCGCGTCGCGCGCGGTGATAATCCGGCCCTCGTCCGGGTCCTGCTCGCCGGCCATCACCTCAAGCAGCGTCGTCTTGCCCGCGCCGTTCACGCCCACGAGGGCGATCCGATCGCGGACACCAACGCGCAGGAACGCGTCCTTGACAAGGACGCGTTCGCCGACAGTCTTCGTAACGTGGTCTACGGTGATAATCACAGCATGACAGTCTACACTACGAGACACCATCACCGAACACACCCACGTCCTTGATCGACATGGGCACGGCAGGCACGGCGGCGGCCAGGAGTTGCAGTCGTCTCCGGCCGTGCATCCCGCATTCAGCGAATCCGTGAACTGGGCGGCGTTGTGAGGGCTAGCTTTCGCGCACGCGGGAGAGCACACGCTGCATCTCGGCCTGGTGTCGTTGGACGACGCGCTCGGGCGTGCCCCAGGAGGGGGCCCCGCGCCGCGCGCAGTTAGGCTCGTGCTCGAGTGCTAGAACCGCGTTGCTACATTCGGCCCAAGAAACGAGGTAGAGGGCCGGTCCCGGTTACCCGAAACACGGCCCACCACCTGCTGTTTTCATGGTGGGCGATACAGGATTTGAACCTGTGACTTCTTCCGTGTGAAGGAAGCGCTCTCCCACTGAGCTAATCGCCCTTACTGCCACAAAAACGCGGCGACGACCATTCTAACGTGACGATCCCGGAGAAGTAACCCTCCACTTCCGCTGGTTCATGCTATTTGATCAGCTGGTCGATCTGCGACTTCACGACATCGCTCAGGACGCTACTTCCGCCGTACACCTCGGTATCGACGACTTCTGAGCCATGCGCCGAGAGAAACGCCGCGGTCGGAGCCGACAGGCTCGTCGGTGACGTGAGCAGCAGAACACCGTGAAGCGATCCGCACACCGCTCCCCCACCGAGGGCATCGGGGAAGTTGAGACCGGTCGCAATACCGACGTGCGCCGCATCACCCCACCACAGCTTCAGCCCTTTCTCGGCGATCGCGGCAGCGGTGGCATAGCGATCGGAACCTCCCAAACGCTCGACCGGCGAGATCACGGTCGGCAGATCGTTCAGGGACCCCTTCACGCCGTCGCTCACGGCACGATTGCTGCCTGCGACGTATACCTCACTGATGGCGAGAGACGATATGGCGCCCGAACACTCTGGGACCAGACTGTCGGTGCGCGTCAGCAGCACCGGATAACCCTGGCTATACGCGAACGGCGCCAGGGCGAGCGCGTCGGCGAACACATCGCCGCGAGTGACGAACGCCACCTTGGCGAAGTCTGGTCCTTTGAGGCGCGCTACCTCAGCGGCTACGGCAGCGGCTGTCGAATAGCGGTTGGCACCCTGGATCCGCGTCGGCTGTATGCCCGCGTGCTGGAGCGCGGCCTCAACCTCAGGCCCTACCGCGGCAGCTCCGCCCACGATCACCACGTTGTGAGCGCCCAGGCGCGAAAGCTCTCCGAGCACCTCGGCTGGTACCGACGTCTTCCGAGTGAGAAGGATCGGCGACCGGTAGACGCCCGCAAGACCCGATGCGGCAAGCGCGTCGGGGAAGTTCTCCCCCATTGCCATGACGACGGTCTCACACGAGCCCGCGGCGAACGTTGCAGCCGACAGCGCAACGACAGTCTTGAAGCGATCGGTGCCAGCAAGGCGCACGGTATCGCTCCATACAGGCGTGCGCGACGTGGCATAGTCCATCGTGTATTGTCCCGAACCGGAGAAGGAGACGACCTCGATGTAGTAGGTCCCTGCGACTGCGGCATCGAGCACCACGCGCTCCGGGTAGGCTGCGTCGTTCGCCCAGGCAAGCGGGTTGGAACCACCCTGGCCGTAGGTGTAGAAGTCGAAGTCGGTGCCTGCACCGCCGGTGAGTGTGATCGACAGCCGATCGCCAGCGGCCAGAACGATACTGAAATAGTCATTCGCATCGGTAAGCCGGTTGAGGCCGCCGTCCACCGTGCCAGAACCGGTCGCCAGCGGCGAGGCGGCTGACGCCGTCTCCCAGGTCCCTGCCGGCACATCGCTGATCGACCACACCAGAGAGTACGGACCGCTCCCACGCGCGCAGTGCACATCGAGATAGAACACACCGGCACCGCCGGCAGACACGTCATACACGAAGTACTCGCTTGAACCCGGCCCCGCGGACCCGCCGATCGGCAGGACCGCAGAGACGCTGCCGACGCCCGGCGCGTAGAGATACAGGTCAAAGTCGGCACCAGCCGGTCCCGAGAGAGTCGCCTGGATCCGCTGCCCCTCAGCCAGGGTCATCCGAAAGACGTCATCTACATCGGATATCTCGGTAAGGGAGCCATTCACCGGGCTCGCCGGTGCAATGATTCCGGGGATGTCATCGTCGAGCTCCGAAGGAACCGCCGACGCCGACCAGGCGAGGGTATACGAGCCGGAACCCGCCACGGCATCGATCGCCAGGTGGTACTCGCCACCCTCACCGCTCGCGACGTCGAAGCTGAGCTTCTTCGGGAACGCATCGCCGAGCGTTCCGGCAGCCGCAGCGGTCGCGTCAGCGTCCGTCACGAACGGATCGTAGAGATATGCGTCGCATGAAAGCGACGCGTCGCCGGTCAATACCACGGTGAAGCGCGTTCCGGCGGCAAGCGTGACTGAGTACACGTCGGTGCTGTCGGTCGCAAAATCGAGCGTTCCGCCGACGGGACTGACAGGCAGCGGGACGGCGCCGGCGATCGTGTCATCGGCGCCAAGAGGACGTATACCGGACGGCGCGTGCAGCTCGCCTGGCTTAGAAAAGAGCTTCAGCACCGCCTTTGAGGACTTGGCCTGTGCACCGGCGGTCTGCGTGGCGATCGCGTCAGGCGCCGGAAGGAAAGCGGCTACCAGCAGACCGACGAGACAGACGCTGACGAACCGATACCAGGTGTGTGAACGCTGAACCAGTTTCATGGTGCCCCCTTGACCCCGATATGTTCATCCATCGGGTGCCCTTGCCCGACCGATGATCTCAACCCGCGATCATTATCGCACAGATGACTGACACCACTCCCAGGCGTCTGAGATCATGCCGAGCAGATCGCCCCTCAGCGGCGTCCAGCCGAGCAGTTCTTCAGCCTTCTCGGCGGAAGCGACAAGCACCGCCGGATCTCCGGGACGCCTGGGACCGAACGTGACGCCGATGGGCGCCCCGGTAACGCTGCCGCATGCCGCGACGACCTCCAGGTTGCTGAATCCTCGGCCATTCCCCAGATTGCACACGGCGCCGGGCCCGCCCGCGTGCAGAAGTTCGATCGCACGCACGTGCGCTCGCGCCAAATCGCACACGTGGATGTAGTCGCGCACGCACGTGCCGTCGCGCGTGGGATAATCGTCGCCAAACACCTCGAACGAACGCTCGCCAGCGGCGATGGAGCCAAGGATCCGAGGGATGATGTGGGTCTCCGGCTCATGCGCCTCTCCGAGAGACCCGTCGGGCCACGCTCCCGCCACGTTGAAGTAGCGCAGCCGTACCGAGCGTAGCCCCCACCCAGCTGCAGCGCGATCGAGCTCGCGCTCGAAGGCAAGCTTGCTCTCGCCGTAGGCGTTCACCGGCACGGTGGGCGCGTCTTCAAGGATCGGGATGCTCTCAGGCTCGCCGTAGACCGCCGCTGTCGACGAGAAAACCAGGCACTCGACGCCCTGCTGGGCCATGGCCGCGAGCATCGCACGCGGCCGTATGACATTGTTGTCGAAGTAGCGTGCGGGATCCGCCTGCGATTCGGCGACCTCGCTGTAGCCCGCAAGGTGCATGACCGCGTCCGCGCCATCAAGCGCACTGCCGACAAGCGCGCCATCGCCCACGTCGCCCACGATGAGCGTGGCGCGTGGATCGACGGCCTCCCGGCGCCCCTTCTCGAGCGTGTCGAGCACCACGACCTCGTGCCCCGCGTCAAGCAGCGTCCGCGTGGTGATCGAGCCGATGTAGCCGGCGCCGCCGGTGACCAGTACGCGCACGACGCTCCTTCCCGGGCTAGACCCAGCGACGACGCCCCTCTGCGGCCGCTCTATGAATGGTACCCGCTGAATCACGCTGCAACCAGCCGTCGGTTCCAGCTCTACTCAAGCTCGTTCCGATGCGGGATCGATCCCTGCGCACCAGGCCGGGAAACCGTCACGGCCGCTGCGCGATTGGCCCAGGCGGCAGCGCCCTGAAGCGACATCCCGTCGAGCAACGCGTCCGCGAGCGCTCCACAGAAGGTATCGCCAGCCGCGGTAGCGTCAACCGCCTCGACCGCTGTGGCCGGCACGAACGCCACGGCTCCCCCCTCGGCGACCACGCATCCTTCAGCGCCGAGCGTGACCACCAGCGAAGCGGGCCCCTTGAGCCCTGCAGCCATGATGGCCACCGCATCCCGACTCGTCGGCACCGGGCCTCCGGTGAGCCCTGCAAGCTCGAAGCGGTTAGGGACAAGCACGTCCACACGCGCGAGAAGCTCCCGCGAGAGCGGTCTCGCCGGCGCCGGATTGAGTACCAGCAGCCCCACGGCAAGCTCCGCCACGCGTTCCACGGGCCCGGCCGGGATCTCTTGCTGCACGAGCACGCAGCGTGCGGCTGCGATACGCTCACGCTGCGCTTCGACGTGCGCGGGCGTGAGGGCGCCGTTCGCTCCGGGGCTCACGATGATGGTGCTCTCGCCGTTGGGTTCCACGAAGATGAACGCCTGCCCCGTGGGCTCGGGCACGCGCACCACCCCGCTCACATCGATGCCTTCGGCCACCAGCATGCCAAGCATCCAGTCGCCGTCGGCGTCTTGCCCCACAGCGCCGATCATGGCCACCGAGCGGCCAAGCCGGGCCAGCGCCACCGCCTGGTTCGCTCCCTTGCCGCCGGGACCGCGCCGCACGCCCTCGCCCAGCAGCGTGGCGCCTCGCTCGGGCGCCGAGGGCACCCCCATGGAACGGTCGACGTTGATGCTGCCGACGACCACGACCTCACTCATAGCTTGCCACCGCTTCGAGCATGAGGTCCCAGAACTTCGGCGCATCAAGCTTCATCCCCACAAGCGCGTTGTCGGGCTCGCCAGTGAGATGATGCAGGTCCACGCACGTCGCGCCGCTCGTGTAGCGGCCCATCGTCTCGATGGCGACCGGCGCCGGAATGCACTCCACGAGTGTGGGGTCGATCACCCGCGCCACCGCGACCGCATCGTGCAGCGGCGGCGACGTGAAGCCCCACGTCCTCAGGTAGCTGGCCGAGAAGAACGTCAGCAGCTCCACGCACAGGTCGCCCATGCGGGTGCCAAGGCCACCCAGCCGTTCGATGACCTCGGGGACCGCCAGCGCCTGATGGGTGACGTTCAGACCGACCATCGTCACATGCAGTCCCGAGCGGAACACGATGTCAGCGGCCTCCGGATCCACCTTCATATTGAACTCGGCATAGGGCGTGTCGTTGCCACGCTCGGTGGAGCCGCCCATCAGCACGATCTCGCCGATCTTGCCCATGAGCTCGGGACGCGTCTTGAGCAACAGCGCGACGTTCGTGAGCGGCCCGGTTGGCACGAGCGTGACCGGCTCGGGATGCTCGGCCAACAGCCGCGCCATAAGGTCGACCGCGTGCTCCGCCGAGACGGGCACCGTGGGCTCGCCCCATGCGGGCCCGTCCAGCCCCGAGGCGCCGTGCACGTACTCCCCGATGTGCAGCGAGCCCAGCAGCGGCTCGGAGGCGCCCGACGCGATCGGGACATCCGTGATGCCGGCCACCGAGCAGATCCGCCGCGCGTTGAGCGTGCACTTCTCCATCGTCTGGTTGCCGGCCACCGTCGTGATCGCTAGCAGCTCCACTGCGGGATTCGCCGCCGCGAGCAGGATCGCCAGGGCGTCGTCGTGCCCCGGGTCGCAATCCATGATGATCGGCGTGGGCCTCGCGCTCATCGCTCGCCCGCAAGCCATGCGATCGCCTGCGAGAACAGGCGCCGGTAGCCCGGCCACGCCACGAACTCGTCCGGACACCAATGCGGCCCGATGTCGGACGCCCACGCAAGCGTGCGGCCATCTCCCACCTCGCGCACGGCCAGGAGCGGATCATCGTTTACGCGCGCCAGCACGAGCGCATCGTCCTTCACGCCGAAGCGGTTGTAGCCAAGCAGCGCGGGCCACTGCCCCTCGACACCCGCAAGCACCGGGTGCGACGCGTCGAGCACGACCGCTTCGGCACCCTCGGGCGCTTCCACACGGTCGTCCCACGCTTCGATGATCGAGGGCAGCACTGCGTCGACTGGCGTGTTGCGATACATCGCCTTGCCCTCGAAGCCCTGGAAGCTCATATAGCCGCCGGCCATCATGAGACCGCCGCCGCGTTCGACCCATGCGGCAAGCACCTTCAGGCGGTTGGGCGTCCGCTGTCCGCGCAGCCATGTGTCCGGATGCAGCAGGATGCTGTTCGCACCGATGTCCGAGAGGACCACGACGTCGAAGGGCGAGAACGCCTCAAGCGTCATCGGGAAACGCTCGGGCACCTCGTGCGCAGGCATGTACGTGACCTCGACGCCTGATGCCGTGAGCGCGTCGCGCAGCGGGTCGACGCCGGTCTCGAACGTCACGGATGTGAAGGAGTCGAAGCCCTTGTAGTGCGTCGACTCGCTCACCCACGATTCGCCTGCGATGAGTACCTTCGTCATCTCAACTCCTTCCAACAGCCTGTTCGAACACGCTCCGAGGATTGTCGGTGAGTATGCCGAGGAGGACCTCGCGCGAGACGCCGAGCGCTTCCAGGCGCTGCGCGAAGCCGGTGAGCACGTGCGCGTAGCCGAAGCCACCGTAGTGTTTGAGCAGCGTCTTGATGAAGATGTCGTGCGAGAGCAGGAGACGCCGCCCGTACCCGTCGGCGATAAGACGTGTGACGGCCGCGGCGTTCTCGGCGTCGCTCGGACTCTGCCCCTCGCCGGGATAGCCCAACTCCATGCCCAGCATGTCGTACTCGAGCCACGCGCCGCGGTCCGCAAGGGAGTGTTGGTACTCCCGGTCTGTGTGGCTTGGATTCATGTGCGCAAGCACCGTGGCGTTTGGGTCGGCACCCTCTTCCTCGACGACGTCGAGCACGCGGTGACCATAGCGGAGCCACCCGGGCAGGTGCACGACAAGCGGCACCGCCGTGCGAGCGGCAGCGCGCGCGGCGCCGCGGAGCGAGCGCTCCTCGGCGGGCGTGAAGCGCAATCCCACGCCGATCTCGCCGATCACGCCGGCGCACACGCCGTCCACGCCCTCGAGCACGTCGTGCGCGATCGTATCCGCGACGTCGTCTACGCTCATCTGCTCGAAGGATGCAGGATGCGTGCGCTCCAGGTAGAAGCCGCACCCCATGACGATGTTGAGTCCCGTGCGCTCAGCGATCTGGGCGAGCACCGTCGGGTTGCGACCGGCCCCAGGCGGCGTGACTTCCACGATCGTCGCACCGGCGGCGTCTTTGAAGCGCGAGGCCTCCTCAACGGCCAGGTCCACGTCATCGAGTCGCGTATTGTCCAACGACAGATACGGGTCGTTTCGCAGCCTGCCGAGAAAGCCTATCTCAACAGGCTTGCGCGCGACCTCCCAGCCCTCGTGGTCACTGAGCTGCGGCGTGCGCCACGCCGCGCTCCCATTGATGATGAGGTGCTCGTGAAAGAGCGTCGGACCAAGGTCCGCTGCGTCGATCTCGCCAAGGACGGTTCGGACGCGGGCCATCAGCGCGCCACCGTTGAGAACCGCGAGAACAGGCGCGTGTTGAGGAAGATCGCAAGGAGCAGAATGCTGCCCTGAACGATCTGCACGTAGAAAGGAGAAACGTGCAGGAGGACGAGCCCGTTCGCGATCACGCCCAGCACAAGCGCGCCGAGCGTGGTGCCCACAACGCTGCCGCGACCGCCGAGCAGGCTCGTTCCGCCCAAGACGACGGCCGTGATGACCTCAAGCTCAAAACCAACGCCCGCGTTCGAGGAGCCGGAGGCCAGCCTCGTGGCAACCAACACGCCGGCAGCGGATGCCGCCACGCCCGACATGATGAAGACCACCATGCCCACGAGTTTCGTGTTGACGCCGGTACGGCGCAGCGATTCGGCGTTGGAGCCCAGGCCCACGACGTAGCGCCCGAACGGCGTCTGCGTGAACACCAGCCCGCCGACCACAGCCACCACGACAGCGATGATCGCGGGCACCGGTACGCCGGCGATGCGTCCCTGTCCAAGCACGATCACCCATGCGTCGCTGGAGATCGGGGTGGAGTAGCCCTGCGTGATCAGCAGCGCCGCGCCGCGCACCACGGAGAGCGTCGCCAGGGTGACGATGAACGGCGGCAGGCCCTGATAGGACGAGAACCACCCGTTCACAGTACCGATTGCCACGCCGAGCAGCAGAACCAACACAAGCGCTAGCGTAGGGTTCCAGCCGGCGTGGATCATGATCGCGAGAAGCGATCCCGAAAGAGCAACGTTGGACCCAACGGACAGGTCGATCCCCGATGTGGTGATAACGAACGTCATGGTCACTGCCACGATGAGCGTGGGAGCGATCTGGCGCAGCATGTTGAAGACGTTCGGCAGCGTCAGGAAGCTCTCGGCAGTGAACGCAAAGAACGCGAGCAGCACGAAAAGCACGATACCCACGGCAATGGTAAGCACGTTGCTGAGCACCCACGCGCGCAGATGCTCCCTCGGCGACCGCGTTGCCGTTGCGCCCGTCGCTTCGGCGGGAGACAGCGACTCGATCACACGTGTCCCCCTCCCACTATCTCGTTCACAAGAGTCTCGAGGGTGGCCTCCTGCGCGGACAGATCCGCACGCAGCGTGCCTTCGTACATAACGCAGAACCGGTCGCAGACCTCGAAAAGGTCCTGCAACCGGTGCGTGACCAAGATAACGCCCACACCCCTGGCAGCGACGGTCCGGATGAGGAACAGCACTGTCTGCACTTCCGAGACGGCAAGCGCAGCCGTGGGTTCGTCAAGAATGAGAAGCCGCGGCTCGAAGTTGACCGCACGCGCGATGGCGACCGCCTGACGCTGACCGCCAGAAAGGTTTCTCACAGGCAGATCGGTGTACGGTATGCGGATCTTCAAAGAATCGAGAAGACGGCGCGCGTCAGCATGCATCCGCTTCTTGTCGAGCGCGATACCTCCCGCGAGCCGCGGTTCCCGTCCGAGAAAGATGTTGCCCGCCACGTCGATGTCGTCGCACAGGGCCAGGTCCTGGTAGACCATCTCGATGCCCATCTGGTGCGCGTGACGCGGCGTTGCGATGTTCACGCACGTCCCGTCGACCCAGACCTCACCGCTGTCGGGGACGTACGCCCCCGACAGCACCTTCATGAGCGTGGACTTGCCGGCGGCGTTGTCGCCCACCAGCCCCACCACTTCGCCCGGAGCGACGCGGAGGGTGACCCCCCGCAAGGCTTCGACCATGCCAAACCGTTTGCATATGTCCTTCAGGACCACGCGGTCCGGCAGTCTTTCGTCCGCGGTCATCGCACCCTCCACGACCCTGTCGGCTTGCTGTCGTACGACGAGCTTACTTGAAGATCGCGCGGTACGGCTCCACGTTGTCCTTCGTGACGATGGTGATCGGCACGTCGATGAACGTGGCAACCGTTCCACCCTCGGCAAGCGTCTTGCATGCCTTAACGGCCTCAAACCCCTCGGTCTTCGGGTCCTGCTGCACGACACCCAGCACAAAGCCGTCATCGATACCCTTGATGACTTCGGCGGTCAGGTCCCAGCCGAAGAGCTTCACGGTCGAGGTCTTGTTCTGTGAGCGTGCAGCCGCGACCGCACCGACCATCGCGGGCTCACCGGTGGCGTAGATGATGTTGGTGTCCTTTTGCGCGGTGAACAGGTTCTCGGCAGCGCTCATGGCCGCTTCCTGGCGGTTCTGGCCATCCACGACCTGAGTGATCTTCGCGCCGTCGGCTTCGACGACCTTCACGAAGCTGTCTTTACGCAGGTTCTGGATGTAGGAGTTGAGCGCACCGATGATACCGATGTTCTTGCCCACGGTGGGGTTCGCCTTCATGTAGTCGACAACGAACTGACCGATCTTCTCTCCGGCAGCGGCATTGTCCACTCCCACCTGGCAGCTCACCGCTGGATCCTTGACGATCGCGTCGACGGCGACAACCTTCACGCCCGCGTCGGCCGCTTCCTTGATCGCCGGCTTGACGCCCTCGACGTCGATAGCGACGACGATGATCGCGTCAAAGCCCTGCGTCACGAAGTTCGCGATGCCCTCATTCTGCTTGGCGGGATCGTCGTTCGCGTTGAAGATCGTGAGATCGACGCCGTTCTCGTCGGCGGCCTTCTGAGCGCCCCCGTTCATCTGGTTGAAGAAGATGGCCTGCTGGTTGATCTGGACCAGGCCGACCTTCAGCTTCTTTGCGGTGGTACCGCCGCCGGTCGTGCTCGTGTCGCCGGTCTTGCTCGCGCAGCCGGCGACGCTTAGCGCTAGCATAGCCACAACGGCTAGCAGCGCCACAAGCTTCAGTCCCTTACGTGTGGCCATAGCGGACTCCCTCCGTAACACCAAATTGGGTAAACGTTTACCCCTTCCTTACAATCTTAGTTACCCACTCCATTCCGTCAAGCATCAGCATGCGAAACGCGTGCGCCGAGAGTCTCTTGGTAAACGTTCTCGCCTCCCGACTCCGCACATCGTAGACTGGTGCTACGGCCCCGGGGGAACGGGAGGACTCTTCATGACGGCCACCATTCGTGATGTCGCGCAGCGTGCCGGCGTCTCTGTTGCAACAGCGTCGCGCGTCCTAACGGGCAGCCGAAAGGTCTCACCCATACTGGCCGAGCGGGTCAACGAGGCCGCCGCGGCCCTCGACTACCGGCACAACGCGGTCGCCCGCGCGCTTCGCCGCGGCCACACGAACACGGTTGGCATGATCGTCCCGGAGATTGGCAACCCGTTCTTCCCCGCCATTGTTGAGGCGGTCGAGCGACGGCTTCAGGGGACCGGCCGCGACCTGTTCTTGTGCGACGCGCAACAAGACGTCGCCATCGAACGGCATCGCGTGCATGCACTCATCGCCCGCCAGGTGGACGGCCTCATCATCGTGCCGGTGTCAGCGACAGCCAGCCGCGCGGCGCTCGCCGACATTCCCGGCAGTGTGCCGGTCGTGCAGGTGGACCGCTTTGTGGAGGAGTTCGCCGCCGACTGGGTGGGCGTGGACGACGAGCTTGGGATCGGCCTTGCGGTGGAGCACGTGGCGTCGCGTGGCGCACACACCATCGCCTTCGTCAGCGCGGCGCTTGAAAGCTCCTCGGCATTGCAACGTCACGAGGGGTTTGAACGCGCCATCGCACGGCTCGGCCTGCCCAGCGACTTTCCACGTTTGCTGGGGACGTATCGTGCCGAGTGGGGCCGCGCCGCCGCCATCGAACTGCTGCACTCAGGCGCGCTCCCGGACGCTGTCGTGTGCGGCAACGACGAGATCGCGGTAGGTGTGCTGGGTGAGTTTCGCCGCCGTCAGGTGCACGTGCCCGATCGCGTGCTCGTGACCGGCTTCGACGACATCCGGTTCGCCGCGCTTGCCGACCCGCCGCTCACGACGGTACGCCAGCCGCACGAACAGCTCGCCGCCGAGTGTATCCGCCTGCTCGACGCCCGCCTGGCCGACCCGCAGACGCCGGTGCAGCGCACCGCGATCGCACCCACGCTGGTGATCCGTGAATCCACGGGTGGCGCGTCGTGATAGACCCGGTCGAGCTCACCCGGCGGCTCATCGCGATGGATACCGCTGGAAGCGGCGAGGAGCGTGCCGCGCGCTTTCTCGGCGGACTGCTCGAAGCCGCCGGGGCGCGCGTGGCGTACGACGCCTTCGCCCCGGGGCGCGCGAGCCTGGTGGCGTACGCCGGCAACCCGAGCGTGAGGCCGCTCGCGCTGAGCGGTCACCTCGACACCGTCCCCGCGGACCCCGCCTCCTGGTCGAGCGACCCGTTCGGGCCGGTTGTCACCAACGGTCGTATCGTCGGGCGCGGCGCAAGCGACATGAAGTCCGGCGTGGCCGTGCTGGTCTCGGCGCTCGTGCGGCATCTGGCGCACGGTGCCGGCGTGCCGGCCGTGGTGCTGGTGCTTTCGGCTGCCGAGGAGACCGGCTGCGAAGGCGTGCAGCACCTCGTGGACCACGTTGCGCTGCCGTGCGGCGGGCCGCTGCTTGTGGCCGAGCCCACCGGCAACCGCGTCGCCACGGGCCACAAAGGTGCGCTCTGGGTCCGCGCGGGCGCCAGTGGCGTCTCGGCGCACGGGTCAAGGCCCGATTTGGGCGTGAGTGCCATCACCCCGCTTGCGGCCTTCGCGCTCGCGCTTGCCGAGGCAGGCGTGCCCGGCAGCCATCCGGCGATGGGCCGCGCGACAACGAACGTGGGCACGTTCCAAGGCGGCGTGCGGACGAACCTGGTCCCCGATGCAGCCGAGATGACCGTCGACGTGCGCCTGGTGCCCGGCGTCTCCTCGGCCGAGACGCTCACGTACCTGACGAGACTTGCCGGGCCGCGGGTGTGCATCGAGACGATCCTCGACCGCGCGCCCGTGTACTCGCGCCCGGACGCGCCGCTCGCCACGCTCGCGCAGACGATTGCGGGCGGCGAACCGTGCCCGCCGCTCTCCTACTTCACTGACGCCTCGGTGCTTGCCGAGGCGCTCGGCGCGAGCGAGACGGTCTTCCTGGGCCCGGGAGACCCCGAGGCGGCGCACACTACGGATGAGAGCGTGGCCGTGGCGAGCATCACCCGAGGGGCGGAACTCTACGCGGCGATCCTGGAGCGCTGGAGCTAGCACGAAGCCCGGGCGCATGTGCACCCGGGCTTCGCGTCTCAGGCGGACGGCTTCACGGCCGCCTCGTCGTCACATGGTGATACTACCGCGGAAATACGTACCCATAATCGCCAATCACGCCTTTGGGGAACTCGAAACGAACGGTCACGAGCGGGTCGACGACCTGACAGAACTTCAGGTTGCCCACCAGGCTCATCAGCATGGCAGCGTCGTTCGTGGTCATCCCGACGACACCCGTAAGGAAGCCGTGCATCATCCCGAGGACGAGCTTGTAGGCGGCATCCACGCTCTCCGCCGACCCGATCACCGCCACAAGGTCGCCCGTCTCCACAAACGGCGTGGGCAGACCCGGGATCTCGACGACGTGCGGCGTGAAGCGCACCTCGCCTGGCGTCTCGGCACCGCAGATCACGACCTCGCCGTCGCCCATGGCAGCATGCATGTCGCCACACCCGAAGAGCGCGCCTTCAACGCCCACGGTGAGGTACAGCCTGGTATGGCTCGTGATGAGCGTGCAGTCCATGTTGCCGCCGTGGATGCCCGGCGTGCTGTTGGGGATGACGCCTTCCGCAGGCGCGACGCCGATGACGCCCAGCATGGGCTTCTGCTGTACGACGACTCTGTCTTTGTAGACCACGGTGTCGCCCCGGTGCTCGAGGATGACCGTCTCTTCCTGCGTGATGAACTCGCCGAGCGCGCCCTCCTTCGGCAGCGCGACCATCACTGAGGGACCGGTGGCTTTGACCTCGTGCAGGTCGATGCGCAGCACGTCGCCGGGCATGGCGCCTTCGATGTAGACGGGGCCGGTGGCGGGGTTGGTGATCGACCAGTCGAGCGCCTCCATGGTATCGGTGGAGCTCTTCAGCTGCCCGCTGAAACAGTCGTGCGTGGTGAGGCGGACTTCCTCGCCCTGCCGTACGCGCAGAGCCGGCTTGGTATCCGGTGAGAATGCGAAGAACGATGTGTCAGGACTCAGTTCATGCGGCATCTTCGGCCTCCTTGGTCGCACCCGGCTCTTTACGCTTGAAGAGCGGCCACCGCAGCTCCTGGCCGCCAACAACGCCGCCCGGGCGCCAGATGAGGACGAGTATCATCAGCACGGCCATAACGGCCTCGGTAAGACCGAACACCTCGAACGAGAGCACGTGCGCGTTGTTGATGGTACCCTCCACCTGGCGTAGAAGCTCGCGGGCGATGGTCACGACGGTGGTGCCCGCGACCGCTCCAGAGATGCTCCCCGACCCGCCGATAACGATCATGCTCAGCAGCAGGAACATCTCGGAGATGTAGAACGCCTTCGGGGAGAACGACGTGATGAAGTGCGCCCAGACGCCGCCGGCGAGGCCGGCCATGAGCGCGCTTGTGACGAACGAGTAGTAGCGCACGCGCACAACGTCGATGCCCACCGACATGGCGGCATACCGGTCGTCGCGCGAGGCGCGCAGCCGCAGCCCCAGGCCAGACTCGCGGAACCAGTACGCTACGACCATCGCGATGAGCCCGCCCGCGAGCGCCACCCATAGCGTGGTGAATTCCTGCACGCCAAAAAACGTGCGGGGCCCGTTCGTGACGTTGTCCCACTGCGTCATGATCACGTGGAAGACGATGAGCGTGGCAAAGAGCGTGATCACGCCTACAAAGTCCGAGAGGCGCATAAGCGGATACCCGATGATCGCCGCAAGCAGCGCAGCAACAAGGCCGCCGACGAGGATCGCCGGAATCACCGGCATGTGCAGTGACACAAGCGCCGGGAACATGTTCGGCACGCCCATGTGCTTCACGGCTGGCGCCGTGGAGAGAATGCCCGCCGCGTACGCGCCAACCCCGACGAACCCGATGTGCGTCCAGTTCAAGATGCCCGAGTTGCCCATGAACATCTGCAACCCGAGGACCATGATGAGGCTCACGCAGAAGTACGTGTACACGTTCAGCAAGAGCGACGACCCGAATGCGTTGATCGCGATGCCGGCGATGATCACCGGGACCATGAGCAGCGGCAGGGTAGCGTGCTGGCGACTGAAGGTCATGAAGCGCGAAAGAAGGCTCATCCCACACGCTCCTCGGTATAGCCGCCCTTGATGATCCCTTCGGGGCGGAACAGCAGGAACAGCACCACGATCACGAACATGAACGCGTCACGGTAGCTGATCATGCCGGCCGGAAGCGTGATGCTCAAGATGTTGAAGAGCAGGCCGTACACAAAACCGCCAACGACCGCGCCGGTGGGGCTGTGCATGCCGCCCATGACCGTCGCGATGAACGCGATGAGCAGCGGCGCGGAACCCGTGACCGGGTCAACAGAGGCCGAGCGGCCAATCCAGAAGATGGACGCGATGCCGGCCAGAAGCCCGCTGATGATGAACGCCGCCGAGATGACCAGGTTCGCCGGCACGCCCATAAGGCGCGTGGTGGTGAACTTCTCGGCAGCGGCACGCATGGCCATGCCAAGCACGGTCCGCTTCATGAGCACGGAAAGCGCTACCAGCACGACCACGGTGGTCCCGATGATGATGAGGTTGCGCACCGGCGTGGTCGCACCGGCGATGCTCACCGTCCGGGAGAACACCGCGGGCAGCTGGACGGCGCGCGCACGCGGCGAGACCAAGATGAGCACCGCGTTCTGCAGGAAGATACTCACCGCGAAGGACGTGACGATGAGCGCGTTGGCCGACTTGTTGCGCACGGGCCGGAAGGCGGCAAGCTCCGTGAGATAGCTCGTGACGACCGCCGCAAGCACCGCGAAGAGCATGGTCGCCCACCACGGCAAGTGCAGGACGGTTGCCGAGAAGTACAGGCCGTAGCCGCCGATCATGATGTACTCGCCGTAGGCGAAGTTGACGAGCTTGAGGATGCCGTACACCAGCACCAGGCCGAGCGCGAGGAGCGCATACAGACTGCCCAGACTAAGCGTGTTTATCAGGAACTCCAGATCGATCACAGTGTCACCCCGGCTTTCTGGGCGTCGTCTCCGCCGAAGTAAACCGACGCGATGTCGACCTTGTGCTTGAGGTCCTCGGCAGTGCCGGCGAACTCGACCTCGCCGTTGCCCAGCAGGTACGCACGCTCCACGATCTCCAGCGCACGTTCGGCGTTCTGCTCCACGAGCAGGATGGTCGAGCCCATCTCACGCAACCGCTTGATGAGGACGAAGATCTGGTCGGTCATCGTCGGCGACAGGCCAAGCGACGGCTCGTCAAGCATCAGAAGCTTGGGGTGCGCCATCATCGCCCGCGCGATGGCGAGCATCTGCTGCTCGCCGCCGGAGAGCAGGCCGCCAGCCTGCGTGAAACGCTCTTCCAGGATCGGGAAGAGCTCGAATATCTCCTTCAGGTCGGCCTTGTACCGATCGCGCTCGTAGGAGACGAACGCGCCGAGGCGCAGGTTTTCCTCCACCGTGAGCTGCCCGAAGATGTCGCGGCCTTCCGGCACAAGCGAGATCCCCTGCTTCACGATGAACTCGGGCGTGCGGTTGGTGATCTCCTTGCCCAGGAACGTGATGGTCCCTTTCACCGGGCGCAACACTCCGGTGATCGATTTCAAGGTGGTGGACTTCCCGGCGCCGTTCACGCCGAGCAGCGCGACGAGCTCCCCTTCGTTCACCTCAAGCGAGATGCCGTGGAGTGCGCGTACGACGCCGTATGACGCCATGAGATTCTCTACGGTCAGCATCGGCATCTCACACAGCGCTCCCCAGGTAGGCGGTGACGACTTCCTCGTTCGCGCGGACCTCGGCAGGTGTGCCCTCGGCGATGGTCTTGCCGTAGTTGAGCACGTGCAGTCGCGGACACAGGTTCATCATCAGGCGCATGTCGTGCTCGATCACGATAAGACCCACGCTGTAGCGCGCGGGGATTCCCCGCAGGAGCACCATCAGCGCGTCGGACTCCTCTTCGTTCAGGCCGGCCGCCGGCTCATCCAGGAACAGGAACTTGGGCGCCATGGCAAGCGCCCGGGCGATCTCCACCTTGCGCTGGTGTCCGAACGGGATCTCCGAACCCAGCACCCCGGCCCACTCGGCAAGGCCGACGTCGTCGAGCAGGTCGCGCGCCACGACCGACGCTTTCGATCGGGGATTGCCCATGCTTACGGAGGCGACCTCGACATTCTCGAGCACCGTGAGCTCATCGAAGAGCCGGATCGTCTGGAAGGTACGGGAGATACCGGCGCGCGCCACGCGGTGCGGCTTGCGCCCGGTGGTCTCGTAGTCATCCACGTGTACCGTGCCGCTCGTTGCCGGCAGCAGCCCGGTGATGACGTTGACGAGCGTTGTCTTACCGGAGCCGTTCGGGCCGATGAGACCCAGGATGTCGCCGGTGCGTACGGTGAAACTGACATCATCGACCGCTTTGAGCCCCGCGAACGACTTGCACAGGTGCGAGACCGCAAGCGTGCTCAGCTGTTTATCCTCATGTGGTTCCATTCACCCTCCAGGGTGCGAACGAGCATCGCTGTCGTCCAATCGCATGCAGGGGAGAGCCCGCGAACGGGCTCCCCCCTGGAGTTCGTCAGACCGTGCGAGCGAACGTTACGGAGCCGGAAGCTTCTCGGGAATGATCCAGCCGAGGAAATTCGGCTTGCCGTCCTTGAGCTCCACCAAAGCCGCGGCCTTGTTCGGCTCATGACCGGACGCCGCGTCGGACCACTTCAGCTTGCCGGTGAACAGATCGAACGTGGTGGTCTCCATAGCCTTGGCCACAGCGGCGCCGTCGGTCGTGCCGGCCTTCTCCATGGACTGCGCAAGCACCATGATGGTGTCATAACCCGGCAGGATCCATACCGCCTCGGGAGCCTTGCCAAACTTCTTCTCGTACGAAGCCGCAAACGCGCTGTACTTCGGGTTGGCGGCATCCGAGAGGAAGCCGTGCGTGTCGAAGAACACGTTGCTGCCGTACTGCGTGCCGAGCGCCTCGAAGAGCGACGGGTCGTCGTAGGAGTCGCCGCCGACGACCGGCTGCGTGACGCCGCTCTCGCGCAGGGTGCGGATCATGAGCGCAAGGTCGGGCATGTACGACGAGATGTAGATGAAGTCCGGCTTCTCCTTGAGAGCCTTGATGCGCGCGAGCTGTGCCGAGACATCAGCCTGGCCCTGCGTGTAGGTGTCCTCGAAGATGACCGTTCCGCCAAGCTCCTTGAACCTGACGATGAAGTACTTCGAGAGGCTCTTGGTGTAGTCGATGAAGTCATCGGTGATGACGTAGACGGTGCGCCAGCCCTTCGTGTTGTACGCGTACTCTGCCGTGACGGCGCCCATGGTGGTGTTCCACATGGAAAGCGTGAACTGCTTGTCGCCCAGCGCTGCTGAGCCATAGAGCGGCGAAGACGCGCACGGTGAGATTCCCACGATGCCGGCCTTCTGTGCCTCGCGGCTAGCCGGTCCGCCGAAGTCGAAGTCGCTGGGGGCGATGATCGCCGAGGCGCCCTCGTCCACCAGCTGCTTTGCCACGTTGCCCACCGTCACCGGGTCGCTCTTGCCGTCGAGCGCAACAAGCTCGACCTGCTTGCCGAGGATACCGCCCTTGGCGTTGAGCTCATCGACCGCGAGCTGTGCGCCGCGGAGCGCTGGTTCGTCGAGCGGCGCCTGGATGCCCGTCTGGCACAGCGCCGCACCGATCATGATCTTGTCGCTCGTGTCAGTGCTTTTGGTGTCGTCGGTCTTGGCCGCGCATCCGGGCAAGATGAGTGCCGCCGCAAGGACCAGACAAACCACCGCGCCTAATCGTTTCATACCGTTCCGCCTCCATTGTCACTGTGAACGCGAACCCGCTGCGAATGAATCTCTGCGGGAACGAGTCCCCTGCTGGCCGTGCACTCCCGTGTACGAACGGTCCCCTGTTGCGTCACCGTTCCGCACAGAATAGCGCATCAAATACACATCGCCTAGCATGAGAAATCGTCGTCCGTGTATGTGAAGTGCATCACACCGGTCGAGTCACGCGCTTCCTACGACTTTACCAGCCGCTCGAACCGTCTGTCCGCGAACCGCCGGGGACCAACCCTGCCCCTCACACGT
>JAJFTE010000075.1 GCA_021373175.1 Actinomycetes bacterium
TACCCGGGCTTCTGGGCCCGGCAGTCGCGGATCTCCTGCATGACGCCAGCGGCATCGCGAAGGTCGAACATGGGCATCCCCCACATCTCCCAGTACGTGTTGCGGGGATGCGGGTCGTCGGTGTACTCCACCGAGATGGCCCAGCCCTTCTCGAGGCAGTACTCGATCTGGAGGCCGATCTCCTCATCGGTGAGGTCCGGCAGGAACGAGAATGCGCCCTGTGTGATTCGCATGGCAGTCTCCTTACAGTGCGGTCGGAGTCGGAACGGCGTCGACCGTGTCCGTGCTCGTGTACTCGAAGGTGACGTTGCCCCACGTGTCGAGAGCGGCGCGTAACGGGCTGCACCACTTGGCTGCGTCCGATAAGATCCGTGGACCCTCTCCGAGGAGGTCGCGTCCTTCATTGCGGGCCTTCACCATCGCCTCAAGCGCGACCCGGTTGGCGGTCGCCCCAGCGGCGACACCCATGGGGTGGCCGATGGTGCCTCCGCCGAACTGAAGCACGACGTCATCGCCGAAGAGATCCAGCAGCTGATGCATCTGCCCGGCGTGGATGCCGCCGGAGGCGACCGGCATGACCTTACGCAGCCCCGCCCAGTCCTGGTCGAAGAAGAGGCCCCGGCTGGGGTCGGCGTGGTTATAGGACTCGCGGAGGACCTGGTAGTAGCCCAGAACCGAGGCTGGGTCGCCCTCGAGCTTGCCGACGACGGTGCCGGCATGCAGATGGTCGACGCCGGCAAGACGCAGCCACTTGCAGATCACGCGGAACGAGACGCCATGGGACCGCTGGCGCGTGAACGTGGAGTGGCCGGCACGGTGCATGTGCAGCAACATGTCGTTACGGCGCGCCCACTTTGACATCGATTGGATGGCGGTGTAACCGATGACGAGGTCCACCATGACGACGATCGAGCCGAGCTCCTTCGCGAATTCCGCACGCTCGTACATGTCTTCCATGGTCGCGGCCGTCACGTTGAGATAGTGGCCCTTGATCTCGCCCGTTGCGGCCTGAGCGCGGTTGACCGCTTCCATGCAGTAGAGGAACCGTTCGCGCCAGTGCATGAACGACTGGGAGTTGATGTTCTCGTCGTCCTTGGTGAAGTCCAGACCGCCTTGCAGCGCTTCGTACACGACACGGCCGTAGTTCTTGCCCGAGAGGCCGAGTTTGGGCTTGATCGTCGCACCAAGAAGCGGTCGCCCGAACTTATCGAGACGCTCGCGCTCCACGATGATTCCCGCCGGTGGACCGTCGAATGTGGTGACGTATGCGGTGGGGAACCGCATGTCCTCCAGACGCAGGGCCTTGAGCGGCTTGAAGCCGAAGACGTTGCCGATGATCGACGCGGTCAAGTTCGCGATCGAGCCGGGTTCGAATAACTCAAGGTCGTAGGCGATGTAGGCGAAGTACTCACCCGGGCTGCCGGGCACCTCATCGAGACGATATGCTTTGGCGCGGTACAGATCGCTTGCGGTGAGCCGGTCCGTCCATACCACGGTCCACGTTGCGGTCGACGACTCGCCGGCCACTGCCGCGGCTGCTTCTACCGGGTCGACTCCGTCCTGGGGAGTCATCCGGAACACAGCGAGAAGGTCTGTGTCTTTTGGTTCGTAGTCAGAGTCCCAGTAGCCCATCTGGGCGTACTTCATCACGCCTGCTGTGTGTCGCCCTCGAGATTCCGCGGGTGTGGTCGCTTCGCCCATCTCTACCTCCTTGAATGGATTGCGACCAAGTCTACGCACTCCTGGAGGGCGAACAAGGACGGCCCCGTCGGCGGCTCCGCTTGCCCCACCAGTGGCGTTCCCACGCCCGCAAGCGGTGAGCGCTTCCTCGCGACCGCCGCTCGCGGCGGGCTCATCTGCCAATCACCCGCTCAGTCGGCCGTTCGCACGACCGGGGGCATCGCATGGCCGGGTTCCATGCTAGTCTGCGCACACGCAACGCCGAGAAGCGTGACCGTCAACACTCCGGCGGCGTCATAGCCGAGGAATCACCACAGCACAGGGAGATTCGGTGGAGCGAGCAGTCGATATCGATACGATCCGCACCATGGCGCGCCATATGCGTCTGGACATCGTGGACATGATCAGTAAGGCAGGATCGGGCCATCCTGGCGGCTCGCTCTCCTCGGCAGATATCGTCGCCGCGCTGTACTTCGGCGTGATGAACCACGATCCGCAGCGTCCGCAGTGGCCCGAGCGCGACCGGTTCGTGCTCTCGAAAGGGCACGCGGCACCCCTTCTGTACTCGGCACTCGCGAATGCAGGCTACTTCGACCGGGATCACCTGAATACGTTGCGGCAGCTGGGATCCATCCTCCAGGGCCATCCTGACAGCAAGAAGGTACCAGGAGTCGAGGTCTCGACCGGCTCGCTCGGCCAGGGCCTCTCGATCGCCAACGGCATCGCGCTCGGCTTGCGAGCTGCCGGCTCTGCGTCCACGGTCTATTGCCTGATGGGTGACGGCGAACTCCAGGAGGGTCAGGTGTGGGAGGCCGCGATGTCAGCCGCGCACTACAAGATCGACAACCTCGTCGCCATCGTCGACCACAACGGGCTGCAGATCGACGGGGCGTGCGCCGACGTCATGGATGTAGGTGACATCGAGGCCAAGTTCGAGGCGTTTGGCTGGGTGGTGACCGGTGTTGACGGGCACGACATCCCGGCGCTCGTCGACGCGCTCGCACGGGCCAAGTCCGTTCGGAGCGCGCCCGCGATCGTGGTGTGCCGAACGGTCAAAGGAAAGGGCGTCTCGTTTATGGAGAACGACGCCGACTGGCACGGCAAGGCGCCTGATGAGGAACAGACAGCTTGCGCCGTCACGGAGCTGAGCTGCGAGCTCTAGGAGGGGATGACCCGTGCCCAAGCGGGCGACCAGAGAAGCATTCGGCGCGACGCTCATCGAGTTGGCGGACGAAGGTCTCGACGTGGTAGCCGTTGAAGCGGACCTTTCCAAGTCGACGACCACCGCCACGTTCGCGGCCCGGTACCCGGATCACTTCTTCAACGTGGGTATCGCCGAGCAGAACATGGTCGGCACTGCCGCCGGGCTTGCCGTCGCGGGCAAGGTCGCCTTCACCGGCTCCTTCGCGGTCTTCGCGACCGGACGTGCGTACGATCAGGTGCGTAACACGGTGTGCTACTCGGAGCTGAACGTGAAGCTTGCCCCGACTCACTCAGGCATCACGGTGGGGCCGGACGGCGGGAGCCACCAGATGATCGAGGATCTGGCGCTTATGCGCGTGCTCCCCGGCATGCGCGTGCTCGTGCCTGCGGACTACCGCGCCGCGCAGGCCGCGCTGAGAATCGCGGCTACCACGCCTGGTCCCTTCTACGTGCGGCTGGGGCGCGCTGCCCTACAGGACGTGTACGACGGCTCGGCGTCGTTCGAGCTTGGACGCGCGTACACCGTGCGTGAGGGAAGCGACGTCACGCTCTTCGCCTGCGGGGTCATGGTCGGCGAGGCGCTGTTGGCCGCGGACCTGCTTGCCGAGGAGGGCGTCTCGGCGGAGGTCGTCGACATCATGACGCTCAAGCCGCTGGATGTGGCGACGGTCGTCTCCTCGGCATGCAAGACCGGAGCCGTCGTGGCGTGCGAAGAGCATTCGATCATCGGCGGGCTGGGATCGGCCATCGCTGAAGTCCTGGGCGAGCAACATCCGACCCCATTCGCGCGCGTCGGCGTGCGCGATGTCTTCGGCACCTCGGGGGATCCTGCCGCCTTGATGGAGTACTTCGGTCTCACGGCGCGACATGTGGCCGCCGCGGCGCGCGGGGTCATCGCCCGGGCGTGACCGCTTCGCAGCTAGCCCATCGCCTGCAGCGTGAGCTGCGTCGCGATCGTGACGAAAGGTGTCAGGTCGAACGCTCGGTACCGTTCGACAGGATAGAACGTAACGGGCACTCGACCTGTATTCGGGCACCCTACTCGAGAGACGATGGCACGATGCCCTCATCAGCCTCCACCAGCGCTCGCATGCCCGGGCGGGGCACAAAGACGTACGCGCGCCCACGTTTCGTGATGTCCAGGTAGCCTCGGTCCACAAGGTCGAGAAGATCGGTCCGTGCCGTCGCATACACGACGCTATGCGTCGTCCGGTGACTGGCGATGCGGAACTCCGCACCGGGGTCCCTCAGTGCTCTGCCGAGTACTGAGCGCTGCCGGTGGTTCAGGCGAGGGTCGTCTTGGAGCAGCGATCTGAGTTGTTCGTCCTGCTCCTTCAAGCTGCGAATTTGCCCGTCAAGATCCTGGAGCGCCGAGAGCGCCATCTGCACGACGAGCGTTGCGTAGCCCGTCAGGTCGGTCCCGGAATGCAGACGGGCCTCGCTGTACTCCTTGGGTCCCGCCGAGACGGTCGCGGAGTCTAGCACGCCGTCCTCCCACGAGAGCTTCGTTCGGGACAGCGAGAGCATACCGAGCACCGGCAGTCCCGCCTTGAGGGCGTAGAGTCTGAAGACCACCCTGCCAACCTGGCTGTTCATGCACGGCAGGGGTCGATACAGGCGAAACAGATCTGGTAGGAACAACGCGCGGAGCACCGGATGATCGTGGGGGTCCCCTGTGAGGTGGTTCGCGTAATCGCAAATGTACTTGAGCTGTCGCTCGGCCGCAGCCTGCACCTCTTCGTCGCTGTACTCGGAGGTCATGAGGCCCATGCGCCGCGGCGTGGTCTCCAATGAAGACACACTCAGGCCCTGCAACAGCAGATCACGCAGTCTGAACATGAGTTCCGGTGAAAAAGGCTGCTTCACCATATCCGTCACGAGGTCCATTGTCGTGAGGGTGTTGACCATGACACGTTCCGTGTTATTGTGCGGCGCCCGGTCGGACTGGAGCAGCGCGTATCCCTGCTCCTCTGAGATGTTGAGCCCATCGAGCAGCGCGGCGGCGACCGTTTCTGCGATTCGTGAACGGACCAGGACGCGCCGGTTCCGGGTGGTGGTGAGCTGCCGGTGCAGGTCCGAGTCCTCGCGGCACAAGCACTGGATTCGGCAGACCGTGTCCGCGATCTCATGTGTGCGCAGATACCAGTACTGGTTGCCAGCAAGGTCGGGAACCGGCAGCTTGATGCCCGCTGTGCGGTTAACGGTCTTGAGCATCTCCCAGGTCTCAACGGGGCTCATTTCGGTGGGTAGGCGCATCGTGAGGAACTCGTCCCATGGGAGATACGCGCGGCTCGTGCGCCGCAGAAGGTCAGATAGGGGACCGCCCTGCACCATGATCCGTTCAATGCGCCTATACGTCGTGCTTTCAGCCATGTAGCGCGCTCCCTACGGTTCAGCCGAAGTCTCACGATTGCACCGACTATACATCAGCGGACAGTTTCCGATCCGTGAACTAGCAAACATTGCGATATTGACGTTTCACCTGCCCCGTCCTGAAAATCAAAGTCGCGTACCGTCCACGCTTGGCGTGCGCTGTGCCCGGCAGCACAGACAACAGGAAAGGGGTGAGGAGTATGGGTAGACGTGCCGTCGTCGGTACCGTCGCGGTGCTCGCGTTCGCGTTCGCCGTAGCGTACGGAGTGCGGCTGGCGTCGATCCAGGGTGCCGAGCTGCTGTTCAACTCGGCGACGTGGCTCGTGTGGCTCGCACCATTCGCAGGGGTGTTCGTGGCAGGTCTTACCAAACGCAAGGACCCGGTGGTCGAGGGCGACCGCGTCTTGCGTCACGACGATGCCGCTATCCTCGAGCACTGGACGCACGGCGTTGGAACGGCGGTGCTGCTTGCGAGCGGCATCGCGCTGGGATTTTGGTTCATGCCGGCGCTCGTCGGGAGCGGCGAGCCGGTACGGGCCTGGATGAACGTACACTTCGCAGCGACCGTGGTGTTCTTGTTCGGCACGTTTTATTACGGCACGAACACGCTCCTGGCGCCGAAGCGCTTCAAGGAGCATCTGCCAACCAAGAATGCGCTTGACTACACCAAACGCCACTACGGACGGCTCCTCGGCTTCAAGGAGCTCACGTACCCACCCGAGCGCAAGTACTTCGAGTCCGAGCGCGTCGCGTATCTCCTGGCGCTCGGTGCGACGCCTCTCATCATCGTCACCGGCCTTGTGAAGGTCGCAGCCCACGCGGTGAACGTCCCAGCGTGGCTCATGGCCGTGATAACGCCTGCGCACGACATCGCAGCGATCGCGCTGCTCGCTTTCTTCCTCGCCCACGTCCTGGCTGGCGCCGTCCTTCCCGCGAGTTGGCCCGTGCTGCGTTCGATGTTCACCGGATACGTGAGCCTCGAGAACGCCGAGAAAGAGCACCCTGGCTGGCTCGCCGAGATCGAAGGGCACGAGATCTCCGAAGAGCCAGACGCAAACGGCGAGAAGACCGCATGATCGGGTCCAGCAGACCCTGAAAGGATCAATCATGGCAGATATCAAGGCAGATACAGAGAACAGCACGGCACCCGAGCAGGCGACCAAAGGGGTCAGCCGCCGCGAGTTCATCACCGGCCTCGGCGGTCTCGGCATCGGTGCCGTGCTTGGAGGCGGACTCGTCAAGGGTTTCCTGCTGCCCGATCAGGTGTTCGCCATCCCGGCTTCGGAAGGCTACATCCTCGTCGACACCAAGAAGTGCGCGGGGTGCACAAGCTGCATGCTGGCGTGCTCGTTGGTTCACGAGGGCAAGGAGAGTCTCTCCCTGTCCCGGATCCAGGTCACGCAAGACCCGTTTGGCAAGTTCCCGGGCGACGTGGAGCAGGCCCAATGTCACCAGTGCCCCTACCCGGCGTGCGTTGATGCTTGCCCGACGGGCGCGAACCACGTGGATGCCGCCAACGGAAACGTGCGGACCGTGGACGCGAGCAAGTGCATCGGCTGCGAACGGTGCGTCAACGCGTGCCCATTCACGCCCTCTCGCGCCCTGTGGAACTTCGAGGACAAGCACGCGCAGAAGTGCGACCTGTGCGCGAACGCGCCGTACTGGAAAGAGAAGGGCGGACCTGGCGGCAAGCAGGCGTGCGTTACCGTTTGCCCAGTGCACGCGATTACGTTCACGGGCGAGATTCCCGTGCAGTCGGACGCCGGATACGACGTGAATCTGCGGAAGAACTCCGGAGACTGGAAGCGGATCGGCCTGTCGGTGGACTAGCCTGGAGAAGAGACGTAGGGAGACAAATCGATGAGTGGATACACAGGGAAGATCCTTAGGATCAATCTGACTACGAAGACGGTGTCGACCATCGACACCGCGAAGTACGAGCAATGGGGCGGCGGCCACGGCATCGGTTCCGCGATCTTCTGGGACCTCGTGCCTGACAAGACGGTCAGCGCATTCGATCCGCGTAACGTCATCACCATCATGACCTCACCTCTATCAGGCACCCTCGCCCCGTCCGCTGGCCGCACCGAGGTGCAAGGAATCGGCCCTGAGAGCTGGCCCACCGAGTGGTTTACCCGGAGCAACTTCGGCGGGCGCTTCGCGGCGATGCTGAAGTCCGCCGGGTGGGACGGGGTCGTGCTCGAGGGAAAGGCTGACAAGCCCGTTTGGCTCAACATCGTGAACGACAAGGTGGTAATCGAGGATGCCAACGGCCTTTGGGGTCTCGACACCTACGAGACCCAGGAGGAGATCTGGCGCAGAGTCACCGGCAACGGCGGGGTCGGCGATTGGACGGAGACCGCGTCCACGAGGGACGGCGGCCGTACGACCCAGCGTCCCGCGGTGGTGTGCATCGGCCCGGCCGGAGAGAACTTGAGCCGGATCGGCAGTCTCACCCACGACGCCGGAAACGGGGCAGGACAGGGCGGGTTCGGCGGGGTCTTCGGCTCCAAGAACCTGAAAGCCGTGAGCGTCCTGGGCACAGGAAGCGTCTCGGTCGCGGATCCGAGCGCTTTGATGGAAAGCAGGCAGTGGTTCATCGCACAGAGTCAATACTACAATACCAAGGCCGATGTGCCGGCCGTTCCCGGTACCCCCATGAACCGCCCTCAAGCACCTGGGTACGGGGGCAACTTCTTCGGCACAGCACCCTCCCGGCCGCAGGGTTGCTCTTCCTGTTATGTCAACTGCCGCAGGCAGACGGAGTCCGGCACCGGGAACGGCTCGCAGTGCGTAGAAGCTGTGTTCTACGCCCCCATGCAGCCTATCGCCGGAGCCTCGGCGGACCTAGTGCAGCGGTACGGCATAAACGCGTATCATTTCATGGGTCTCGGGTGGCTGCGGGAACTATCGAAGATGGGGATCCTGGGCCCGGGAAAGCAGATCGACAGCAATCTGCCGTTCGACCAGTTCGGAACGCTGGGGTTCTTGGAGGCTCTCACAAGGGCCATCTCATTCCGGGAGGACATCGGCGCCGATCTTGCTGAGGGGTGGGTCAGGGCGGCCGAGAAGTGGGGCCGGCTTGGGGATCTCGACACCGGGTTGCTGGCCTTCCCCTTCTGGGGCTATCCGGAGCATTACGACCCTCGGTCGGAGGTCGAGTGGAGCTACGGCTCGATCTTGGGCGACCGCGACATCAACGAGCACTGCTTCAACTTCTACGTGCACTGGATGCCCCTGAACGCGGCCGCGCAGGGGGTGGAGCCACCAGTATCCGCAAAGGATGTCGCCGAGAAGATCGCAGCGAAGCTCGTCCCGTACAACGACCCGGTGGATCCCATGATGCTGGACTACAGCCCCGAAGGGGTCTACTCGGACTCCCGGGTCAAGGAGATAGCCTGGCACCGGCATTACACGCGGTTCTTCAAGCAGTCCCTCGCCTTCTGCGACTGGGCATGGCCTGACTTCATGAACACGAGCACACCGGAATTGTTGGGGAGCACTCCCGAGGCCGAGCCAAAGTTCTACAACGCGGTCACAGGCCAGAACATCACGTTCGAAGATGGCATGGAGATCGGGCGGAAGATCTGGAACCTGGACAAGGCGATCTGGGTCCTCCAGGGCCGGCATCGGGACCAGGAAGTCCACGCAGGGTATGTCTATAAGGTTGGGAGCCCGCTGCCTGATCGCCTGCCGATGTACAAGAACGGTGAATGGACGTATGCCACAGCCCAGGGTAGGACGCTCGACCAGGCCAAGTTCGAGGACTGGAAGACCAGATTCTACGAGTTCGAAGGGTGGGACTCCACGACTGGATGGCCGACCCGTTCGACTCTTGAGAAACTGGGCTTGGGGAACGTTGCGGACGAACTTGAGACCAAAGGTAAGTTAGGGAAGTGAGAGACGGTATGGCGACACTCCCTGAGCCGTCCAGGACCTTGGCGGCAAGGCTTCTCAGCGAGCTAGAATACGAAGAGCAGCTCGTGGGCTACGATATGTCCTCGACCAGTGGAAGCACCCGCCGAGTCTTGTACAGCCTGCACGAGGTCTGTGACTTCATGAGGATGGAAGGTGTGGACGACCCGATGCTCAGGGGCGGTGGTGGCATTATCGGCTACCTCGACTTCGCTGAGTTGTGCACGTGGATCGGTGATGTGCTGGGCGACCAAGACCTGGCGACGGCAGTCACCGAGCTCACGGCAAACGACGAGAGCTACCGGGACCAGCTCGTGGCGGTGCGGCGGTTGGTAAGGGAGCGTTTGGACCAGTGCGAGGTAATGCTTCGGTCGGTGGCCGAGGGCGTCGAGTCCGACGACGCAGCATATGCGGGCGCTGAGTAGATCCTCGTTTGGGGTGCCGCCGCGCGAGTGGCGGCACCCCAAACTCATTGTCTGCCACGCCCCACGGAGGCCGCACCGAGCCTCTCGACGACTGCTCGAATCCGCTCACCTTGGCGGGTCGTTCTTGTTCGGACCGCGGGATTCGCAGCCTGAATTGAGGATTTCTGGAAGGTAGGTCCGCTGTGCGCGTGCTGCTCTTTCAAGCACCGGTCTCGCTCATGAGTCCCCACGCTCACCTCTCGCCGCCGCTCGGGCTGGCGTACGTGGCCACGCACCTGCTCGATGAAGGACATCGTGTCGAGATCATCGACCTCAACCTGAGCGGGCTCAATCCGCAGCGCGTGGCATACGCGCTCAAGCGCTTCTCCCCGGATGTGGTGGGCATCTCGGCGCATACGGAGACGTACCCCAATGCCCTAAAGCTGGCTCGGATCGTGAAGGAGCATGACGCATCCATACCGGTCATGGTGGGCGGGCCGCACGCGAGCATCCTGCCGGAGGCGGTACTCCAGGAGCCTGACATCGACTTCGTCGTGATAGGCGAGGGCGAGCGGACGGCGGTTGAGCTCATGGCCGCCCTCGAAGCGGGTGGCGGGCCCGAAGCCATACGGGCGATCGCCGGCCTTGGCCACGTGGAGGAAGGGCGGCTGGTGCTGAACGCGCCACGCGCTCCGCTCGATCCCGCCGAGGTCCGCCGTCCGGCGAGGCATCTGCTTTCTCTGGAGTTCTACCAGGACGCACACAATGTGCTCACCGCGCGGGGCGGTTGTCCGTTCCGCTGTCCATTCTGCTCGGCGTCCTATCTGTGGGGAGGCAAGCGTCGACCTCGGCCACCTGCTGAGATCATGGCCGAGTTGCGCGACATCGTGCGCGAGTACGGCGCGCAGCATGTCTTCTTCGTCGACGACATCTTTACGCTCAACCGCACATGGCTCGAAGAGTTGCTTGCGCTGCTTGCCGAGCGGCCCGTCGGCGTCACCTGGGGCTGCGCGACGCGTGTGGACCTGGTGACCGAGGAGCTCGTGCAGCGCATGGCGGCTGCGGGGTGCAGCGGCATCCAGTTCGGCATCGAATCCGGCGCGCAGGAGGTCCTGGACTCGGTCAAGGGCATCAAGAAGGACGATGCGCTCGACGCCGTGCGCTGGACCGTGGCGGCGGACATGAGCGCCACGTGCTCGTTCATGATCCCGTTTCCCGAGGACACCGAAGAGACCCTCGCCGAGACCCTCGCGTTCATGCGCGTGCTCAAGGACGCGGGTGGCACGCTGCTCATGTCGTACACCACGCCGTATCCCGGGACGATGTTCGCCGAGAAGGCCGACGAACTGGGCCTCACGATCCTCACCGATGACTGGGCGCAATTCGACGCTAAGCACGTCGTGATGGAGACGCGTCATCTTTCGGCCGCACGAATCGAGGACGCCGCCGCCGAGATGGCACGGGAGCTGGGGATGTCGAGGAGCGCCTGAGAGGCGCGAGATACTGATATCGTCGGAGACCGAGCGGGCGAGAATCCATCGGGTTCAGCCCTTGTGGAAGGGAGCACACATGCGTTGGTTGACCCTCATATCCCGTTTCGCCACTGGTGCGTTTCTTGCGAACGGGGTGCCCCACTTCGTGCAAGGGGTGACGGGGCAGCTCTTCCCGACGCCCTTCGCGTCCCCGCCCGGCGTGGGGATGTCCGCGCCGCTCGTGAACGTCTTGTGGGGTAGCGCGAACTTCATAGTCGCCTACGTGCTCCTCGCGAAGACCCGCCCGGTCCCCTCGAGGCTCTCCGTCGACGTTGGGGTGCTGGCTGCGGGATTTGTGGCGACTGCAGCGTCTCTTGCGGTGGTCTTCAGCCGGTAGCGGCAACATGGAGATGGCGGGGCGACTCGCACTCCAGCTGACACAGTCCGGCCCCTGAGCGATATCCTAGGCGCATGGGCGGGCTCCGCGTCGCGGAGGTTGTCCCCGATGCCCGCGTGCGGTCGCGAGGGAGACGTGCTTTCGTGCGTTACGCGTTCATGGTTCTGGTGGGGATAATCGCAGGCGGCATCACCAGTCTGGTCGGTGCCAGCGGCGTGATGGTGGTGGTCCCGGGACTCAATATGGGTTTCGGGCTCACGATGCAGCAGGCGATCGGCACCAGCCTCATGGTCGATGTCATCGCTTCCGCGGCTGTCTCTTTCACCTACTTCAGGCATGGGAACCTGGACGTCGGGCGGGGGCTTTGGATCGCGCTCGGCTCGGTTGCGGGAGCACAGCTGGGAGCGAGCTTTGCCGCCGGACTCCCCGAACACCGCCTCGGCGGAGCGTTCGGCGCGTTCCTCGTCGTCTTCGGCGTTGTGATGTTGTGGCGGGGTTTCAACACCGAAGCGCTGGCCTCTCGGGTAGCGAAGCGATCCACTCCTGTGCCGGAGTGGCAGAAAATCGTCATCGCCGTGGGCCTCGGGTTTCTCCTGGGCGTTGTGAGCGGCGTGCTCGGGGCCGGCGGCGGCGTTCTGGTGCTGCTCGTGCTCATCCTCGTGCTCGACTTCCCGCTCCACAAGGCCATCGGCACGTCGACGCTGATCATGGCTGTCACGGCGCTGTCAGGCGCCGTAGGCCATGCGCTCCGGGGCAATGTCGACCTCGTCGCGGGCGTGGTCGTCGGCGTCGGGACTGTCATAGGCGGCGTTGCCGGAGCGCGATTCGCCAATCGCGTGAGCGAGCGAGTGCTTGGACGAGCGATAGCCGTGGTGTTCATTGTGCTCGGGATCGTCATGACCGTACTGCCCAGACTGCAGGGGTCTGCGTAAGACCCGCTGCCACGTGGGGGCATGCTCCGCGTGCCGCTTGCCCGTGTGGCGTCGGCGGATATCGTGACTTGAATCAGAGAAAGGCGACAGCATGCGCATCTATGACGGTGACTCCGATCGCACGTTCGGCAGCATCGACCTGTTCCTCACGCATGACGACATCGAGGAACTCATCGATGTGCTTCGTGGCCTGCAAGCCGACGACATCGGTGCTCGGGCGCAGGCGGCGGAGCCCGCGCCCGTGGACGCCGAGTATGCTCGCGAGATCAACATCGCGCTCTACGAAGAGGGCGATGTACCCGCTGGGTGGTCGGAGCGCGCCGGAGAGGTGATTCTCGAGGACCGCTGAGGCAGGTAGCGACGTGACGCACCCCGTCCGTGTCTAGAGCCAGTGCACAGCTTCCTTCACAGCGCCTGTCCCTTTGGGTATCTACATAGGTTCGGAGGCTGCTGTTCTCGCGTGCTTGTAGCACGCGAGCGGGAATCGCCCTTACGGTGAGTGCCAGCGGCGAAGGAGCGTTCAAATGGCGATTGAAGCATCGGCCGACCACGGTGAGTCACACCACGGCGGAAGAGCAGGCTGGCTGCGTGCCGCCACGCTCGGCGCAAACGATGGTCTCATCTCCACGAGCAGCCTGGTCATGGGCATGGCGTCGGCGCGGTCCAGCCGATCGGCCGTTTTGCTTGCTGCTGTAGCAGGTCTGGCCGCCGGCGCACTTTCCATGGCGGCAGGCGAGTACGTCTCGGTGAGCTCGCAGGCGGACACCGAGAAGGCCGATCTGTCCCAGGAGGCCGGCGAAGAGGCTGCCTCGACGCAGTCCGAGCGTGCCGAATTGACGGGAATCTACGTTGCGCGAGGACTGAGTCGCGATCTGGCGGCCAAGGTTGCGGATGAGCTAACGGCGAGCGACGTCGTTGGAGCGCATGCGCAGGACGAGCTCGGTATCCATGAGAGGACCCGGGCTCGGCCGGTCCAGGCGGCGCTGGCGTCTGCGGCCTCGTTTGCAGCGGGGGCCGCAGTACCCACATTACTGGTGGCGCTGTTGTCCACCAAGATCCTGACGTTCGGTGTGGTGGGTGTGACGTTGGTGGTCCTGCTCGGGCTCGGAGCTCTCGCCACTCGGCTCGGCGGCGCTTCACTCACGCGAGGGGCATCGCGCGTCGCGTTCTGGGGTGCGGTGGCCATGGGATTCACGGCGCTCGTTGGCTATCTGGTAGGCAAGCTCTTGTAGGCTAGTTGGCTCTCGGACTTCCCAGGAAGCTCACGACGATGCAGCTGGGACCTGTGTGCGTGCCGATGATAATGCCGATGCGCCCTGAGATCACATCGCGCGCCGAGAATCGTTCCGCGAGCATGCCCCGCAGCATCTCCGCTTCCTCGGGACACTGTGCGTGATCCAGCACGATCGTCTGCGCCCCGGCGTCCTCGATCCGCTCGGCGACCATGTCCGCGAGCAACGTAAGGGCCTTCTTCCTCCCACGGAGCTTTTTGAGCAGGGCGAGGCGGCCTTCTGGGTCCACGTGCAGTATCGGTTTGATGTCGAGCAAGCCGCCGACCGCGCCGACAGCGGGCTGCACTCTGCCGCCGCGCACCAGGTAGTCGAAGGAGTCCACGGTGAACAGGTGGTTCACTCGCTGACGGTTCTCCTCGGCCCAGGTCACGACAGCATCGGCTGACAAGCCTTCTTTCAGCCGCTGAGCCATCTCGAGAACCAGCACGCCCTGTCCCGCTGAGACCGACAAGGAGTCCATTACATGGATCATGGCGTCGGGATGTGTCTCGAGAAACTGCTCTCGCGCGGCCAGCGCCGTTTCGTACGACCCGCTCAGCCCCGATGAGATTGTGACCAAGAGCGCGGTCTTGCCCCCTTGGTATGCTCGCTCGAACACGGCCAGGCAATCGGGCAGTCGCACCTGGGCAGTCGTGGAACGCACGCCACCACGCATTGTGTCATAGAAGCCATCGTATGACAGAGACACGCCGAAATCATCGAGCCGTTCCTCGCCGTCGAGCGCGTATGGGAAGTACAGGAGCTCCACTCCGGCGTCTTGAAGCGCTTGAAGCGGCAAGTCGCAGCCGGAGTCCGTGATCAGCATGGTGTCTTGCATGAAGTCGCTCCTGTCTTGTTGGTGCTGTTGCCCGGATTCAGGGCACCTACGACGTAGTCCGCCACCCTTGCGGTGTCGGTCGCTCTGTTGAACAGCGAACACTCCAGAAGCAGGCCGTCCATCATGGACATGAACAGCGATGTCACGAACCGCCCGTCACCCGCCCGTTTGAAGGTCTCGTCCGAGAGGTTCTGCTCGATGATCGGCTGCACCTGGTCGGCCAGCTCCTCTCTGAAGTGCGTGACGCGCTGGCGAATCGCCGACCCGTCCGGCGGAAATTCCGCGACAATGGTATTAACCAGGTTGTTCTCCAGCATCCCAAACTGCAGGTAGTTGCGAATGAAGCGGCGCAGTCGTCCCTCGGCCGTCTCCTGCGCGAGCGCATCCGCCACCTGAGCACGCAACCGCGAAAGCACGTCGTCGAGCACCGCTTCGTGGATAGCGTCTTTGCCCTCGAAATAGTGGTAGATCGCGGCTTTCGTGATGCCAACGTACTTGGCGATGTCGTTCATGGAAACGCTCAGATAGCCGCCTTTGGAGAACAGTACGCGGGCTGCGTCGAGGATGCGCTGTCTCGTGCCTCCGCGGACGCCCGAGGGTTCAGTGGATGATGTCGTCATAGGCGATGCACCTCCTCGCACATGTAACCGACCGGTCGGTAAGGTAGTGTCGAGGTTATCAATCCGAGGTGGTCCCGTCAACATTCGCTCGCCGTCCGGCACGCTATTCTGTACACCTACGCCGAGACGTATTCCGGCCGACTCTCGCAACCGGGCGTCGAGCCGCCGATGGAATAAGGAGTATCCGCATGAACGACGTTCAAGCGCGAGTCTGGTGCAAGTACTGCGCGCACTATCCCGAGAGGAACCGCCAGCCGGGTACCGGCCGGTGCGTGTCGCCCGCCAGCACTCGCTCGCCAGACTCAAGACCCTGCGTGCCGAAGCTCACCCCCGCAGGACGGATCCGCAAGCTCTTCGGGCAGCCGATCGGATGACGTCTGACAGCCGGGTCGCCATCGACGTCGAGCTCCGGCATCACGACGCCGGTTCCGGCGCGGCGGCTCGAGCGCCGTCAGACGCTTGCCAGCGCTCGGTACGCTTGGACGCCCGAAATGAAGAAAGCCGCGGACCAGGATGACCTGGCTCGCGGCTTTCGTTCGCGGTGCTCTTAGCTCTGAAGCGTCTTGCGGATCTCTTCGTACTCTGCAGGGGTGATCTCGCCACGCGCCAGACGCTGGCGGACGATCTCTACCGGGTCGTTGCCCCGGGCCGTCGGCGGCTGAACGCCGGTGCCGCGCCAACCGCAGCATCCGCCGCCCATGCCATACGGGCGGGCGACCAGGAAGATCACGAAGGGGATCAGGAACAGGAACCAGAAGAACATCATCGTTCTCACTCCTTGATGTAGTGGTGTGTTGTATCGGCGCCCCATGCCGGGGCCGGAGAAGGTGCCGCGCTGTAGAACGTCGAGGCTACACGCATAATGCAATCGTTGTGCCAGTCCGCACCAGACGACATGCGGTTCTTGTGAAGCCCGAAAGGCACCGGCGTGAACGGGGCCGGCGATCCTACAGCTCCGCGAGCGCCCCCCTTGCGACCTCGCGGACGGCTGCGCGCACCTCGGCGGGCTCGATCGCGTCGATCATGCCGAGACCGGCGGCCACCCGTCTCGCTACCCAGGTGGCCGAGGAGTATGGCACCTCGGCGAAGATGGCGCCGTTCGGTTTGACGCTGAAGGTAGCGCCCGGCCAGTCGCGCTCTTCGGTGTGGGGCGCCGTGGGCGCCAGGCGCAGCACGGCGATCGGCAGGCCCGCGGCGGGCATCGACACGCTCGCGTCGATCGACACGGACGGTTGGAAGCGCTCGCCGGTCGCTTCCGCTTCGCGGATGCGGTCGAGCCTGAACGTACGCATCGCGCACGCGCTCTCGCAGTATGCGTTCACGTACCACGCGCCGCGGTCGTTCGCGAGCGCATGTGGGCAGATGACGCGTTCGGAATGCGTGCCGCTTCCCGCCGAGAAGTACCCGATGCGCACCTTCGTGCCGGTCTCGATCGCCTCGGCCAGCACGGCGTAGATGCCGACGACCGGCGCGCTCGCGTCGCCCGCACGAAGCGTCGCGGCAAGCTGGGCGGGGTCGAGTTCAGCCGAGGCGATCGTGAGCAGCTTCGTGACCAGCGGATCGTCGGCGGCGTGACCGGCGGCCTCGAGCGCCGCCACGAGCGCGCGCGCCTCTCGCGGCGCGAGCCGGACAGGGCGTTCGAGCGCGGGCGGCGCGCTAAGCACAGTGACGGTGTCGCCGTCGATAGCGAGGTCGATCATCTCGTCGGGGGTGAAGGGCGGCACACCGCAGAACGAAAGCGCGGTCAGATCCCCCGCCACCTGGGACGTGGTCGCTCCGACCGCCGAGGCCAGCTCGGCCAGCTCAAGCGTCTCGCCCTGGCGGAGGTAGGGCAACAGCGCCAGCATCCGGCGCGCGTGCATGGCGGTGTTCTGCTTAGCGGTCATGGCGTGCGAGCACCTCCTGAAGGCCCATGCGAAACGCATCCACGATCGCTGCCGGCTCAAGCGGCGTGACCCCAGGCCCGTGTTCGACGCACCACGCCGCAAGCGCCCTCGCGTCGCCGGCGCGCACGCGCCACAGGGCGCCGCCATCCGGCTGCTCCTCGATCACCCCGTTACCGCCCGAGAGGCGCGGTGCACGCCACGCGTCTTCCGCCGAGAATCGTACGACCGCGTCAAACGGCTCCGGGCCGTACTGGAACGGCAGGAGCGAGTACTCGGCAACAGAGAACCACTCGGGGCGCTCGAAGTCGGGCGTCCTGGGGGCGACCGGGTTCACGGTAAGGTGCGTCGCGCGCTTGAGGGCGTACACGCGAATCTCGCCGATGGAGGTGTCGAGCCCCACGAGATACCAGCGACCTTCCCGGAAGAAGATGCCGTACGGCGCCGCCTCATGCAGACGCGCTTCGCCCTTGGCGTTCGTGTAGTCGAACGTGAGCAGCTTGCGTGCGGCGATGGCTTCGGCGGCAAGAGCTGCCGAGGCGCCTTGCGCGCGTGGATCTTCGTCCACGAGCGCTGTCGCGACAGCCACGGGCGGCGCAGCGCCCTGGCCGAGCTTGGCGAGCGCGATGGTGAGGTCCGCTGCGAAGGGAAAGGCTTCATCGACCGCCAGCGCGGCGACAGCGGTACGGATCGCGGCGGTCTCCTCGGCGCAAAGCGTGAGACTGCCCGCGAACGTTCGGGTGCGATTGACGCGGTAGCGCCCGTCCTCATCCACGTCGACAGCGATGCCAGCCGCGCGCAGCGCATCCTTGTCGCGCTCGAACATGCGCAGAAAGGCCGCTTCATCCTGGTCTTCGGGATAGCCGAGGCCCTCGCCGCGCAGCTCTTCGGCGGAGACGAAGCGCGGGGTCTTCGCGAGAAAGAGCGCCAGGTTCACGAGGCGCTCACCGGGATCAGGCACGGTTCCTCCCCTTGGTCGGTAGCGGACTCCCCGATTCTAACGCCCCGTGGCGGTGGTGCGAAAAGTCTCCGAAAAAGAGGACGAGGTGCGCGGGGGGAGCGCACCTCGTTCGATCAGGTCGGCGATTCCCCGCTCGTAAGGGGGGAGGAGAGAGCGGGTCGCACAACCTCGGGAGAATGAAAGCAACACCCATGCCAGGCTTGGCAATACCCGCCAAGGAGAGGTCAAATGACTCGCTGTACGAACACAGGGAGATACAACACAATGGGAGGCGCGCGAAAGGAGCAATCGTCAGTGCCACGCCGCGTCGTCAAGCGCATCACTCAAGACGAGCCCGACCGGAGCCGCACGCTGCCGAGTTGGCATGCCGCCGAGACGGACGTGGGCTTCACGGTTTCGGCGAACGCGGCGACGCCAGGGCCGACGTTCACGCTCGAACTGCCGGCGCACACACCGCTTGACCCGGCTGAGGAGGAACGATGGAACTCGACGATGGTGTAACCCCGGAGGTGCCGTCGCGTACGCCGCGAAAGGCGCTGCGGACGGTGCTCGTCATCGTCGCGGTCGTCATCGTCTCGATCGGCGGCGTGCTCGTTGCCGGGCAGCTGTCGCGCAGCAGCGAAGCGCGCGATAAGCTCGACCGCGCTATTGAGAGGCTTTCGGCAGCCGAGCCGGCGGTGCTGCACGTGGATGCCGCGGTGCGAAGCGAGATCACCTCGTCGGTGGTCCCGGCCGCGGCAGACGCGCTCGCGGCCGCCGACGGCGCCCAGAGCGATCTTGATGCGGCGCTCGTGCTGCTCGATGAGGCCTCGCCGGTGCTCTCGAACGGCGACGCGGTGCTCGCCTCGGCCGTTCGCCAGGCCGTCGTTGCGCGCCGCCAGATGCTGTTCGAAGCCAAGACGGTGCTCGCCGCCGACGCTCGCGCCGGAGCTGTGCTCGATGCCTCCCACGAAGCGTGGGCGCTTGTGGCTGAGACGGGCACGCTCACGGTGAATGCCGCCGCAGCGTACAACAAGCACACGAAGGCGGGCGTGCAAGCCTCCACGAAGCTCTCCAACGACGCGACCGCGAAGCTCAAGACGGCTCGCTCGCTGCTTGAGACGGTGACGGCGGGGTTCAGCGAAGCGGACATGTCGTCCTACCGTGCCTATATCGATGCGCGCCTCAGGCTGCTGGACAGCTCGCGGAAGATCGACTCGACATGGCTTGCGGGCAAGATCGAAGATGCGAACAAACTCCTCGACGCATACAACGCGGAGGAGAAGAAGGTGGTGGCGCAGGCCAAGGCGCTCACCACGACGCCCGCCGGTGAGCTTGCGAACGCGTACGAAGCGCTTACAAGGGACGCGATCGCGCGGTACTTCGACGCACGCGACGCCGCGCGTGCGGCAGACGAGCAGGTCAAAGCCGCCGCGACCAAGTAGCGGAACGCAACGCCGAAGCGAGAGGGGATGCACGATGGACAGTGGATTCTGGTCCGCATGGTGGTGGCCGGCACTGACCGCCGCGCTCGGGTTCGTGTACGTGGGGCTGCTCGTCCGCCAATGGCTCCAACGTCGCAAGCCTCACCAGCTCGCGTGGGCGGTCGGCTTCCTGTTCTACGCCGTCGCGGCCGTGATGGAGGCGGTGTCGGAAGCGACCGGCACCTGGGATCCGACGGTCTACCGCTTCTACATCGTGCTTGCCGCGTCGATGGTCGGGTTCCTCGGCCTGGGCACGCTGTATCTCACCACGAAGAAGCGCACGCTTGGCAACCTATACCTGGCGTTCAATCTTGCCGCTCTCGCCGTGTTCCTGTATGGCGTGTTCACCACCCCGCTCCTCACGGACAAGCTCGTGGCGGGCATCACGGTGGGCGGCTCGGCGCTTGGCGCGAGCATGTCGTTCCCGCGTGTCATGAGCTTCGCGTTCAACATCCCGGGCTCGCTCTTGCTGCTTGGCGGCTCGGCACTCTCGGTCGTCAAGTTCTGGCCCAAGCCTGAGTACCGCTACCGCTCGTGGGCCAACGTGCTGATCTTCGCAGGGACGCTCGTGATAGCCGGTGCGGGGTCCATGGCGCGTGCGGGGCAGACGGTCGGCCTGTACCCGGCGGAGATGGTCGCCTCGGCACTGCTGCTCTGGGGCTTCCTGAAGGCCGGCACGCTACAGAAGGGCGCCGAGGCGGTCAAGGCGCGACGGGCGGCGGGTCAGCCCTCGTCGTAGCCGCTGCCAAGGCGCGCGAGCGCACCCACGTCGAACACGATGACGTCAGCGCCACGCACGGCGAGCACCTCTTCGTCGCGCAGGCGGGCGAACGCGCGCGAGAGCGTCTCCGGCACCGTGCCGAGCGATGCCGCCAGCTCGGTCTTGCTCATGCCGAGTGAGACCCTCAGCCCCTCGGAGGTCGCTTCGCCGACGGCGAGCGAGCGCTGGAAGAGGTAGCGTGCGAGGCGCCCCGGCACGTCGAGCGCGAGCGTCTGCACGACGCTCGTCAGGTTCATCACCCGCGACGCGAGGTCGGCGATAAGGCTGCGAGCGACATCGGGCTCCTCGGCCATGAGCGCGAAGAGCTCCTCGCGCTCGAGCCACGCGACGGTAGCGCCGGTGACGGCCTCGACGTTGGCCGGGATGCGTCCGCCGGCGAGCGCCGCGACGGCTGCGAACGGCTCGCCGGACGCGACCGTCTCGAGCGTGATGGTGCGACCGTCAGCCTGCAGGTGGTACACGCGCGCACGCCCCGAGACGACCACGCCGAGCTGCGCCGCGGGTTCTCCCTCGGCCGCGAGCTGCGTGCCGCGAGGCGCCTGCTGCACGCGTGCGACCCGCGCGAGCCGCGCGATTGCGTCGCTGCTCGCGCCGCGCCACAGCCGGCACGCGGTGAATGCGGCCAGGACATCGGGTCTCGGTGTATCGCTCGGCACGGTGGGCCTCCTCGGCAAAGTCACCTGTCGATTTTGACATGAGTCAATGTTCCCTGCGAATCGCGGCAGTACGCTCCGTCCAGCCGAGGAAAGGACCCCCGTGGGGAGACGCCGATGACGGAGAAGTTCACAGCGCGGATGGCGGACGAGCAGGTCCGCCGTGACACGCGCACCCTCGGCGACTTCGTCGGCATCTACTGCGCCGCCAATCACGCCGAACGCGAGCGCGCGCCGATCGAAAGCGACGCCGCGTCGCTCGGCGTGTATGGCCGCACGACGCCGGTTGTGTGCGCCGAGTGCGCCGAGCACCTGCGCTATGCCGAGAAGCGCCGCGCGTACTGTCCCAAAGACCCGAAGCCGTTCTGCGCGCACTGCGACACCCACTGCTACAAGCCCGAGGAACGCGTGTGGCAGCGGCAGATGATGCGCTATAGCGGACCGCGATCCGTCTTCCACGGCCACGCGATCGACGGCATCAAACACGCGCTCGAGGGGCGCTCGTACCGCAAACGGGCGGGCGCGTCCGGCTCGAGAAAGGAATCCTGATGACCACCACAACCACCCGACAGATCGTCCACATCGACGAAGCGGCCTGCACCGGCTGCGGCCTGTGCGTATCGCCCTGCGCGGAGGGCGCCATCGTGATCGAGAACGGCAAGGCCACAGTCGTGCGCGACGAACTCTGCGACGGCGCCGGATTCTGCCTGGGCGTGTGCCCCACCGGCGCGCTCACCATCGAGACCCGCGAGACGGTCCCGTTTGACCATGAGGCTGCCGAGGAGATCGTGGCTGAGAAGCGCACGACGTACATCCCGCAGACGTGCTTCGTATGCGGAACCAATGAAGACGCGGCGCCGCTGCTGCCGGTGCGCACGGTTGGCACGAGCACCTGGGTCTGCACGCGGTGCTTGCCGTCGCTGATCCACGGGTAGGGCAGGCGCGCGGGACGTGGAGGCCGTCTGCTCAGACAGTCCTCGCCGGGGCTTTGCACCGCGGACCGCGTCCCTCACGCGAATAGAGCAGACACACGCTTGCGCATACACGATTGAGAAGGAGTGATGGCTTATGTTCTGCAACCAGTGTGAACAGACCAACAGGGGGGTTGCGTGCACCACGGTGGGAGTGTGCGGCAAGTCCGCCGAGGTGGCGGCGCTGCAGGACCTGGTGCTGCACCAGCTGAAGGGTATCGCGGCCGTTGCGGTCGCGGGCGCTAAGGTCGGCGTTGTCGACCATGCGGCCGACGTGTACACCACGCAGGCGCTCTTCACGACCGTGACGAACGTGGACTTCGACGCGGAGCACGTTGGCGAGGTCGTCCGCGAGGGCGCGGCCATCAAGCGTGCGCTTCGGGCGAAGGTCGAAGCCGCGGGCGGCGTCGTGGACGCGAGCGATCCGGCGGTCGCGTTTGAGCCGGCCGACGCCCTTGCGGGACTTGTGGGGCAGGGCGAAGCGGTCGGTCACTTCTCGGACGGCAGACGCGACGAGAACGTGGTAGCGCTCCAGCAGACCGCGATCTACGGCCTCAAGGGCATCGCAGCGTACGCGGACCACGCGCGCATCCTCGGCCAGGAAGATCCGGCGGTGTACGCGTTCATGCACGAGCTGCTCGCGGTGCTTTCGGACACGAGCCTGGACCTGGACGCATGGGTGGCGCTGGCCCTTGAGACCGGCGGGGTCAATCTGCGGGTCATGGAGCTGCTCGATGCGGCGAACACCGGTGCGTACGGGCATCCGGTACCCAACTCGGTTCCGCTCGGCCATCGCCCGGGCAAGGCGATCGTCGTCTCGGGGCACGACCTCAAGGACATTAAGGAGCTGCTGGAGCAGACCGAGGGCCTCGGCATCGATATCTACACGCACGGCGAGATGCTGCCGGCGCACGGCTACCCGGAGCTCAAGAAGTACCCGCACTTCTACGGGCACTACGGCACCGCGTGGCAGAACCAGCGCAAGGAGTTCGACGCGTTCCCCGGTGCGATCCTCATGACCACCAACTGCATCCAGAACCCGCGCGAGACGTACGCCGACAACATCTTCGCGACCGGCCGAGTAGCGCACCCCAACGCGACTCACGTGGACAACGGCGACTTCAAGGCCGTCATCGACCGCGCGCTCGAACTCCCCGGCTTCACCGACGAATTCGATGGCGGCTCCGTGATGGTCGGCTTCGGCCGCAACGCGGTGCTCTCGGTCGCTCCGACCATCATCGAGGCCGTGAAGTCCGGCGCCATCAGGCACTTCTTCCTGGTAGGCGGGTGCGACGGCGCCAAGCCGGGCCGCAGCTACTACACCGACTTCGTGGAGCAGGCGCCGGCCGACACGGTCGTTCTCACGCTCGCGTGCGGGAAGTTCCGCTTCTTCGACAAGCAACTCGGTGCTATCGGCGGCATCCCACGTCTGCTTGACGTCGGCCAGTGCAACGACGCCTACTCGGCCATCAAGATCGCGCTCGCGCTCGCGGACGCCTTCGGCGTGGGCGTGAACGAGCTGCCGCTGTCGATGATCCTGTCGTGGTACGAGCAGAAGGCCGTCGCGATCCTGCTGACGCTGCTGCACCTGGGCATCACCGACATCCGCCTCGGGCCTACCCTGCCGGCGTTCATCACGCCCGCGGTACTCCAGGTGCTCGTGGACGCCTTCGATATCAAGCCGATCGGCGCCACCGCCACCGAGGACCTTGCGGCGATCCTGGGTGCGGCGTGAGCGAGTGCGGGCCGCTCGAGGCTTCGGACCCGGCGACCCCCGCACGGGGCCGCCGGGTCCTCCGGCGCGTGCTGCTCAGCGTCGGCTGGACGCTTGCCGCGCTCGTGGCGTTCGGCGTCGCGCTCTACCTCTTCGGTGGCATGTGGGTGCGCACGCCCGAGATGCGCGCCGCCTACAGCGACCTGGTCGCAAGCGGACAGCAGCCGCGACTCGCACGCACGCTTGTCGTGCCGATTCCCGGTTGCGTGTGCCACAGCGATGATCCGGTAGTGCAAGCGCGGCACGCCAACCGACGAATCCGCGACTGCTTCACATGTCACTAAGCTCCGGTTCCCGCGCCCTGCGGTATCATTACCAGGTGAACGGTTCGCGGCGCCTTTGGGGCACCCGATACCGCAGCTACGCCTGGAGGAGCGATGTCGCAGCTCATCGAGCACGTGCAGCACTTGGCCGACGAGATCGGACCGCGTCCGGCCACCACGGATGCCGAGGCCCAGGCCGCCGCTTACATCGACGACGTCTTCCGCGCTCGCGGTCTTGAGGTCGAGCGCCAGGAGTTCGACTGCCCGAGGACGTACTCGTGGGCATACGTGGCCTATCACGTGCTCACACTCGGTGCCGCGGTGCTCTCGCGATGGTTCGGCTGGCCGGCATTCCTGGTCGCGGTCGCCTCGGCGGTGCTTATGTGGTTCGATCTGGACACGCGCTGGGGCCTCAGTCGCCTTATGCCCAAGGGCCCCAGCCAGAACGTGATCGCGCGCCACGTGCCCAAAGCGCGACGCAACGAGCGTATCAAGCGCGTGGTCGTCGTGGCGCACTACGACTCGGCGAAGTCGTCGCTCGCGTTCAGTCCGGGCATGGTCAAAAACTTCGGACTCACCTTCTCGCTCATGAAGTGGCTGACGTTCATCACGCCGGCCGTCATCTTCATCTCAGTGTTGCCGTGGACGAAGGGCTGGCAACCGTGGAGCTGGTACGCCACGCTCGCGATCGCGGTCTACCTGGTGGTCCCGCTGCTGATCGACGTGCATCGCGAGTTCTTCATGAAGGCCGTGGACGGTGCCAACGACAACGCCTCTGGCGTGGCCGCGCTGCTCGGCGTCATGGCGCTCACGGTACCGGAGCCTGAATCCGAGCCTTCTCGCTTTGTGCCGGATTCTCCGATTCGCCGCACGCCGGAGGCTGCCGCCGACGCCGATGTCGTCCTGGAAGACGCGCTGCTCTCGTACACGCCGATCGCCCCCGCCGAGGACGATCTGCGTCGCCCCTCGTTTGGAACCTTCGGCGATGTCGACTGGGATGCCGACGAGCCAGAGGGGCCGTCAAGCGCTCAGTCGAGCTTCGACATGGGCGACACGGCGGGGTGGGACTCCCTTGCCGACGAGCCTCGGCCCGCAGCGCCTGCGGTCGAACCGGAACGCGCTCAGCGCCGCGGGCTGCGCGACTGGCTGGGACTCGGCAGCACCTTCGAAGTGCGTGAGCAGGGCAGGAAGATCGGGCACTGGGAGAACTTCGACGACGATGATGACGATGGCTTCGGCGTGAAAGGCGGAACAGCAGGCGACCCGGCGTTCGATGACCCGGCATTCGCCGCTGATGAGGCTGCCCGCATCAGGCGTCGCGTCACCACAGGTATCGATCGCGCACTTACCGAGAAGGAAGTGTGGTTCGTCGCGACTGGTGCCGAGGAAGTCGGCACCAGCGGCATGCTGGCGTTCCTCAAGGAGTACGAAGAAGACCTGCGCGATGCGCTCATCATCAACATCGACAACGTCGGCACCGGGTCGCTGTTCTGGGTGACGAGCGAAGGGATGGCTCGCCGGTATCACTGCGACCGGCGCCTGGCCTCCTCGGCAAAGCGCGTCGCACGAGACGAGGAGCTGCCAGTGCGCGGCAAGGAGTACCGCAGCCTGTCCACCGATGCCACCCCCGCGCTCGCGCGCGGCTTCAAGGCGATGAGCGTGATGGCGTTTGACATCAACGGCCGTCTGCCCAACTGGCACTGGCGAACCGACACCGCCGAGAATGTAGAACCAGAGAATGTCGAGCTGGCGGCGACCTTTGTGACGAAGCTTATTCGAGAGCTCTGAGGCCGTTCGACCGCGTGCTAGACTCAAGCGTCGCGTCCCTCTTGGGGCGCTAGCTGTACGGAGGCGTGGTTGAAGCAAAGCAGGTTCGCGAAGGCGCTCGCTCGCACGGCGGTCGTCTCATGGCGCGAGAACCCCACCCAGTACGACATCGAAGCGCTGCGCGCGAACATCGAACGCGTGGGCCTTGTCATCCGTGTGCGCTGGGCAATCGTTACAGCGCTTTCGATCTTCTCGGTGATCGCCGCCTACGTGTACGCGCGGGAAGTGCCATTCAGCCAGTTCACGCGGAACATGACGATCCCAGCGCTCGCGCTGTGCTTCGTCCTGGGCTACAACACGGTCTATCAGATGACCTATCGCAAAGTGGGCAATGTTGCGTTCCTCAATCAAGCACAGCTCATGTTCGATATCATCTTCACGACCGTTCTCGTTTACTACAGTGGCGGCGTGTACTCATGGTTCTCGTCGGTGTACTTACTGTTCATTCTTGAGGGTGCGTTCATTCTGCCGAGGAAGTGGCATGTCTGGATGCTCGTCGCGTTCTCGGCGTTGCTCTACGGTCTCGTGCTCGGCGGCGAATACCTCGGTTGGATACCGCACGTCGACCTGCCGTTCGTGGCAAACGACCTCTATATGCACAGGACGTACGTGCTGGTTCGCTACCTGTGGAAGGTGACGATGTACGGCGGAGCGGGCACGATCGGCATTCTCATGATGCAGCGTATCCACGACCGCGAACGAGAGTTGGAGGAGAGTTCGTTCATCGATGAAACGACAGGGCTTTTTAACCGGCCGTATTTCCATCGCGTGCTCTCAACCGAGATCGAACGGGCCCGTCGAGGCGGCCGGCAGCTGGCGATCATGACCGCGGATGTGGACGCGTTCGCCGAGTTCAACCGCGTGTTCGGGCTTGACGTCGGCGACGAGGTCCTTGCTGTGCTCGGCGAGACGCTCCGGCAGGTCTCGCGTGACGAAAGCCTTGACGAGGCGCGTGAGCTTCATGTGGCATGCCGCGTCGGCGGTGAGGAGATGGCGATCATCCTGCCGCAGTTCTCGGGCTATGAAGGTGAGGTCGCGCCGGCAGGCGATCGAGCGCTTGCGCTGGCCGAGGCATTCCGCTCACGTGCCGAGCGCGTGCGCGTGCGCGGTCTGAGCGTCACGGTGAGCGTGGCCGTAGCGGTCTTTCCCGACGACGGTGACACCTTCGACACGCTTGTTGACGCCGCCGATCAGGCGCTGTGTCAGGCAGCCATAGCGGGCGGGAACCGGGTTGTGAGCGCGTCATCGCTGGAGCTGACGTCTGGCGGTGACGACCAATGAACGGTGCGCCAAACCGCCGTCATGCGATCGTGGCCGTAGCGGCCGTCGTCGTCGCACTCGGTCTATCGGTCTCGGTGTTGCTCATGCCGTGGTTCACGTTCGTGGCTGTTCCACCATCGGGGGCGCCACAACTGACGGGCCTGTCGGCGACGCGAGCGCGTGAGGTCGCCGAGGAAGTCCGCTATTTCGTTACACATAGGGATGCCCCGGCCCTTCCCGTCGCCATCGATGGGCAGCTGGGATTCGACGCCTCCTCAGTCTCACATCTCGTTGACGTGCGCAACGTCATCCTGGCGGCGCGATGGGTCACGCTTCTTGCCACCATCATTCTTGGTGTGGTGGCCGCCGAGGGGCTGTCACGCGGTGAGCTGCGCGGCGTTTCAGGTGGACTCCGGACGGCAGGATGGACGACCGGCGGACTGGTATTGTTGCTGGGCGCTGTTGGCGTTTCTGACTTCGACACATTCTTCTCGGCCTTCCACGGGGTCTTTTTCAAGGCGGGTACGTGGACATTCCCTGAGGATGCCATGATGATCCGCGTGTTTCCGATGCCATTTTGGACGACCGCGGCGATCGCATGGGCCAGCCTCACGCTGCTGATCTCGGCTGTGCTGATCGCCGCCGGCGTCGTGGGTAAGCGAGTCTCAAAGGACCTGCCTGTCGATTAATGTTCACAAAGCGGCGAATACGTGTACACTTTCTTCGGGGTCGGCACTACGATTTTGGCTTTTGCCCCCGTTGGGGGTGGGGGATGTAGGATCCGTCGCGCGATGGAGGTGAGCGATCTAGTGGCTGCCAAAGAAGGTTACTGCGTGAAGTGCAAGGCAAAGCGTGAGATCAAGGACCCGGAAGACATCACGATGAAGAACGGTCGTCCGGCGACGAAGGGCACCTGCCCGACGTGTGGAACCAAGATCTTCAAGATCGGCAAGTAACCAGCACTTCGCGATTGAATGAATTGCCGCATGGGTGCCATCCCTCGAAGGAATGGCACCCATGCGCGTTCCGGTCGACAAGCGTCGCACCGATCGCCGTGTCGAGCGGGCGAATCCACGTATTGACGCGCCTACAGGGCAGGAATAGTCTGCGGGAATGCTTTCGTTCGGTTGGGGCCGCTATGCGGTTCCTGAACTGGGGGTCACAGGCAGTGAACATCGTCGTCGTGGGCTGTGGGCGAGTCGGATCGCAGCTCGCCACGCTTCTCTCGGTCGAGGGACACAACGTTGTCGTCATCGATCGCGACGAGGACGCCTTCCGGCGCCTCGGCAGTGCATTTAACGGCGTGACGATCAAGGGCCTCGGCTTTGACGAAGAGGTGCTCGAAAAGGCGAACCTGCGTGATGCCGACGCGTTCGCCGCGGTCACGAACCTCGACAACACCAATCTCATGGCTGCAGAGGTCGCCCGCAAGCTCTTCGGCGTGAAGCATGTCCTCGCCCGGCTTTACAATCCCATGCGCGAGCGTACATACCAGCAGCTCGGGTTGGACTACGTGTGTGGCACGACGCTTGTGGCCGAGACGCTCATGGAGAAGATCAAGTCGGGTCATGGCCACCACCTGAGCACGGTGGGCGACGTTGAAGTGATCGAGTTCATGTGTTCGGAACATGTCAATGGCAAGCGCGTCCGGGACATTGAGATCGAGCACGGGTTCCGCATCGCTACCGTTTTGCGCGGTGCGTCGACCTTCATCCCGAAGGGAGACACCGCACTCAAGACCGGCGACGTCGTCATCGCTGCGGTCAAGGACGAGTCCTTCGGCAAAGTCGCTCGATTCATGGAGGAATAGCCGTGTACGTCGTGATCAACGGGGGCGGCAAGGTCGCCTCGTATCTCGCGCGCACGCTGCTCGAGCGGGGCCACGCCGTGGCGCTCATCGAGAAGCGCGAGCAGGTCGTGGAGAAGCTCGCTGCCGAGCTGCCCGGCAACCCGCTCATCATCCAGGGTGACGGCTGCGATGTGACGTACCAGGAAGACGCCGGCGTCTCACGCGCGGACGTCTTCGTCGCGGCTACCGGTGACGACGACGACAACCTCGTTTCGTGTCAGCTCGCGAAGACTGCCTTCGGCGTCCCACGCGCGGTCTCTCGCGTGAACAACCCCAAGAACGAGCGTATCTTCAACGCTCTCGGCCTGGAGGCCATCTCCTCGACCACGATCATCTCCAGGATGATCGAAGAGGAAGCCACCATCGGCGACATCCGCACGTTGACGAGCCTGCGCCGCGGCAACATGGCAATCGTCGAGATTGAGCTTCCCCGGGACCGCTGCGTGGTATGCGGCAAGAAGGTCGCCGCGCTCAACCTGCCGGTCGACTGCATACTCGTCGCGCTGATCCGGAACGATGAAGTCATCACTGTGCATGGCGACACCGAACTCGATGCTGGCGACGTGGTCATCGCGTTCACGAAGACCGAGCACGAAGCGACGCTCAAGCGGGCACTGACGGGGGAGTAGACCGGGCATGGCCGAGAAACGCAGGAGCACAGGCATCACGCACAGCACGCACTGGCCGAACTACGTCGGCGGCATCCTCACTGAGACCGGATTCATTCTCTCTCTCACGGCGCTTGCGCTACTCATGGCCGTGATAGCAAAGGCGATCTGGCGATGATCCTTCGCCCGCGCAAGGAAGATCACCTGGTCATCGGGCGGTATACCGGCAAGGTCATCATCGGTGTCGGCCTGCTGATGGTCATCCCGCTCATCACGTCGATCGTCTTCCAGGAATGGGACACCGTCGTCGACTTCGTGATCAGCATATCCGCGTGCTTCATCTTTGGCTTCGGCACGCAACTCGTGTGCCGTACCGAGCGGGACCTGAACTGGAGTCACGGCCTTGTTGTCGCCTCGGGATCCTGGATCGTGGCCACGATCCTCGGCGCCCTGCCGCACTGGCTGTCCGGGCACGAGGGCACCTACCTGGATGCTATGTTCGACCTGATGAGCGGGTACACCACGACAGGCCTCTACCTCCTGCAGGACCTCGATCACATCTCGTACGGCCTGAACATGTGGCGCCATCTGCTCACCTACGCCGGCGGTCAGGGTATCGTGGTCATCGCGCTCACGTTCCTGTTCAAAGGAACGGCTGGCGCGTACAAAGTGTATGTGGGCGAGGGCAAGGACGAGCGTCTGCTGCCCAACGTTGTCCAGACCGCACGCGCTATTTGGCTCGTCTCGCTCACATGGCTTGTCGTCGGGACCATCGCGCTGTTCGCGACCGGGCTTGCGCTCGGCCAGGAACCGGTGCGGGCATTTCTTCACGGTCTGTGGGTGTTCATGGGTGCCTGGTCGACGGGTGGCTTTGCCCCCCAGTCGTACAACACCTTCTGGTTCCACTCGCTCACGTACGAGACGATCTGTATCGTTATCATGATCGCGGGCTCCCTCAACTTCGCGCTGCATTGGGCGGTGTGGACGGGCAAGCGCAAAGAGATCGTGAAGAACGTCGAGACGATCTCGTTCGCCATCACGCTTTCCCTCACAACGATGATCGCAACCTTCTGGTTGGCGAAATCGGGGGTCTACCCTGATGCGATGTCACTCTTCCGTAAGGTCTTCTATCAGCTAGCGTCCGGGCACACCACGACAGGCTTCTCGACGATCTATTCGCGCGCGTTCGTCACACAGTGGGGGCCGATCGGACTGATTGCGACGACGATCGCGATGGCCATCGGCGCGTCAGCTGCTTCGACCGCTGGCGGCATCAAGGGCATCCGGATGGGCGTTATGTTCAAGGCGCTCATGCAGGACGTCCGCACGGCGATCTCGCCGGAGTCGGCCGTCGTTCGTTCGAAGTATCATCACATCCGCGACGTCGCCCTGGACGATGGGATCGTCAGGACCGCGATGACGATCACGATCGCATACATCGGGCTCTACGCCCTCAACGCCGTAGTCGGTACGCTATATGGTTACGATTTCGTTCAGGCCGCGTTCGAAGGTGTCTCGGCGGCATCGAACACGGGACTGTCATGCGGCGTCACATCGCCCACCATGCCGGCGCTCATGAAGCTTCTCTACATCGCGGCCATGTGGATGGGAAGGCTGGAGTTCATGTCGGTGTTCGCGCTCATCGGATACGCGGTTGCAATCGTCAGGGGGCGCAAATGACACGGGCGCGCCGGATTGTCGTGTGGGCGGTGCTCCTGGGAATCGCCGTCGTGCTCTCCGGGTGCGAGCGCCAGGGCACGCCGCAGGCGAATCCGAACAAGGCGTCGAGCGCCGTGCTGGTCGAGTCGCCGAAGGAGTACGACGGGACCACCGTCACCTTCACAGGCGAAGCCATCGGTGAGGCGATGGTCCGCGACGACAAGGCCTGGATCCACCTGAACGATGATGCCTACTACCTCAAGAACGTGGAAGAGGGAGCGCATCTCGGCGGCTACAACAGCGGGATGGCGGTCTGGATCGATGCGTCGCTCGCGAAGCGCATCCAGTTCTTCGGCGACTACAAGCACGAAGGCGACGTCGTGAAGATCAGCGGCACGTTCAATGCGGCCTGTGCCGAGCACGGTGGCGACATGGACATCCATGCGACATCGCTCGAGATCGTCAAGCCCGGCCGAGACGCGCAGGATCCGGTGCGATCATGGAAGCTGCTGTGGGCGCTCGCGCTTGCGCTGGTAGCGGCCGTACTGTACGTGCTGAACCGTAACTGGGGCAAGTGGGGCCCGGATGTACAGCAGGGCTCGTAACAGCATTTGCCGCCTGCTCGAAGCGTGTCCTACAATACGCGTCACGACCGCGGACGTAGCTCAGTTGGCAGAGCGAGAGCTTCCCAAGCTCTAGGTCGCGGGTTCGAGACCCGTCGTCCGCTCCACAGAATCGACCGAAGGCCGCCTGAGTGCGGCCTTCTCGCGTCCGTCCGTCAGGCGACCGCGCCGCCTGTCGCGTTCCCGCTGCAGCTAGGCTCGGCTATGCGGTATGATACGAACACAAGTTCGATGCCGCTGCCCCTCACCTCCCGGCGGATGTCCGATCGGGGTGCATCATGGGGTGGCGGCGTTTGGTCTCTCGGACAGGCTTGCTTGCACTGACGATGGCGCTGGTGTCTGGCGTCGCCGTCGCCGTGGCGGCTGGCGGATTCACACGACCGCTCGGGGGAGATGTCGTGCTGCGTTTCGGCGTGGTGTACCGCACGGCGGACCGGCAGAAGACGCACCGGGGCATCGACATCGAGGGCAATGCCGGCGAAAGCGTGCTCGCCGCGGCGGACGGGGTGGTGACGTTCGCGGGCGAGGTGCCCGCCGACGTCGGCGGCCGAACGAATGCGGTCACCATCCGTACCGCCGAAGGGCTGCTTGTCTGTGTCATGCCGCTTGAGCGTACCTGCGTGGGAACGGGCGACACCGTGAGCGCGAGCAGCAGGCTTGGAGAGCTTGCGGCGAGCGGAGACGCGTCATCGCCGGGCGGGCACGTGCACCTCAGCGTGCGAGAGAACGGAGCGTATATCGACCCGGAACCGTTGTTCGAGTGTGCCCCGGGCGCGAGTGTCAGCACCGATGTTGGCGGCAGCGGCACTCAGGCCTCTGAGGCGGGCGAGACAGCCGTGGGCGGCAGTACGAGCCTGTGCCCGGCGCGAACCCGTCGTGCCGCCGCCGCCTTCACGCGAAGCGCGCCGGTCGCTAGTCCTTGCGGTGCGGCACCGGCGCTGTCCGCCCGTCAGACCGAGGCGCTCCGCGATGCGTTTTCCGCCGAGGTCTCGCGGCTCCGATCGAGTCGAGGGCGCCTGAACGCGATTGGCTTCGCCGAGCCGAGTCTTGCCGACCTGACGGTTGCCGCAGTTCGGCGTTCGGCGGCGGTGCCACCCGTCGAGAGTGCTGGGATCGGGCTGGTGGGGGCGAGCGTGCTCGCGCTGGCAGTCGTACTCGGGCGCCGACGGGCGCCGTCGTCCGTCGGTGCCCAAGAGCGTGCGTGATTGGGGGAAGCGTGGGGTGTCAGAGCCGGGGGCTATCGTTGTGGACGCGGCGCGACTCTGGTACACTGCGAAAGCTTCATTTCCTGCTCCGGGCAAAAGCCTTCTTGTCCCGGGGCCGCAGTAGTCCAAGGGAGGTGAACCATTGAAGGCTTATGAACTTATGCTTGTTCTCAACCCCAGCCTTGATGAAGAGGCGCGGGGGTCCGTCCTGGAGAAGACCAGGGGCGTGATCACCGACGACGGGGGTGTCGTCGATTCCGAAGATGCCTGGGGTAAGCGCCGTCTCGCTTTCGAAATCGACAAGCAGACTGACGGTGACTACAACGTCGTCATGTTCCACGCGACAACCGCCGCCATCGCCGAGCTCGACCGCGTCCTGCACATCACTGACCCGGTCATCCGCTTTATGATCCTTCGTCGCGACGATCTTTCGTAGGCGCAGTATCGAGAAGTGGACTTACTCGCGGCTTAAGGCCGCAAAGCGAGGTGGAGAACATGGGCATCAACAGAGTCAACATCACGGGTAATCTGACGCGAGACCCGGAGCTCCGTTCATCGGGCTCGGGCATGAGCGTGCTCAAGCTTGGGGTAGCGGTCAACGATCGCCGCAAGAACCAGAGCACCGGCGAATGGGAAGATGTCCCCAACTTTGTGGACGTCACCGTCTTCGGCGCGCGCGGTGAGGCGCTCAGCCGCTTTCTGAGCAAGGGCTCTAAAGTCGCGATCGAAGGCAAGCTTCGCTGGAGCCAGTGGGAGAATCCGCAGGGCGAGAAGCGCTCCAAGCTTGAAGTCGTTGCCGATGAGATTGAGTTCCTCAGTTCGCGCGACGGCGGCTCGGGTGGCGGCAGCTATCAGCCTCCCTCGGCGCCGGAAACCAGCTCGGATCTCGATGGCGAGGAGATCCCGTTCTAGCACGAATGACTCTTGAGACCCGGCGGAACCCTCCCGCCGGTCGCTTATGACACCGGCCAGATGGCCGCGAAAGGAGGTTGAACGAACGTGAGCGATTTTGCCCGTAAGCCGAAGCGCAAGTACTGCGCCTTCTGCAAGGACCACGTGGAGTACATCGACTACAAAGACGTGAACACGATGCGTAAGTACATGACCGACCGTGGCAAGATAAAGCCGCGCCGCGTGTCGGGCAACTGCGCGCAGCACCAGCACCAACTCGCGACTGCGATCAAGCGTGCTCGTGAGATGGCACTCGTGCCGTACGCCGTCCCGGTTGTGAGCGGAAAGGTCGATGGCAAACGCAGCCGCGGATAACGGCAAGCCAATTCGGCTTGTGGTCGCCTCGGCGACGAGCATTCTTGGCGCGTTCCTCGCGCTTGCAGTGCCGTTTCTTGGCGTGCCCGTAGCCGCAGGCGCACTGGCGGGGCTGTGGTATCGGGGACGGCGGATCACGACGCTGGCGCTCGCCGTCGTCGCCGGTGCGCTGACGTTTCTGATCGATCCTGCCGGTCCTTTCTACGTGACGCCCTGGCTGCTTATCGCCGGGCCGCTGGTGGCGCTGCTCATCGAGCGGCGCACGGTCGCGACTGCTGTGCTGGTGAGCACGGTGCTCATGACGCTGGTCTGGGCCGGGCTTCTCATCGGCGTATCCACGGCTGACGGAACGTCTGTGAACGGCTATATGCGGTCGCTCGTTAAGACCGCAACGCAGCCCGCACTGGACTCGGTCACCGGTACGACGTCGGAAGCGCGCGCGACCCGTGAGCAGATCACGCTCGTGGAAGGCACGTTCGTGCGCCTTTGGCCGACGGTCATCTGGATCATGAGCTTCTTCACAACGCTCGGTGCTGTACTGGCGGTTTCGATCTCGGCTCGCAGAAGCGGTGTCGCCGTGAAGTCGCCGCCGGAACTGGACCGTCTCGATCTGAGTCCGCACGTCGTGTGGGGGCTCATCGTGGGCGGAGGACTGCTCGCTGCGGACACGTTCCTCGGCGGGTGGAATGGTGGGGTGCTCGGTGTAGCCGGAGAGAATCTTCTTCGCGTTACACAGTGGGTGCTCTTCTTGCAGGGTGTCGCGGTGTTCGCAAGCATGTACAAGCGGGCCGGGTTCTCTCGGCTGTCGAAGGCGCTCGGGTACGTGCTCCTCGGCATCACCGAGGCGTTCCTGCCGCTCGTCAGCCTCACCGGCTTGGTGGACATGTTCGTAAACGTGCGCAAGCTGCCGAGAGATGGTGTGGCCGAGACTACGGCGCCGCCTCCGGATGCGCCTTCAGGGAGAACGGGCGAGGATCGCCCTACCGAGCAATGATCGGATTCGACGGTGTGGCGCGGGTGCGCCCCACAGACTAGAGTGGTAGATACCGCGCCGTCCAGCCTCGGGTCGAGGCGAACGGCACGAACGAGGAGAGACAATGAAAGTCATCCTGCTTTCCGACGTTAAGGGTCGGGGAAACGAAGGAGATGTGATCGACGTCGCGCATGGCTTCGCGGTCAACTTTCTCCTGCCCCGGAAGATGGCCGTGGAAGCCACGCCCGGTAACCTCAAGCAACTCGAAGCGCGCGTGCACAACATTCGCAGGCGCGAAGGCGAGCGACACGAGGAAGCCGAGCGGCTCTCCGCTTCCATCGACGGCAAGAAACTCATCATGGAGGCCAAGGCCGGTGATGGGGGCAAGCTCTACGGCTCGGTCACGTCCGGCGCGGTCGCCAGCACGCTCGCGGCTCAGCTTGGTGTGGACATCGACCGTCGCAAGCTCGATATCCCGGCGCACATCAAGACCGTTGGCGAGTATCCGATCCTCATCCATCTATACCAGGACGTGAAGGCCGAGATTGTCGTCAAGGTCGTTCCCGAGGGTGGCGCAGCGGCCGTGTCCGAGGCCGTCGCACCTGTCGAGGCTGCTGAAGGCGAAGTCGACGAACAGCCTACGATGGCCGACGCCGAGGCCGAGACCATCGAAGCGGCTGAAGCCGAGTAACACCGCACAGGCACCGCGCGGGCGCCTCACCTGGAGGCGCCTCGCGCATCGCCGGTCTTGACGGGAGTGGGCATGGCGTCGAGCGGCTCGGGCATGGTGGATCGCGTACCGCCGCATAACCTCGAGGCCGAGCAGTCCTTGCTTGGCTCTATGTTCCTGTCTTCGGAAGCCGTCGAGGCGTGTCTCGACGTGGTTGACGAGGTGGATTTTTCGCGCGCCGCGCACGCCAAGAT
>JAJFTE010000093.1 GCA_021373175.1 Actinomycetes bacterium
TACATCGAGGCCTGGAAAGCGAGTGACTTGGGGAGGCCGCAGAAGACCGAGTGATGCGCGATCATCGTGTCCTGCGCTCCGCGGGGGACGAAGTGCCACCAGCGGTATGTGTACTGCGCATCGTAGAGGCCGTTCTGCCACCGGACCTTGACGCGGGGGTGCGTGAGGATCTTGTAGAGCGCGAAGACTACCTTCGCCTCATCCTGAGGAGTCGGCCAATAGCCCGCAGCGTCTTCGCGACACATGAAGGGGATGATGATGGCGTCGGTGAGGGACCAAGAGAGGCCGACGCACTCGATGTGGCCGCCAGCGGTTTCGATGTCGAAGTCGATCCACTCGAGGGAGCCGTCGTCGAGGCCGGTGTGAATGGCGGCAAGCTCTCGAAGACAGTCATCGAGCGTCCGTGGTACACGAAAGGACCAGGCGGGGATGTTCCGATATTCGGGATACTCGCGCTCGCGAGCCGCGCGCTTGAGGTCGAGAACGACAGATCGACGCTGGGAGAAATCGCGTAGGACCAGAGCGGGGTGCAGCGTGGGAATAACCTTGCCAGACCACGGTTGGTCCTCGGGACCAAGTAGCCCAGGTGGGTAAAGTTCGCGAGGAATGCTGGCGACGAGCTGCGACCCGCGCCACTTCGTAACGCCCCACTCGCCGCAGAGGGCCCACCTCGCCGTGTTCCCGAGCGCAATAATGATGTTCGGTCGTACAAGATGGATCTCCATGAGAAGCCGATGAAGGCCGGCGAGGACGACAGGCTTGACCCAGCGGTCTCGCACCTTCGTCATGTCGGACGTGATGTCTTTGCGCTTGAAGACGACCCACTGCTCGATGTCGTTCGAGGGCGGCCGAGCGTTCACAACGTTGGTCGTCCAGCACTCGGAGCGCATGATCCCGGCCTCGTGGAGCATGCGCGACAACTCCTGCCCAGAAGCGCCTTGGAAAGGTAAGCCTGTTCTATCTTCCTCAGCCCCCCAAGCTTCGCCAACCAGCATAACTTTTGCGTTTTCTGGGCCATCCCCGCCAGCTACGTATGTCATAGCTTTGCCTCCCAGGACTTGCGCGCACAACACGCTTCGAAAAAATCCTTACCCCAATAAAGGCGAGTTTGCGAACCGTACTCACGAATTATTGCAGCCCAGCGCCGTTGTGGCTTGCTGTAAGTGACTCCAATGACCCCACTCGCATTGTTTTTCTGGTATCTATGTGTGCCAGCAGCGCGTCGATTCTCCGTTTGTTGCATCGGTGTAGCCCACCGACAATTTTCAGGTGTGTAGTCTCCATCATTGTCGATTCGATCAAGCGAATGACCGCGTGGTCGCCTACCCATATCCTTTATGAAGTTCTCGTAAGTCGCCCAGCGCGCGCAGACAACTATGCCGCGCCCTCCGTAGTTGTGGTAGTTTTGTGCTGTCTCGTCTTCGCAGCGCTTATGCATATTGTACCATGCGTACCACTCAGGCCTCATGATTCGCCTCTCGCGCCTCGACCACCAGCGCCTTCATCAGGATACAGTAGTTAAGCAGATCGTCCAGGCGTCCCTCGATTGGCTCACTCCTGGTGCGCTCGACACCCGCAGCATCATCTCGGACGTAGGTGGCCACGGCATCGTAGTGCTTCGCGAGGTAAATAAGAGCCACTTGTAGAGAGGTTGCGCCGCAGAGGCCAGCTCCCCGCTTGAAGTTGGCCAGTCGGTCGTCGCTTCCTGCATATTCGCCTCCCTTGTTTATGAGGAGCTTGGCGGATTCGGCGTAGGTCTCTTGGACGAGGAGGTCGAATCGATCTTTGTCCATAGGGGCTCCAGAAGAAGGTTGTAGATGTTCGCGGGCTTGCCGGGGATCACCCGGCGCAGGCCGCTGAGGCGGACGACCTTGGCCTGCTCGAGGTCCCGCAAGATGCGATAGGCGGCCGAGCGGTCGATGTTGACCTCGCGGGAGAATTCGAGTACCGTCCAGTCAGGCCGCTTGAGGAATGCGCGCAAGGCGCCGGCGAGGACGGCGTGTCTCATGCTAGGCAATCCCACTCGTAGAGAGCGCACCAAGCGCCCTTGTACGTGTCGTAGTCGTTGCTGCTAAGGGTGTCATACTCTTCGAGACATTCTTGCGCTAGGCCGTAGTGCCCAGCGACGCGCGCTACGACATCGCGCCAGGTCTCGCCAGCGAGACGCTCGAATACAGGTGGCGCGCTCACCGTAGCAGCCCCTCACGACGCAGCGCCGCCAGGACGTAGGGGTCCATGTCCGGCTGGCGAGCGCACCAGGAGGCATAGCCCCGGTCCGCCGCGCCGATAGGCTGGTCCTTGAACTTCCCGAAGGTCCAGATGCGGGGGATGCGCGCCTCCTCGGAGAAGGACCAGAGCGCCTCGAGCGTTGTGATCTTCGTAACCGAGCGGATCGTGGCGAGCAAGTCGAGAACGAACTCGCAGTCCGAGAGGGCGCTGTGGGCGTTGCGCAGTCGCTCGCGTGTCTCGGGCGTGCAGCCCTGGGTGAAGTACATCATCGCCGAGAGCGTGTGGGAGTCGCACTCGGGCCAGAGGTGGCGAGACATCGCGAGGGTGCAGATGCGCCGGACTGGCGGCTGGCCCAGGGCTTTCCAGTCGAAGTCGATGTTGTGACCGATCCAGTAGGTAGCGGGCGGCACGTCCTGCGGGGCGCTCGACGAAGGTGCGCAGCCTTCAAGCTCCGACATCAGGATGTGGTGGACGGCTGTTGCACCGAAGGTCGGCGGCATCGTCGGCTTGTAGCGGAAGAACTTTCCGCCAGGCTCCCTGAGCGGCATCCACGCGAGCTCGACGACTTCGAGCGGGCGCTCCGGCGTCTCCTTGTTCGTAGTCGTTTCGGTGTCCAGGATGATTGCAGTCGGGGTGCTCACAGCAACGTCTCCTCAAGGGCCTTGAGATCCTGCATCCGCTTCGCCGCGATGCCGTAGGCCCAAGGGAGTTGTTCCAACGCCGTGCACGAGAGCTTGAGCTCGTGGCAGGCTTCGATCGTCGCGCCGCTGCCGGCGCAGGGGTCGAGCACCCGGTCGCCCGGTTTCGCCGATCGCGTCAGCAAGTCGAGTAGGAGCGCCACGGGCTTCTGCGCCGGGTGGCCGAGGGCCGCGTCCTTGCCATACGCCAGCACGTCGGGCTTGACGCTGTTTGCCTTCTTCTCTCCCTTCACCGCGAAGAGGATGCACTCGTACTTCCGCTGTGGTCCGACACCGACCCACGGGACTCGGAAACCGTCTGTGTTGTGCCAGATGAGCGGCGTGCGGTGGACGCGCCATCCCGCCTCGGACATCCGAGTCCGCAGCTCTGGAAAGCGGTCAAGATCGCAGAAGACGTAGGCGTGAGCGTCAGCTTTGGCCAGTGCGAAAGTTGCGCTCGGGAACACGCGCATAAGCGTGAGCCAGTTTTCATACGAGTCCTCGTAGCCGTGGGCGGCAGCAGCGGTGCCCTGGCCAGAGTCGCCGAACTCGTCGGCGCCCATCCCGTAAGGCGGGTCGGTCAGGATAATGTCGAACTGGGCGGGCGGTGCGCTCCGCGACCAGGCAATGAAGTCCTCGTTCAGCAGGGTGTGGGAGGCGGACGAGAAGGTCTTGCCGATGACCGCCGCGAGCTCGGCTTGCTTCGTCTTCTCTTCTCGCTTCTTCAAGATTTTGACGGCCTCGTTGACCGTCTTCGCGGCGGCCACCTCGGGGTCCTTGAGGAAGCGCGAGACGATGAGCTCCTGGCGGACGCTCTGCGTCGGCTCGACTTCGTCGGGGCGGAGCTCTCGCGCAATCGAGGCGACCGTCGGAGGGGCGGAGCCCCGCTCATCCGCTTGCGCTTTGCGAAGTTCCATCAGCTCGGCCGTCGCTGCAGCGCGCTCCTGCCACGTGAGGTCCTCGCGCTGGATGTTCTCCTCGAGCTCAGCTTCCCACGCGTCGAGGGGATCGAGCTGGCCGAGCGTGACATACGGGACCTGCCCGTGCGGGACTTCCTCCCCGCCGTAGCGAAAGATGACGCCGAGCTCGTGCAGGTCGGTGATGGCGCGGAAGCGGCGCTCGCCGGCGACCAGCTCGAAGCCAGTGCCGTCGGCCGCCGCACGAAGGACCGGCGCGTGCAGGAGGCCGATCTTCGAGATCGAGGCTCCGAGCTCCGCAAGGGTGTCTGGGGAGAAGGTCTTCCGCTGGCGTTTCACGCTCACGCGGATCGCCTCAACCGGGGCGAAGAGCGTCATGGGGTAGCCTCCGCGCCGAACGGCTGGATCAGGACGAAGCGAATATCGCCCGTCGTGTCGGGGCCAGGCTCCTCGAAGCTCTCCCCGTTCTGGGCGTCGATGACGGTGGCTTCGCCGGAGAAGAAGGCGGCTCTGGCGACCGTCGCATCGTCTGTGCCCGAGACGTTGCAGTAGTCGTCGATGATGTAGAATCGGAAAGGCATGAGAGGTCTCCGAAAGAAGGGATGCCCCCGAGCCGACTGGCCCGAGGGCGGGATGGCCGCCGTTAGTAGCGGCGGGGCGCCTCTACAAGGGCCTCGGTGCCGGCCCCGCCAGCGCTGAGGGCTTGCCCGAAGACGTGGAGGGCGGCCCGGATTGTGTCCTGGTCGTTTCCGCCCGCCTTCAGCTCGGTGGCGATGTTGATGATCTGGTCGGCGACGAGCTTGTACGCTGGCTGCGGAATGTCGACGATCGTCTGACGTTGTGCGCTCGACATCGCAGCCTCACTTCACCGCGGCGACGCCGTTGATCTTCTCGCTGAAGTTGCCCGAGCCGATCGGGTACTCCTCGTGCTTCAGCCGGATCAGGACGATGCGGCCAGCCATCTCGCGCGGGCGAAACGCCACGCCCGGCTTGTTCATGTCGAGCGCTTCCCGGTAGGCCCGCAGCTGGCGATTCGCGCCGGGCGAGGAGTCGAGGCCGCCTTGCTCGTTCCGGTCGACCATGACGTAGTCGGTGAGGACGAGCTTGAAGTCCGGCTTGAGGCCGACGGCGGCCTTGACGTCCTCTGGGATCAGCACGTTGTGCTTGATCTCGTACATGATGCCCTTCTTGGGTGAGCCGTCGGCGTTGACCTTGTCCTTGGAGGCCCACTCGCGCGGGATGATCTCCTGGATTTCGGACGGGAAGTCGCTCGCGGGGACGAGCGGGCGCTTCTCGAAGCTCTCGGTGATTTCGAGGTCGAGGTAGGCGTTAGGGTCAAAGAAAGACATGGGGTAGGTCCTTACGGGTGAGGTAGGCAGACGGCCGGTCTGCTAGCGGGGCATTCTGGGCGCCTCAGCGGCGCGGGAGGTTGGAATTCGATGCGCGTATAATTGCCGGATTATATGCGCGGATGCCGTCAGACCTTCGAGCGTTCGAGCCACTTGTCCATGATCTGGGCGAAATCCGGCGGGATCTTGCTTGCGATCGGGAGGTAGCGGGTCTTCGTGTCAACATTGCTCGCGGCCGTGTCCCAGTACCAATTCGTCCCCTCGCGATACGTGTAGATCGTCTCGGAGAAGAGCTGCGGGATGTCGTCCGCGAGAGCTCGACCGATCGCCTTCGTCATGAGCTGCGTGGCGCCGGTGATCTCCTTCACCTGCCGGCCGACGTGCGCCGTGATGACGAAGGTGCACTGCAGCTGCTGCGTCATCCAACGAAGCCAGTTGATCAGATTCTGCTGGGCGACCATGTAATCGGGCTGGGAGGCGACGGGCTTGATGCCGGTCTGCATGCGAAAGCAGGCGCTCGCCGTCTCGCTGAGCGAGTCGTTGATGAAGATGCGGTCCGCGCCCCAGGTGCCGATGTTGCCGCGCTTCGTCCCTGTGCGGTCGTCCGGGAAGTCGACGAGGAGCCGCAGGATCTTCTCCCAGGGATTGTTCTTCGCCCGGTTGGGGTCGACCTGCTTGGTAAGCCCCTCGTAAGTCATGGCGCCCGCCGAGTTGGCCGCCTTGATGAGCTCCTCGAGGCCCATCCCCGAGATTCGGGAGACGTGCCAGTGGAGGTTCGTCGGTACGGGGAGCTTCCGGTCCCTCCAGTAGCCGAGGAGGGTCTCCAACCCGTTCTCGGTGAAGAGGACGTCGACCTCCCGCGGTGGGTTCTGGCGTGCAGCCCAGTCGACCATCGTGCCGAGTGCACGCGTCTTGCCCGAGCCAGAAGGGCCTTCGAGCATGATCTTGGGACCGGCGAGGACGGAGGGGGATTCGGTTTCAGGCGTCGCGCTCATGTGCGCTCCTTCTTCAGTGCTTCGATGACGTTGAGGATTTCCTGAGCTGCAGGATCGGTGACTGTGTATGAGCCGGCCCCCCAGGGCGCTACTGTTACGTGGAGATTCGGCGTGAGCCAGCCGCTTTCCAAGCCCGGCTTATACTCCCCTTTATCC
>JAJFTE010000106.1 GCA_021373175.1 Actinomycetes bacterium
AGCGGAGCCGGGATCTGGCGGGTGGCCGTGAGGATCGCAAGCGCGATGGGCAGATCGAAGCCTGTGCCGTGCTTCCTGAGTGGCGCCGGCGCGAGGTTGACCAGCACGCGCGCGTTCGGGAATTGGAAGCCGGAGGCGCGCACAGCGCTGCGCACCCGATCGCGCGCCTCTTGGACCGCCGTATCGGGCAGCCCGACGATGCCGAAGCCCGGCAACCCCGACGAGACATCGGCCTGGACCTCGACAGGCAGCGCTTGGACTCCGGCGATGGTCGCGGCGAAGACGGTCGCCTGCGTCATCTCATGCGTCCACGACAAACGCGTTTCGATGGTGTCGCAACAACGCCCTGTCCTTCGCAAGCACCTTGATCGAGATGACATCGAAGCGCACGGCACACGGCCCGGCGCCCGCTTCGGCAAGGTACGACTTCGCAATCCGTGCGATCCGTCGCTGCTTCTGCGGCGTGACCGCCTCTTCAGGGGAGCCCTTCGACTCCGTCGCGCGCGTCTTTACCTCGCACAGCACCACCGTCTGGCCATCGAGAAACACGATGTCCACCTCACCCGACGGGCACCGCCAGTTCCTGTCCACGATCGTCATGCCGGTTCGTTCGAGATATGCCGCCGCGGCGTCTTCGCCCCGACGTCCGGTCTCCACTCTGTCCATGCGGACCACCTCCCGGATAACATGGTGACAGGTGGTCCCAAACCGGCGCTTATCGGCAGCGAAACCCAATCAGAACAGCGAGCGGCGTGCGCACGGAGCAAAACTCATTCGGTGAAGCGCGCACGGTCCGATCCGAGCGATGACAGCAAGGTGCTCGGCGGTGCCGTAGCCCTTGTTCGCGGCGAAGCCGTATTCCGGGAATTCAGCGTCGAACCCGCGCATGAGCGCGTCTCGGGCGACTTTGGCCACAATGGACGCCGCAGCGATAGCGGATACGCGTCTGTCACCACCGACGATGGCCGTGGAGGACACGCCAAGATCGACCGGTAGGCCGTCTACCAACGCGTGATCGATCGGAATTCCCAATCCGGCGATGGCACGACGCATCGCTGTGAGGTTAGCGGCCGCGATGCCGACAGCGTCGATAGCGGGCGGCTCGACGTGCGCTACCGCCACCGCCACGGCTGCCGCGCGAATCCGAACATCGAGTTCGACCCGCGCACGGGGCGTAAGCGCCTTCGAGTCGTTGATCCCTGCGATCCGGGCCGAGGCAGGCAGCACGACCGCAGCCGCGCTCACAGGACCCGCAAGGCAGCCGCGACCTACCTCGTCGACGCCGGCTATCACGGCCAGTCCGGTCGCCTCGAGCCGTCCTTGAAGCTCTGCCATGCCTTCGAGCCGCTCCGACTCGGCTCGCTCGCGGTCGAGCCTGCGTCGCGCCCGGCCGACTGCCGCGATCACGCTCGAGCGGCCGTCCGCCGAGAAAGCCTCGATCAGATCGCGCAGCGCGGCTGCCGGCGCATCGTTGAACGCACGGCAGATCTGGGCGGCAGTGGGCTTTGACACCGTAGCTCCTCGGTTGGCGCGCGCCTCTACCCTACCCGAACACGAACGGGCCCGGGAAGAGCCCCGGACCCGTTTCTCACTGATCGTGACGACAATGCGCCTAAGAGCGCAGCTCCTTGACGCGGGCGGCCTTGCCGACCTTGTCCCGGAGGTAGTAGAGCTTGGAGCGACGGACCTTGCCACGGGTGATGACCTCGAGCTTCATGATCTTGGGAGAGTGAACCGGGAACGTGCGCTCCACGCCCACAGCGTAGGACACCTTGCGGACCGTGAAGTTCTCACGAGCGCCGGCACCATGCTTGCTGATGACGATCCCCTGGAACGGCTGGACGCGTTCCTTGCTGCCCTCGACGACCTTGTAGCTCACCTTGACGGTGTCGCCAACCGAGAACTCGGGCAGGTCTTCCCTGATCTGCTGCTGCTCGATCGCTCGGATTCTGTTCATCTGTTCCGTTCCCATCTCATGCTGTCGGCATACGGCTCTTAAGACACGAATGGATAGTATAGACCAGCGTCTCGAAGCGACGCAATCGTCAGAGCTTGGCGAATCTGTTAAGAGGCCAGTAGCGCAGGAACGCCTTGCCATGGACGATGCTGACCGGTTGTGGACCGAACCAGCGAGAGTCGTGACTGTTGGTCCGATTGTCGCCCATCAGCCACACCTCTCCCGCCGGGATCTTCACGGGAAGTATGACATCGCCGGGTTCGGAGGGCTTTCCGTAGGTGTACGGCTCATTCAACTTGGCGCCGTCCACGTAAACGGCGCCGTCGTGAACGTCGACCGTCTGACCTCCAACGGCGATCACACGTTTGATGAGCGTCGGTACCGTCTTGGTCGGATCGTCGAAGACGACGATATCGCCCTGCTCTGGCAAGCTGAACCGGTAGATGAACTTGTTGGCAAGCACCCGCTCGCCGATGCCGATGGTCGGGATCATCGAGCCGGTGGGGATGACGTACGGCTGTACCACGAACGTGCGGATGCCGGTAGCAAGCACGAACGCAAGCAGAACCATGAAGACGAGTTCGCCAAGCCAGCGCAAGAACGATGGCGGCGCCTCTTGCGGCGCGACGTGAGCCGCAACGGCGTCGTGCGCGAAAGCCTCCTCGCTATCGCTGGTCCTGGACACGTCGCTCTTGTCGGTCACGGCCGCTCTCCCTCCGGATCGTGTTCGCCGAGGAGGTTCTCGGCGAGAAGTCTCTCTTCGTCGCTCAGCTGCGCGCTTTCGAGCAGGTCGGGGCGACGCTCCACCGTCCTGCGGATCGCCTCGGCACGACGCCACCTGTCGACCCGCGCATGGTCGCCACTGAGGAGCACGCCCGGAACATCCATCCCTTTGAAGGAAGATGGACGCGTGTACTGAGGGTACTCTAGCAGTCCCCAGGAGAACGACTCTTCCTGCGTGGCCGTTTCCGAAGCGAGAACGCCGGGTTGTAGGCGCGTGACCGCATCCACGAGGATCATCGCCGGCAGCTCTCCGCCGGTGAGCACGTAGTCGCCCACCGAGACCTCGATGTCCACGAGAGAGCGAACGCGCTCGTCCACACCCTCGTAGCGGCCGCACAGGATGATGAGGCGCTCGGTGCCGGCAAGGTCCTCCACGAGCCTCTGGTCGAGTCTGCGACCTTGCGGGCACATGAGAACGATCGTTGCTGGCGCCTCATCGAGCGCCGTCACGGCTTCCACCGCGGCGAAGAACGGCTCAGGTTTCATGACCATCCCGTGTCCGCCGCCGAATGGGTAGTCATCGGTCGTGCGATGCTTGCCCTCGGCCCAGTCGCGCAGGTCGTGGACCGCGAAGGTCACGGCACCGTTGTCGCGTGCGATGCCGAGCATCGACGAGCCCAGTGTCGGCTCGAAGATCTCGGGGAAAATGCTGATGATGTCGATGCGCATGTCACTCTCCGTCAAGCAAGCCGGGCAACAGCGTGACGGTGATCTCGCGTGCGCTCTCGTCGACTATAACCACGACATCATCAATCACCGGCACAAGGACCTGGCCGAGTGGCCCGTCCACGTCCCAGACGTCGTTCGCCCCAGTGTGAATCACGTCGACGATGGTGCCTAGCGACCCCCTGAAGGTATCGGTCACGGAGAAACCGACCGGATCGAACTCCTCATCATCCCAACCCTGCGGGAGTGCCGATGCCCTCACAAGGAGCGTCGAACCCGCAAGCGCGCTCGCCTCAGCCATCGTCGCGATGCCCTTGATGCTGAGAAGCGGTCCCTTCGGGCCCTCCCGCACACCGGTCAGGCGCAATCCGGTCGCTTCCGCGACGGGCGGCACTGCCCACAGCTCGCTTCCGATGAGCAATGCAAAGGGAAGGCCGGTCAGTGGCTTCACTGCGACCTCCCCTTGGAGTCCGTGCGTCTTGACCACGCGCGCGACAGGCACGAACGGCGCGTCCATCGTCTTAACCGAGGACCTCGACCGACGCGTCGCTGCCGTCGACGGAAGCAGCCGCACGCACAAGCGTGCGAATCGCCTTGATAACGCGGCCCTGGCGGCCGATGACCTTGCCTATGTCGTCTGGATTCACCGTCACCTCGTACGCCGACCCGTCAGGACCGGTCTGCTTGGTGATCGAGACATCGTCCGGATTGTCCACAAGCGAGGTCACCAGGAACCGAACGAGCTCGTCCATGTCGGCGTTTCGGGGCATCGTCTACTCGGCCTGGGCCGGAGCTTCGTCCGTGACGGCATCGGCGACCACGGGCTCCGCAACCCGAGCGGCTGCGGCTTCCAGTGCCTTCGCCTCGGCGTCTGCAGCGGCCTTCGCCTCGGCGTCGGCCTTCGCTTGAGCCTTCTTCGACACCTTGGTCGTGCCGACTGGTGCCGTCTTCTCACCTTTGGCGATGGCGATCAGCTTGCCAGCCGCCTCGGTAGGCGTGGCGCCTGTGGCAAGCCAGACATCGACCTTCGCGAGATCAAGCTCGACGGTCGAGGGCTGCGTGCGGGGGTTGTAACGCCCTAGGATCTCAATGAATCGGCCATCACGCGGTGCGCGGGAATCGGCCGCGACAACGCGATAGAACGGCGCCTTCTTGGCGCCGGCGCGTGCCAGACGGATCTTGACTGCCAACAGTTCACCTCCGTGTAGGGCGGCATTATGCCGCCGTGTCCGAGCAAGAGCAAGTGCCAATGATAGGGCATGCGGGGAGGCGGGTCAAAGAGGAATGCGGCAGCCCGGCCCCGGGGGCTAGAATAAGGCGAGAGATCCTGTAAGAGGTGGAGGAAGGACCATTCTGGTGCCGGCCTCTGGCAGCGAGAAGCACGACCGGCTGCGCTCCGCGCTGCACGCCGCTGCGGCCGCGCTGTGGAGGGTGCGCTTCACGCTGCTGATGCTCTTGTCGCTTCGTCTGGCAGCATGGCTCACAGGAACGCACCTGGGGACGCTTTCGGCCGCGATGTTGCAACGTGTCGGGTTCGCCCCGAAAGACCTCTGGCAGATGGAATCATGGCGTGCAGTATCGTCGGCATTGGTCACCGGCGGCGGCGCGAGTTACCGGCTTGCCGTTGTGGCAATGGCCGCCTTCGTCGGTGCGGCGGAGTGGCAACGCGGCACAACGCGCGCCGCAGCCACGTTCTGGGGCGTCCACTTCGCGACGATTCTCGTGGAGTCGTTTGCGGTGGCGCTTGCACTGCATCTCTCGGGCGATGCGCTCGGCACCGCACTCGCCGCGGCGCGGGACGTGGGGCCCTCGGCCGGCTATTTCGGCTGTCTGGGACTGGCGATCGTCTCAGCGCCGGTGGACAGGCGCGTGCGATTCGCATTGGTCGCGGCTGTCTTCGCGGCACTGCTGGCGACGCTCACGATTCCCGTGTCACAGGTCGCCGAGGAGGTCGGGGAGCTCTCAGCAGGCATCGCGCACCTGATCGCGCTGCCGCTCGGCGTTGCGTCGTCGTGGATCGCTCGCGGCGCGTGGAGCGCGGGTCGCTAGAACCGCATCCCCGGGAACCCGGGAACGCGCCGGCGGCGCTTGCCTTGCTGGGTCCCGAGCTGTTTGACCATCTTCTGCGTCTGGGCGAACTGCTTGAGCATCTGGTTGACGTCGTAGACCGATACACCCGCTCCGGCGGCTATCCGTTCGCGTCGCGAGCCGTTGATCACGGACGGCTTCGCGCGCTCGCGCGCGGTCATTGACTGGATTATGGCCTCGGTGCGCACAAGCGCGCTCTCATCGATCTCGGCGTCCTTTGGCAATTTGTTGGCGCCTGGGATCATCGCGATGACGTCCTTGAGTGGTCCCATCTTCTTGAGCTGCCGGAGCTGATCGAGGAAGTCGTCAAGGGTGAAGCTGCCGGCTTTGAGCCGTTCTTCCGCTTGTGTGGCGGTCGCTTCGTCGAACGCCTCCTGGGCCCTCTCGATGAGGGAGACCACATCACCCATGCCGAGGATGCGCCGCGCCATGCCGTCCGGTCGGAAGACCTCGAGGTTGTCCGTCTTCTCCCCTACGCTTGCGAACAGGACGGGCTTGCCGGTGACGGCACGGATCGAGAGCGCCGCGCCGCCGCGTGCGTCGCCGTCGAGCTTCGAGATGATGACGCCATCGAAGTCCACCCGCTCGGCAAAGGCCGAGGCTGCGTTGACCGCGTCCTGCCCGGTCATGGCGTCGACGACCATGAGCACCTGGTCGGGCTTGACGGCCGCCTTGATGCGAGCTGCTTCGGCCATCATCTCCTCGTCGACATGCAGTCGCCCGGCCGTGTCGATGATCACTATGTCGCGCAGGCGGGCGATCGCTTCTTTCACACCGGCCTTTGCGATGGCTACGGCATCGGTGCCCTCGCCACGGTAGACCGGGATGTCGAGTTCGCGTCCGAGCGCTTCGAGCTGGTCGATTGCGGCCGGCCGGTAAACGTCGCACGCCACCAGGAGCGGCCGCCGGCCCTGCTTGCGCAGCAGGTTCGCGAGCTTGGCCGCAGCCGTCGTCTTGCCGGCGCCCTGCAGACCGACGAGCATGATGACGTTGGGGACGCGACCGGACAGCGCCAGACGCGACTCGTTGCCGCCCATGAGCACGGTGAGCTCTTCCAGGACGATCTTCACGACCATCTGGCCAGGTGTGAGGCTCTGCATCACGTCGGCCCCGACGGCTCGCTCGCGGACCTTGGCCACGAACGCTTTGACGACCTTGAAGTTCACGTCGGCTTCAAGCAGCGCCATGCGGACTTCCCGCATCGCGGCGTCGACGTCAGCCTCGGACAGCTTTCCACGGCCGGTCAGCCGTGAGAAAACGGACTGAAGTCGATCAGTAAGATTCTGGAACATCACCATCTCCGTGGCCAGGGGTCGTGGCTCCCTAGGCTACGGTCGTCCGCTCGCCGCGTCAATCCGTCGGAAGCGATTGATCGGCGAGAACAGATAGACGGCCTTGCCTTTCACGTTCTTGAGCGCGACGGGACCGAAGAACCTGCTGTCGAGCGAGACCGCTCTGTTGTCGCCGAGCACGTAGACCGAGCCTGCCGGAACGGTGAGAGGTTCGATATGGAAGGCCTCGGCCCCCTTCAAGACCTGATGGCCACCGGGTTCCGGCGCGCCGTTGATACGGATGCTGTCTCCGTTCACCTCGACCACATCGCCCGCCAGCGCGACGACGCGCTTGATGAGCGTATCTGGCTGTCCGCCGATAACCGCCGCGAACGAGACGATGTCCCCGCGCCGCGGGGTGCGGTAGCCGCGCGTGATCAAAACGCGGTCACCATTACGCAGCCCGGGAAGCATAGAGTCGCCGTCCACTTTGGCTGCCGTATTAAGGACGTAAAAGACGGTGACGACCACCGCGAGGGCTACGACAAGCACAACGATGAGCGGAAGATGCTTGCGGTCGGACGGCAGCGTGGGAATGAAGCGCGCCATACCCGCCTACCTCAAGCCGACGAGTGCCGAGGCGAACTCCTCTGGATCGAACGGCTTGAGGTCGTTTTCGCCCTCTCCCACGCCGACACGCAGGATGGGAACGCCCAGCTCGCGCACGACCGCCACGGCGATACCACCCTTAGCGGTGCCGTCCAGCTTCGTCAGCGCGATCGCGTCGATGCCCACGGCGGTGTCGAATTCGCGCGCCTGCGTGAGCCCGTTCTGGCCGGTCGTGGCGTCCATGACGAGCAGCGTGTGGACAGGAGCAACGCTTTCGCGCTCGATGATGCGCTTGACTTTCGAAAGCTCGGCCATGAGGTCTTTGGACGTGTGAAGGCGTCCAGCCGTGTCGATGATGAGCAGGTCCGTCGCGCTCTCTTTCGCCTCGCGAACAGCGTCGAAAGCGACTGACGCCGGGTCGGTGCCACGCTCGCGTTCGACGATCGGCACACCCGCACGTTCCGCCCAGATGTGCAGCTGCTCGACGGCGGCTGCGCGGAACGTATCCGCCGAGCCGATCAGGACCGAGCGTCCTTCATCGGCGGCGGCCTTCGCTAGTTTACCCACGGTGGTCGTCTTGCCGGTTCCATTGATGCCCACCACGATGACCGTGGAAGGTGAGGCGTCGATGAAGTCGGCAACATCCGGGACCCGCAGCTCGTCGGCTATCTCGGTTGCGAGGTGCTCAAGCACGGCTCGCGCGTCGGGCAACGCCTGCCGCTTGGCCGTGACACGCAATCGCTCAACCATTTCGGTAACCGCCGTGACACCCATATCCGCGCCGACAAGAGCGTCTTCAAGATCGCCCCAGAACGTCTCATCCACATCCGGTCCGCGACCAAGGAGCACGTTGAGCTGTCCGGAGAGCTGATCCCGGGTGCGCGAAAGTCCCTTCGAAAGGCGATCGAGCCATGCGCTCACGACGGCACCTGGTCGGCTTCGGCGAGCGCGTGCTCGAGCTTCTGGCTGATGAGCTTGCTCACGCCGTCGGCCTGCATGGATACACCGTAGAGCACGTCGGCCATCTCCATGGTGCGGCGCTGGTGACTGACGATGAGGAACTGGGTGTGCTCGCGCATGCTGTCCGTGAACGCGATGAAGCGCCGAAGATTCGTGTCGTCGAGCGCCGCTTCAACCTCGTCGAGGATGTAGAACGGACAGGGTCTGGTGCGATAGAGCGCGAAGAGCAGCGCGAGCGCCGTGAGCGACTTCTCCCCACCCGAAAGAAGCGTCATCTTCGCAAGCCGTTTGCCGCGAGGTTGCGCGACGACTTCCACGCCGGTGGTCTCCGGATCGTCGGGATCGGTGAGCGTGAGTGAGGACTGCCCGCCCGGGAAGAGCAGTGCGAAGACCTCCTGGAAGTGGCGGTCGACTTCCTCGAACGTCTCGAGGAAGCGGTCACGCATCTTGCGATCGATCGCCGCCACGACCTTTTGCAGCGCCGAGCGGCTTGCGAGCAGGTCGTCTAGCTGGCGGCCGAGGAACTCACGCCGCGCGTTCAGCTGGTCGTACTCTTCGACCGCGACCGGATTGACCAGGCCGAGGTTCGCGATGCGCTTGCGCAGCCGATGCGCCGCTTCAACAGCGGCCTCGCGGTCATCGATGGGGTCTGCCTGAAGCGCTTTCTCCAGCGGAACGTCAAGCTCCTCAACGATGCGGGACGCCGCCGCGCGAACCTGGACCTCAAGCTGAGCCTTCTCGACGCGGATATCCGCCATCGCTTCATTGACCGCGTCGAGTTGCCCCTGCGCCGCGCGAACGGCTTCCTGACCGTCGTGGATGGTCGTGCGTAGCGATTCCGAGTCGGCCTGCTCGAAGCGCGCGCGATCGCGGAGCCGCAGGGCCCAGTGCTCGGCACGCTCGAGCAGCACGGTGTAGAGGTCATGGAGGGGCTGGAGGCGCTCACGCAGGACTTCGAGGGCAGCCTCGGTCTGACGCGACTGCTCGACGAGCACGGCGAGTTCCTCCGCGTCGGCGTTCACCGTGCTGTGTCGGCGCTTGAGGTGCACCTCGCGCTCCGAGACCGCTGCGATCTCGACCTGACAGGCGGAAAGCCGGCTTGAGACGGCGGTCTCCTCGCGGAAGCGCGCGTCGCGCTCCTCGCGCCTGGTCACCGACTCCTCCTCAAGCTCGTCGATCCGCCGAATGCCGGCCTGGATCGCGTCTGCGAGTTTGCGCTCGCTCGGCCGGTCCTTGGCGGTGCGCTCCTCGATCTGCCGTATGCGAAGGTCGATGTGAGTCGCCTCGGCGTCAAGATCGGTCACCGACTGCTCGAGGCGGCCCACCTCTTCACGCGCCGAGGCGACCTCCCCGCCAAGCGAGGCGATCGATTGGGTGACCTCGAGGGCGTCTTGCTGTGCGGCCGAGAGTGCCTCGGTGGCAGAGGCGACTGCGGCCTCCGCCTCGCCGAGCGACGTATCGACGGCCGAAAGCCGGTCGCGGAGTTCAGTCAAGCGTCGCTTTCTGCCGAGGACGTTCGCGTCGCCTGCGGCTTGCGGTCCCACGCGCACCTTGCCGCTCGGCCATACGATGTGTCCGGAGCGGGTCGCGAAGCGGCAGCGTGCGTCAGGCGCGGCAGCAGCGCGCAGCGCGTCTTCCAGCGAGTCCACGACCCGGATATCGCCGAGAAGGGCCGACAGCGCGTTGCGCACGGACTCGTCTGCGGCGATGACATCGATGAACGGTTCGCCCGGACCGGAAGGGCAAGCTGTGGGAACGGCGTCCAGCGGCATGAGCGCGAACTCCCCCACATCGTTCTCCTGAAGCAGTGCGAGGACGGAGCCTGCGGCCTCCCGCGTTTTGACGAGCACGCAAAACACGTCGTTGCCCAGCACGTTCTCGAGCAGCGTCTCGTACGCTTCGGGAACCGACACATGCTCGGTGAGCGGTCCCACCACATCGGGCAGGTCGCGTTCCTTCGAGATGAGCCAGGCGAGCGCCGGAGACGCCGCCTCGAAGGCGCGGTCGATCTCCTCGAGCGCTCGAATCTCGGCACGTACGTCGTTCAGCTCCTCGCGCCGGGTGGCAAGATCGGACGTACGGCTTTCGAAGAGCCGCACACCGCGGTCGACGTCGGACTCGGCAAGGGAGGCTTGCTTGCGCGCGTGATCGAGCTTCGCCTGAAGCGAATCAACGCGGTCGCGTCGGGACGCGAGCGTCTGCCCCAGCGCAGAGCGCTGCGTGCGCACGCCCTCGATGCGCTCAGCGAGCATGTCGGTCTCGAGCGTGAATCCGGAGAGCGCCTGCTGCACGGAAGCGAGCTCAGTGCGCGCGTCATCGGTCTCTTTGCGAACCCGGCGCTGTTCGGCGAGCGAGGCCGAGAGCGCCTCTTCGGCGGCGATCCGCCCCTTGCGAGCGGTCTCCGATTCCCGTCGCAACTCGGAGAGCTGGGTGTAGAGCGCCTCGATGCGTGCCTCGGTCACGGCGCGTTCCTCGGCGATCTGCTGCGATTCTTGGTCGCGCTGGCCCAGTCGCGACTCGCTTTGGTGGATCTTCTGCCTGAGTTCCGAGAGGCGCTCGACGAGGTTCTTGCCCTTTTCCTCGAGCAGCAGGAGGCCGGAGTTCAGGCGCTCCAGGACTGACTGCAGCCGACGTCGCTGTTCGGAGAGGTCGCCCACGAAGAGGCCTTTCTCCTCAAGCAGCGACTGGAATTTCGAGAGCTCGCGCTCCTTCTCGGTAAGGCGGTAGCGCGCGAGCTCCACCTCGGCATCCTGTTCGCGCTCGCGCTTCTCGACAACGTCCCACCCGCCCTGCAACGCGCGCAGGTCGGTTACGGCCAGCGCGATCTCGAGGTCGCGCAGCCGCCCGGACGCGTCGCGATACTCCGCGGCTTTCGTGGCCTGCCGCTGCAGTGGGCGCAACTGCCGGTCGATCTCGCTAAGGATGTCACGGATGCGCTCCACGTGGACGTCCATCGCGGTGAGCTTGCGCAGCGCGCGTTCCTTGCGCTTCTTGTGCTTGAGGACGCCCGCGGCCTCTTCGATAAGGGAGCGGCGTTCTTCGGGCTTGGAGTTCAGCACCTCGTCGAGACGGCCTTGGGAGATGATGGAGCGAGTGTCGCGGCCCAGACCGGTGTCGTGCAACAGTTCCTGGACATCCATGAGCCGACACGGCGACTGGTTGATCAGGTACTCGCTCTCACCGTTGCGGAACATCCGGCGCGTGATGGTGACCTCGCTAAACTCGAGCGGGAGCGTCCCATCGCTGTTGTCGAGCACCAGGTCGACCTCGGCCACGCCGACTGCCTGGCGCGCGGACGAACCCGCGAAGATCACGTCTTCCATCGCGTTGCCACGAAGCGACTTGGCGCTCTGCTCGCCGAGAACCCACAGCACGGCGTCCGAGATGTTCGATTTGCCCGAGCCGTTCGGTCCGACGATGACCGTCACCCCGGGCTCAAGCGTCATCCGGCTACGGTCGGCGAAGGACTTGAACCCCTTGAACGTGAGCGACTTCAGGTACAACGGCTACCCTTCCGGATACGGTCCGACGGGGACTCGCAGGCGTACCCGCATCCCCTTTCGCAACGCGAACAATGCTATCACAGCCCCGTGCCGTTACCCGTCGTTGAACGTCACACCAAGCGCCTCGAGCGCCGAGCAGGCGGCTGCCTTCTCGGCCTGCTTCTTGGAGCGACCGCTTCCCGACCCCAGGAAGTGGTCGCCGAGGAAGACCTCGACGGTGAAGGTGCGGTCGTGCGGCTCGCCTTCTGCCGCCGTGAGCCGGTACGCCGGTAGCATGCCGAGGGTGCCCTGTGTGTGCTCCTGGAGGACCGACTTCGGGTCCTCGGCAGGCAGACTCGCCGGCCCGGCGTCGAGGATGCCTGACAGCAGTCGAAGCGCGACTGCGCGCAGCTCGGCGATGCCGCCGTCCAGGAAGACCGCCGCCATGAGCGCCTCGAAGACGTTCTCGGCGAGCGAACGCCGGGATCGTCCGCCGCTCGCGCGCTCGCCCTTGCCGAGGGCGACGAGTTCCGGCAGGCCGAGCGAGTCCGAGACTGTCGAGAGGTTCTCGCCGGAGACGGCCGCGATCTTGCGCTTTGTGAGCTCGCCTTCCGGCGCCGTTGGAAAGCGCCGGTAGAGTTCGGCGGCTACAACGAAGCCAAGCGCCGAGTCTCCGAGAAACTCGAGCCGTTCGTAGCTTTCGACCCCGTGCTCGACGGCGTAGGACGGGTGTGTGAGCGCCCGCTCGAGCAGGCGGCGATCGCGAAAGGCATAACCGAGGATCGACTCCGCGCGCGACAGG
>JAJFTE010000001.1 GCA_021373175.1 Actinomycetes bacterium
CGGCGGTGCGCGCCTCGGCAAGTCCGGCCTTCGCGAGGGGGCGACCGGCGCGGTCGAGCGGAAGCGCGAGGCGCTTGATGGCGACGCGGCGCGCCATGCGCGTGTCGAAGGCGAGCACGACGTCGCCGTGACCGCCGCTGCCAAGCTTGGCAAGCGGCCGGTAGCGGTCGAGGATGAGCGGCTGTTCCACGGGCGTCCTTCGTCGGCCTATCGCAGCGATTGTAACCGAGTGGCCGTCCTTCGGGCGCTTGTCAGGCGCGGGGAGGCGCCGGTGTTCCGGCAAGATGCCGCGCGAACGGCACGAGCGCCGTCACGTGGTTGCCCTGAACTTCCACGAAGCCCGGGCCCACGTGCACGTATCTGGTTCGACCGGCCGATACGTAGCGGATGTCGCTCTCGGGCACACGCACGAGCATGGGCGCGTGCCCGGGGAAGACCGCGATCTGGCTTCCCGCTTCGAAGCGTGCCTCTCGGCGGCGCATCACAAGCTCGTCGATGCCGCTTCGACCTTCAACGCGCCCGAGCGGTGTGACGATCTCGAGGCTGATCGGGCCCATGGCTACACTGCTCCGGCCACAGCAGGCGTCACGCTCGTTGCGGCAGGACCGCTCAAGGTCCCGGCCTTCTCGAGCGCCTCGTCGATGGTGCCGACCATGTGGAACGCCTGCTCGGGGACGTCGTCATACATGCCGTCGCAGAGCTGCTCGAAGCCGCGCAGCGTCTCTTCAAGCGGGACGTAGCGGCCTTCCACCCCCGTGAACTGGTCGGCGACGAAGAACGGCTGCGAGAGGAATTTCTGCAGCCGACGCGCACGAACGACGACCGTCTTGTCCTCGTCGGAGAGTTCCTCCACGCCCAGAATGGCGATGAGGTCCTCGAGCGCGCCGTAGCGTTGCAGGTAGGACCGCGTCTTCTTCGCGATCTCTACGTGCCGTTCGCCGACCGCCCACCCCTCGAGTATCTGCGAGGACGACTCCAGCGGGTCGATCGCCGGGTACAAGCCCATCTCGGCGATGCGTCGCGACAGGACGACGGTGGCGTCAAGATGCGCGAAGACGCTCGCCGGACCCGGGTCGGCGAGGTCGTCGGCGGGGACGTAGACGGCCTGGACAGAGGTGATCGCCGCGTCCTCGACCGAGGCGATGCGCTCCTGAAGCGCGCCGATCTCGCTCTGCAGCGTCGGCTGGTAGCCCACCTCGGAGGGGATTCGCGCACGCAGCAGCGAGACCTCGAGGCCAGCCTGGACGTAGCGGTAGATGTTGTCGAAGAACAGCAGCACGTCTTGTTTGCGGTCGTCACGGAAGTACTCGGCCATGGTAAGCGCGGTGAAGGGCACGCGGAACCTGGCGCCCGGCGGCTCGTTCATCTGGCCGAATGCGAGGACGGCGCGCGGGAGCACGCCTGTCGCCTGCATCTCAAGCCACAGGTCGTTGCCCTCCCGGGTGCGCTCTCCGATGCCGCCGAACACGGAGACGCCTTCGTGCTGGATGGCCATGTTGCGGATGAGTTCCATGATGATGACGGTCTTTCCAACGCCGGCGCCGCCGAACAGCGCGATCTTCCCACCGCGCGGGAAGGGCGTCAGAAGGTCGATGGCCTTCAGGCCGGTTTCGAAGACCTGCGGGAATGTCTGGATGCGGGCGTAGGGGACCGGTTCGCGGCGTACCGGGTCGTAGCGCACCGCTGCGACCGGCCCGCGGCGATCGATCGGCTCGCCGAGCACGTTGAAGACGCGTCCGAGGATGTCGGGTCCGACGGGCACGCAGATGGGCGCTCCGGTGTCGAAGACGGGCGTCCCGCGCTCGAGACCGTCGGTGCAGTCGAGCGCGATGGCGCGGATCATCCCCTCACCCATGAGTTGCACGGCCTCAAGCGGCAGCCCGCCTGCGCGCTCGCGCGCGCGCAGAAGGTTGCCGATGGCAGGGAGCGAACCTGTGAAGGCAACATCCACGACCGGGCCCATGATCTGGCGGATGACCCCTTCGCCGCTTTGCTGCTCAAGCCCTTTGAGGAGCGATTCCAGCGCTTCGGCAACGACCAGCGTGCGATCCATGCTCAGGACTCCTCGGTTTGCATCTCGGCTGTGCGCTGCTCCTCTTCCGTCCGCACCTGGGAGGCGAAGAGCACGCCGATAAGGTCGGTCGTGATCACTTCGCGCCGCAAACGGTTGAAGCGCATGCGCATCTCGTGCAGCGACTTGTCGGCCCGCTCGCTCGCTTCCTCCATCGTGACCATCCGTGCTCCCTGCTCGCTTGCATACGATTCGAGCAGCACGTCTTCGATCTGGATCCGCACGAACATGGCCACGAGCTCGTCCACGATCTCCTCGAACGAGGGCTCGTACGCCCAGCGCTGAGGAGGGCGGGCCCGCTCGCTCGCGGGGGCGATTCGCTCGGCAGCCACCGGGAGCAGCCGCACGAGCCGGGGCGTGCGCTTCATGGGGGAGTGGAAGCGGGTGTACAGGCACCAGACCTCGTCCGCCTGTCCGTCGAGGAAGCGTCCGGTGCACAGCTCGTACAGGTGGGTCACGTCCTCCTCGGCAACGCCGGCCCTCGTCCAGCCCTCGGCGTGGACGATCTCGCAGGTCGACTTGCGCCGCATGTAGCGCTCGCCCTTGAGGCCCTTCGCGATCACGCTCAGCTGCTGCCCGCCGGCCGAGCGACGCTCGGCGAACTCGAGTCCCAGCCGGTTCGCCACCTGGTTGTAGTTGCCGCACATCCCGCGGTCGGCGGTGATGTGCAGAAGCGTGATGGTGCGAACGGGCTCGTGCTTGGCGAAGTACGGCGAGATCGCCGCAAGCTGCCGGGGGTTCAGCTCCTCGAGGTAGCCTTGCTGCCGCTGGAGCACCCGGCGCATCGATTCGGCGTATTCTCGCATACCGGCGGCGTGGCGGCGCGTCCGCGACAGTTTCGCCGAGGAGACGGTGGCAAGCGTGCTCGTCACCGTCCGGATGTTCGAGACGGTGCGCATACGCTTCTTGAGCTCGATGAGCTTCTGCATGGCGCGCGCGGCCGCTACGGCGCGACGCCCACCTCCTCCTCGGACACCATCGAGTCGGCCAGGCCGAGCGATGTGGGCTCGGTCTCTACCTGCACCGTGAACGACGCCTTGCACTCATCGACCGCCGTGCGGATCTCGTCCTCCAGCGCCTCGTCCATGCGCGTGCCCTCGGCAAGCGCGGTCACAAGACCCGGTCGCGCGCGCACCACGAAGTCGACCACGTGGCGCTCGAAGCGAGCGAGGTCCGCCGTGGGCAGGTCGTCGAGCAGCCCGTTCACGACCGCGAACAGCACGAGGGCTTCGTGGGCCTCGGGCATGGGGTTGTGGAGCGTCTGCTTCAGGAGCTCGCGGCTGCGCTCACCGCGTGTCAGCTGGTCGAGCGTGGCCTGGTCCACCTCGGCGCCGAACTTCACGAACTGCGCCATCTCCTGATACTGGGCGAGGTCGATCCGCAGCCGCCCGGCGACCTGCTTCACGAGTCTGGTCTGTGCGGCGCCACCAACGCGCGACACCGAGAGCCCCACATCCATGGCCGGGCGGACGCCCTCGTTGAACAGGCCCGTGTCGAGCACGATCTGGCCGTCGCAGATGGAGATCACATTGGTGGGGATGAACGCCGAGATGTCCCCGGCGAGCGTCTCGACGATAGGCAGGCCCGTGAGCGAGCCGCCACCGAGCTCGGCCGAGAGTCGCGCGGAGCGCTCGAGCAGGCGGGAGTGCACGTAGAAGATGTCGCCCGGGTACGCCTCGCGGCCGATCGGCCGCTTGAGCAGGGCCGACACCTCGCGGTACGTGGCGGCGTGCTTCGACAGGTCGTCGTAGACGACGAGCCCGTGGCCGCCCCCGTCCATCACGTACTCGCCCATCGCGCACGCGGTGTATGGTGCGATGTATCTGAACGCCGGTTGCTCGTTGGGCAAGGCCACGACGAGCGTGGTGTACTCCATTGCGCCGCTCTCGGTGAGCGTCTGCACGATCCGGCCCACCGACGAGGCCTTCTGGCCGATCGAGGTGTACACGCAGATGACGTCCGTGTCGTGCTGCGCCATGATCGTGTCGATCGCGATCGACGTCTTGCCGATCTTCCGGTCGCCGATGATAAGCTCGCGCTGCCCGCGTCCGAGCGGCACAAGCGCGTCGATCACCTTGATCCCGGTGTGCAGCGGCGTGTCGACTGGCATGCGGTCGGTGATGCCGGGGGCCAGGCGCTCGATCGGGCGCATCGCGTCCGGGGCGATCGGACCGTGACCGTCGATCGGACGCCCGAGCGAGTCCACGATCCTCCCCCTGAGCGATGCTCCGACCGGCGTCTTGAGGAGGTGCCCGGTGCGGCGCACGCCGCTGCCTTCCCGGATAGCGTCCTCGCTGCCGAGCAACAGGCAGCCGACCCGGTCCGTCAGAAGCGAGAACGCGATGCCGAGCGCGCCGTTCTCGAACTCCACGACTTCTTGCGACCCGACCGTCCCCATTCCCGAGACGAGCGCGATGCCATCGCCGACCTCAAGTACCCGCCCGGCCTCACGCACCTCTTCGAGGCGCAATTCCGGCTGCGTGGAATCGATGATCGAGCGGATGTAGTCGTACGTCTCGTCGGGCGAAAAGCCCGCCTCCCGGTAGCGCTCCAGCGAAGCGGTCACGTCCCGGAGCCACGCGAACCGGTCGTCGAGAACGACACGCTGCCCTTCGCCGAGGTAGAGCACGGCGCTCGCCTCGAGGCGCGGGTCAACGCGCATGTCCACGGTGATGTCCCTGCCCGCAGCCGCCGACAGCTTCGCCGCGAGGTGATCCGTCACGTCGCTGTCCACGGGTGCCCGCGCCTCAAGTCGCACACGGCGGCCGCGAAGCGCGTCAAGCGCTCGCTTGAGGTTCGTGTCGCTCACAGAGATGAGCGGCACGTCACCCTGCGACACGATGATGTCCGAGGCACGCTGGCCTCCTCGGGCTGCCAGCGTGACGCCGCGCTCGAGGCGGCGCTGCATCTCCTTGAGTGGTGCGGAAGTGTCGATTACCACCTGTCGCTGCTCGTCCAGGTAGATGATCGCTCCCCGCACGTGAGGATTTCGCTCCTGCCTGATCGTCACAGGCTCGCCGAGCAGCTCGCCAAGCCGCTCGCACAACAGAGCGACGAGAGCGTCGCTCAACTCGACCCGGCTGCGGACGATCAGCTCGCGCGCGGTTGTCTTGCTGGCACGGCCCACGGCCCCTCCTCGGTCCTACGCGCCCCGGCCGAGCGCCACCGTCTCGAGCTCGTCGATGCCCGAGATGATCGCCTTCTGGACCACCGCACGCTGCTCGGCGGGTGTGAATCCCTGTTCGAGGACCTGCTGCGTTGACTGGGTGACGACGCTCACAAGCTGGTCGCGGACACCCTCGAGCATCTCGACCTGTTCGCGCTCGAGGGCCTCGCGCGCCTCGTTCTTCACGGCTTCTGCCCGGGTGATGGCGTCCCCGTCGATCGCGGCTGCCTGCGCTCGTGCTTGCTTGCGGGCGTCGCGCAGGAGCGCCTTGGCTTGCACCTCGACCTCGGCCGCGATGGCGATCACCTTGTCGTGCGCCTCGGCGAGCGCCGCATTGCCGGCGTCGGCTTCCTGAAGGCTGACGATCACTCGCTGTCGGCGCTCGTGCACCATGTTCACAAGCATGCCCGAGCGCTTCTTGCTTCCGAAGGCCACCACCTTGATGAGAACGACCAGAACGCCGAATTGCACGACTTCGATGGCGAAGGTGACGGGATCCGTCGTGATCTCACGCGCGGCCTCCCGGAACACCCCTAGGATCGCTTCCATCTCACTGACCTCGTTCTGCCGTGCTCGCCTGCTCGTGGATGCGCTGTGCGATGACGCCGTCCACGATCGACGCCGCGGTCGCCTTGTCCACGGGGACGAGCAGCTTCTCGCAGGCGAGTGCCACGCAGTCGAGCGCCTCTCGGCGCAACTCGGAGACCTCGGCGGCGCGGGCCTGCGCGATCTTCGCTCGGCCGGCATCGAGGTACTCGGCGGCCTCACGCTCGGCCGTTGCGAGCAGCTCGTCGCGCCGTCGTTCGGCCTTCTCCCGGGCGACGTCGATGATCCGGTCGCCGTCGAGCTTCGCAAGGCGCAAGCCCTCGGCCGCGCGGGCTTGCGCTTCGCTGGTGAGGCGATACGCTTCCTCGGCAGCGTCGAGTCCGGCGTCGACCCGCTCGAGGCGATTCTCCATGACGGTCACGAGTGGCACGAAGACGCTTTTCCGAAGCACTGCGTACGTGCCTGCGAAGATCACGACCGTCGCCACGATCGTGACCGGGTCGAGCTGATTGAACGGGTTCAGGTTCACCGCTCACACCTCCCGGGTCCATGCACGGACGTGCCCTAGGCGGCGGTGACGCTGCCCGCAAGCATGAGCGCGACGACGAGACAGTAGATGCACAGCGCCTCGATGAGCGCCATGCCGATGAGCATGGCCGTGAACAGCTGTGGCGCGATCTCAGGTTGGCGGGTCATCCCTTCGATAGCCGAGACGGAGATCCGGCGCATCGAAAGCGCAGCGACGGTCGCTCCAAGCCCGATCGGGATGATGCTCACGAGTGCCAGCAGGACGATTTCCATTACCTTCAGCCTCCCTGTCGTGATATCGCTCGGGTTCGACGGCCTAAAGCTACATTGTCGGCGCGGCCTCACCCTCGACCACGGATGTGACGCCGGTCTCTGGTGCAGGCGAGCCCGCGCCACCCTTGGCTCCAACCTTTGCGCCGGCCTGTTCATATTCCTCGCGTGTGTGGATCACACCGGCGATGAAGCTTGCGGTGAGCAAGGTGAAGACCAGCGCCTGCACGAAAGCGGGGATAAGCCCCAGAACGTGCAGGATGAGCGGGATGCCCACCGCCACGGAACTTGTCACCAACACCACGGTCATGTGCTCTCCACCGATATTGCCGAAGAGTCGCAGTGACAGCGACAGGACGTCGGTCACCTCGGAAATGCACTGCAGCGGGTTCGGCCAGAAGAGGTGTTTGACTGCTCCGAGAAGCCCGTTGAACGTTCCGCTCAAGATGAGGGTCCCGCCGACCGCGCAGATCGCAAGTCCCAGCGGCACGGCGAAGTACGACGTCGGCGGGTTGTTGAGCAGCGGAATCGGCAGGATCCCCATCAGGTTCGAGACGAGAATGAACATGAAGCACGTGGCCAGGAACGGAGCGACGGCGAGGACGACGTCGCGGCCTCCCATCTCGCGGGCTTTGCCGACGAAGAAATCCAGCATGAACTCGCCGAGGTTCTGTCTGTCGCCCGGAGCATCGCTCGTGAGCTGGCCGCGCACCAGCATCCGTCCACCGATGATGAGAACGAGAGACACAACGAGCGCATTGGCGATCACTATGTACGGCATGGCATTGGTGATCGCGGTGTCCTCCATCTTCTCACCCCCTGTCTGACCGAGTCTCGCTATCCCATGCTGCGGGAACGAAACGTCCGAACTGAGGCCACCACGCAGCCAACGACGGCGATCGTAGTGTCCATAGCGAGCACGCCTGAGACCATGCCCCAGAACGACAACACTGCTGGAAGGAGGGTTGACGCGACGAGTAGCGCGGCCTTGACCACCAGACGCCCGGCCACCAGGCTCCCGATGTTGCGGTAGGCAGCAGCTTCGGTGCTGTGCTCCGAGGCCGTTCGCGCGCGCTTCGCCGTTCGCTCGAAGAGCCAGATGTCCACCGATGCTGCTCCAGCGCACGTGAGCGCGAAGCGGATGTCCTGAGTGAGCGCCCCGCCGACAAGCGCGACGCCCGCAGCCATGTACCTCGCGTATCCGGCTATCTCCTGGATGAACTCCCAGGAATAGACCGGTGCTTGCCCGTCCACGACGATCCCTCGCTACAGCGACCGGTGCAGGCGCAGCATGTCGCGCACCGCGAAGACCAGGGCGATCAGCAGCCCGACCGCCGTGATGTAGGGGAACACCTTGAGCCACCGGTCGAGCGCATAGCCGATCAACCCTCCGGCCAGCAGGTAGCTCGGGATCAGCGACCAGACCGCGATTACCCGCAGGAACTCGCGGGGTATCAGCTCAGGCCGACGCCGACGGGCCGGGTGGCCCGTGCCTCCTGGGGTGTCCACGATACGTCTCCTTCGTGGTCACAAATGCAGGAGCACTCGTTCGCAAGTCACGAACTTCCATTTCTGGATATACCCAATTGTGAGCGGAATCACAAAGATGAAGAAACCTGTGCGGCGCGGACAGGGCTCAGGCGGGTCGCTGTCAGCGAGTCGAGCTCCCGGGCGCGATGCGGGACCGCCACCGCGCCAGCCGATGCGTATCGACGCCCGCGCGGTAGGCGGCGATCACCGCGAGGTTCATCGCGGTCGGAAGCAGCAGGCCGTACTTGTCCCACGCACGCGCTGAGGTGATCACGGGGTCGGGGAGTGTGACCACTCGGCCGAAGTCCGCGAGCCGATGCGCTAGCTCGTAGTCTTCCATTGCCGGTTGGCCGGGAAAGCCGCCGAGTTCGGTGAACGTGTCGCGCGACATGAAGAGGGCCTGGTCGCCCCAGGGCAGTCCGCCCAGAATTCCTCGTGCGCGTCCAACGGCCGAGATGATCCGCGCGTGGCGCGCGTGCGCCGGGACGCTGTAGCTGAATCCACCGGCGACGACCCCCGGCGTTGCGAGCGCGCTCACCGCCAGGCGGCAGGCGTGCGCCGGAAGCGTCGTGTCGGCGTGCAGGAACAACAGCACTTCAGCCGCAGCGGCGGCGGCACCGGCGTTCATCTGGGTCGCGCGCCCTGTCGGCGCGTCCAGCACGTGCGCTCCTGTCGCCTCCGCAGCGCGACGTGTCCCGTCGCGGGATCCTCCGTCGACGACGATCACCTCGACGGCGCCGGCCGCGCGGGCGCTCGTCACTGCCGCGCCGAGGAGCGTGGCGTCATCGAGCGCCGGGATGATGACCGAGACCCGCGCGCCAGGCTCGACGCGGGCTCGTCGCAGGGCGATCTCGGCGTCCAGGAGATCCTCTGGCCGGTCGACGTCGGGCAGTCGCTTAAGCAGCGCCGTGCCAAGCCCGGCGTCCTCGGCGAGTTCGAGCGTGCGTGCGAAGACATCGCTGCTGCCCCACGGCAATCCCGAGAATAGCGCCGGCACGGCCGCCTTGACCGCCTCGCGCCGTAGCCCGATGAGATAGTACCCGCCATCCTCGGCAGGGCCCAGCACCACGTCGGTTGCGGAGAGTCGCCCGAGAGCGTCGCGCATGATCGGAGCCGAGAGACGCGGGCAGTCGCTGCCTACAACGATGACGCGCTCGGCGCCGCGCCGGAAGGCGTCGTGGAAGGCGAGCGCGATGCGATCGCCGAGGTCGCCGGTGCCCTGGTAGCGGTAGCCGATGTCGCGCTCGTGGAGCCATTCGCTGGCGGCTCGCTGGAACGCCGCGTCGGTCCGCAGCTCGGCCTTGGCCTCACCCGTGACCACGAGGGCCCGGGCGCTGCGCACGGCCTGGCGCGTGAGACGTTCGTGAAGGTCCAGCGCCTCGGCAGGGGAGAGCGGCGGCGCGAGGCGCGTCTTTACCTCACCGAGCCGAGGGAACCGGGCCAGCACGCAGATGATGTCCGCTCGGCCCGACCGGGTCACAGGAGGGCGCCGTTTCAACCCGATCCCGCGCCGGCGGTGCACGCGTAGCAGTGCGGGCCGAAGGCGATTCGGCGCGTGGCGAGCGCGGTCAGGGCGGCGGCCACATCCGCGGCATCGAGGACGTCGGCGAGCGTTTGGGGTCCGTTCGCGACGCGCAGCCCTTCGCCGAGGTTGAAGTCGCAGTCCGACAGCGTGCCGTCCCAGGCGACCTCGACGCCGTAGCGGCACGCGAGATCGTTGACGACCGCCGGGTTGAACGCCCCGGCAAGCATGCTCACGTGCGAGGCGTACTCTCCGCTCGCGCGCAGACGCTCGGCGTAGCGCCCCGCAGGCACGTTCGTGATGACGCGCAGCGCGTTGAAGCGCACGCCGAGCGGGCCGAGCGCGGCGCGGAACTCCGCTGTCACCACGGCTTCGGGTCGCGACAGCTCGCCGAACGGCGGGTTGTACGCGAGGTCGAGTACGAGGGAGGAGTCGGGCGACGCGTAGCCGAGCACAGCGAGCGTGCGGAGCGCGCCGATCGACGGCTCGAAGGCGGCTCCGCGCTGCTCGGCTACCGACTGCGCGTTCAGTCCGGGCAGCGACGCAAGGAGCGAGGCGCCGTGCTCGGCGAAGAATGCCGAGAGGTGCGCGCACTCAGGGCGGGCGAGCGCCACGAGGTTCGTCCGTACGCGCACGGCGAAGCCGGCCGCGCGCGCGAGCGTGATGGTTTCAGGGAGGTGCGGCCACAGTGATGGCTCGCCGCCCGTGATGTCGATGAGCGCAGGCTCGAGGAGGCCGGCAAGCCGCAACGCGTCGAGCATCGTCTCGCGCGGCATGACCTCGGAGCGGGCTGGTGACGACGATTGGTGGCAGTGCGCGCACGCGAGATTGCAGCGGAGTCCGACGTTGAGCATGAGCGTGTCGACCCGGACGGCGCGGGCGGCCTCCGGGAGGGCGCTCTCGATCCGCTCCGCGAAGCGGGTTGGGGCGACGGGTTCGAGAGCGACGGTATCCATGCTTGGAAGTCTACCCCTTCAGAGACGATGTACTCTCTGGGCTCAGCGACACGTCGGGGCTCAGCAGAACGGACTTCCAGCAGGAGCTTCAGCCGTTGAAGTGAGATTCTTCGTTGCACCGTGGACGCGGAAGTCTACGCGAGGGGCCCATGCGGCCGCTGCTGCGTCGCGTGAAGTACGGCGAGTCGGGCTTAGGGCGTACTGCCCACCATCCTAGGCGCCGCGATTCGTGCGAGGCGCTCGAGCTCCTCGGTTGTGATGGTCACGGACTCGTCTCCTGCCGCATCCTGTTTTGCCATCGAGGACAGAAGTCCCATGTTGTTGCCGTTCTTGAATATGGCCGTGGTGCCGTAGACCATCGCGCCGTCGGCGACGTCGTCGAGCACCTTTGGCGCCGCGACCCGTTCACCCGCTTCGGTAGCCTTGGCATACTCGGCATCGAGGGCCTGGGCCATCGCGTCGTAGCCCTGAGCATCGACGACCGACAGGATTGCGATCCTGGTGCCATCCGACTCATAGGCAAACTGGTAGCGGGCATCCGGATTGAGGTCGAGCGGCACCTGGGTCACTTTGGTGTCGCCACAGTCGGCGCAGGTGTAGGTGAAGACCTCAGGCGGTAGGACCTCCGCTGGGGTCGCTGCGGGTACCGGTGGAGCGATATCTTCGACCGCCGCCGATTCGCGACCTATCAGATCAGCCGTATAGTCGCGATCCTGCTGCCCCCATAAGGCGAGGATCACGATCAGGGCGATGATCAATCCCATGAGAAGACCGCCGAGCCAAATCAGCCGACGCAAGCGGTGCTTGCGGCGATCCTGTATCTCGTCGTACTCCTCGCTCGTGGTCCTGCTCGAGCCCTGTCGGGAGATATCCTCCTTCTCTTCCTCCATCTCCGCGGTGAACTCGTCGTTCGTCAACGACATCATCCCGCGGATGATGTCCACTCGTTCGTCAAACGCCGCCTGCTCCTCGGGTGTGTGAACAATTTCGGAGAAATCGCCGTCCTTGGAGTCGTCGCTCATGGGTACTCCCTCCACTCGACGCCCTCTTCGGCTATCTTCCCACTCGCCCGACAGTCTTGCACGGGCGACCGCTGGGGCGCGAGATCTCGATACGGGAGCTGACGCCACGACGGCCCTCACCTCGGCGCCCTTGCCGCTTCTCACATGCGGTGCTAGTATCTGCTCTCGCGACACGCGGGTGTGGCGGAATGGCAGACGCGCATGGTTCAGGGTTGGCTTCGCCAGACCCTTAGTAAGAACCTCAGAAATGGACTCTAAGCAGGGGCTTCAACCGACCAGGTTGAGGCTCTTGTTGTGATTTCAGAGGGAAATCTAACAGACGGTCTAACACCCTGCGGGCAAGACGCCGTAGACTCTTTATGGCAGCCAGCCGCTGATGAGGAGGGGTGTAGGTGGCGAGCCGATCTGCGAGCAGCTGCCGATCGCCCCATCAACCTACTACGCCGCCAAGACGCGTCCGCCCTCGGCCAGGGCGCTGCGCGACGAGCAGCTCAAGCCGGAGATCGAGCGGGTGCACGCCGCGAGCTACGGCGGCTGCTATGGCGCCCGCAAGGTCTGGAAACAGCTCGGGCGCGAGAACGTCCCCGTGGCCAGATGCACCGTGGCTCGTTTAATGCGTGAGTTGGGGCTTTCCGGCGTGCGCCGCGGTGCCTTCAAAGTGACGACCCACGCCGACGGTCGAGCGGACAGGCCCGGGCTGGTCATTCAGTCTTGGGGACGGCATTCCCGAGACCGAGTAGGTCTCGGAATCCTCTAACATTGCGTCTAATATCCGCCCGAAAT
>JAJFTE010000017.1 GCA_021373175.1 Actinomycetes bacterium
TGGCGCGTCAGCCTGGAAGCACTTGTTAGGTGTCTCCGCGCTCCGCTGCATCCCGATACCGTTCCATGAAGCGCGCAGGTGACAGTGCGATCGCACCCGCGAGTGCCTCAGGAGAGAAATGCGCCAGGTTGCCTGTCACGATGAAGTCCGCCGCGCCCGCCAAGGCGACCTCGAGGAACGGTTCGTCGCCCGGGTCGGGAAGACGCCTGGCAAGCGGCTCTGAGGCTACGACTTCACCGCGAAAGCCGATGTAGTCGAGCAGGGCGGCGACGGCATCCGGATCGAAGGCGAAGCGGGGCCGCGCGAGCACGTCTGCGTACTCCGACAGTATCCGGGCGTCAACAACAAGCGTGAGAGAGCCCGAGGAGACCATACGGACGATCTCGCCCGGTGGGCCGAACGGCGAGAGCAGCCCGGAGATGAGTACGTTGGTGTCGAGGACGATCCTCACCGGGCGTGTGCCCCGCGAACCGCAGCGACCTCGGCGGAGATGTCTGAGTCAGTCAGTGCGTCGGTTCCGCGTGCGATGGACTTGCGCTGGAGTGCCGCCACCGCGTCGACGGCGCGCGCCTGGCGAAACGCGGCCAGGGATTCTTCCAGATTCGTTTCACTCACAGCTGCGAGAATCGCTACCGGACGACCGTTACTGGTTATTACCATCTCGCGTTCTTCGGGCAGGTCACGCCAGATATCTGCGGACTTGCCACGAAGATCCCGCACACTTACGAACTTCATCGTGTACCTCCAATCGTGAACTCTAGTGTGTACACATACGTCACCCGCGTCAAGCAACGTTCTGGAGGACACGTAACTGGTTAGGGCGTAACCTGCGCGCCCTGCGCTTACAGAGTACGACAAGCTCGGCGCGTCAGGTTGACGCCCGGGGTAGGTGGGTGACGGCTCCGCCGAGGAGCGGTACACGACCTCGAATCGCTCACACACAACGGGCATGTCCCGAGTCGCCTCGCGACCGAGCCCTGCGAGTTCGTGTCCGAAGTACGTCCAGTGGACGTCGCGCCAGTACTCGAGCGAGCGATCGCCCTCGCCTTCGTCATAGGCGAACACGGCATCGACCTCGTCAAACGGGAGGATGTCGACTCTGGTGGTGCGGATGACGCACCGGGCGACGCCATGCCCGTCGAGTATCACGCTGTAGTCCCCGGGCGCCGGGACGGCTTCGCCTTCAGCCTCGTACGCCCATAACGCCCCTGTGGTCGCACGCTTGGGACCGTCAAGGACGCATGCGGCCAGGCGATCACCCTGATCGACGCCGTAGCCGAACTGCCAGGCCGAATAGGTGGCACCTGCGGCACCCGACGCGTCGGGTGAACCCGAAGCGAGGTACGCGTCCCAGAGCCGAGACGCCGAGTCCGACAAGCGTGCCACCCTTCACTCCAGCTAACGTCCGGCAGTTGAGCGGCGAACGAAGTGAGTCCGCTCGAACTGCTTGTTAGTCTGCCCGCTCCAGCAGCGCCTCGCACTCAATCCGGAGCTGCGGGATGTCCCCCATGGCAGTGGCGTAGACGGACTGGTCATCCACGGAGGCGTAGTCATGGGCGAGCACGTTGCGAAACCCCACGATGAAGTTCGCCTGGGAGATGGACTCAGCGAGTTCCGGCGATTGACGCCGCAGCGCGACAACGGCCTCCCCGATGATAAGGAACTGCCGCTCGACCGCCGAGCGCTTCTCGTCCGACTCAAGATAGGCGGCCTGATCAACGCCGACAAGGAAGTTCTCGATCAAGCGGCATGAGTCGATGATGTCCGCCAGGTACGCAAGGGCGCTACGCGGCATAGAGCAACTGCTTCGTTCGCTCGATCTCGGCGGCGATGTAACGGTTCTTCACAGCGCCGATCATGACGAGGTCGACCTCGGTGCCGAGGACCGCGCGAAGCTCGTCGAGAAGATCGAAGTAGGCGTGCGCCTTGGCGTAGCCGTCCATCGACCCGAAGTCCACCAGCAGGTCCACGTCACTACGACCGGGCTCGAAGTCGGATCCCACAGCCGAACCGAAGAGGTACATGCTGACAACCCCGTACTTGCGGCACAGGGCAGAAATCGCGTCGAGCTTGTCTGAGATGATCGATACCATGCGGAACCTCCGAGTTGATGTTACCCGAGGTGAAGCGAGCTCGTCACGCCTCACGTCCGCAGCGACTGGGGTCAGACTAACGCATTTGCGCATCAGGGGGGCCGTGTGCTCCGGGACGATTGTAGCTCGCGCCGTCAGTTGGATGCGCCTGTTAGCGGGCTCGCTAGTAGCACATCTATGCTACACTAGCGATGGCCCCTGACGATGGAGGGCGAGATGACCCAGGGAGTGAAGCTACGCAAGGCCGGCGGCTCGATAGCCGCCACCCTGCCCAAGGACATGGCCGACAGGCTCAAGCTCACCGCAGGTGACACTGTGATCGCGATCGAGACGGACCGCGGGATCCTGCTCACCCCGTACGACGCAGACACCGAAGAGGCGCTATCGATTGCCGCCGAGGTGGGGCGCACGTATCGCAACGCCTTGCGCGAGCTTGCGAAGTAGGCCGGGGTGGCCGACCGCAAACCGCGATGGGTCGCCCGCGTGGTCGTCGACGCGATCCAGACCGACATGCTGCTCACCCACGGCGGGATGCCGGGGCTGCGAGACGAGAACCTGCTCGAATCGACGCTCGCACGCCCGAAGCAGCGCCTGGGGTACGAACCAGCGGCCGACCTGTCGGCGCTCGCCGCGGCATACGGGTACGGGGTTGTCCGCAACCACCCATACAACGACGGCAACAAACGAGTGGCGTTCGTCGTCATGGCGGTGTTCCTGGGACTCAATGGGCTCGAGTTCACCGCGAGCGAGGCCGACGTAGTCACGACGATGGTGGCGCTCGCATCCGGCGATCTCGACGAGGACGCCCTATCGGACTGGATCAGGCTGCACACCGCCGAGCAGAGTTGAAAGTCCCGCTAACGCATAGCGCATGAGCTGCGCGCCACCTGCTTGCAGGATACGTTAACGCCGTGCGCGCCTGCTCGATGCGCTGGTTAGGCGCGCAATCCCAGTTCGAACTCAATCTCATCCTCGATAGGGGCCCCGTTCTGTCCCACAAGCGGGATCTCGGGCTTGAGCTCGCGTGCGAGGCGGACGGCGCCCAGGTGCACCTCGACCTCGCTCCACCCTCGTGAGCGGTAGAAATGCTGGGCCACGGTGTTCTCATTAGTCGTGACGAGCCACAGGCGCCGACAGCCGGCGGCGCGCGCGCGATCGACGGCCGCATCTATTAGGGCGGTGCCGATGCCGCAGCTCGGTCGAGCGGAGATGAGCGTGACGACCTCCCAGTCGCTGCTGTCGTCCACGCGATAGTGCAGTAGACCTACCTACCGGCCCGCCATCCACGTACGCAGCGAGACAAGACAGGTCCGCCGTCTCATGGAGACGGCCACGGGAGACCACCCGGGATGAACCGAAGTGGTCGCGGACGAGCCCCTCAGCCCAACCGCGATCCTGATGCTCGAGCAACCGGACTTCCACTCCGCCCCCAGAGTGATTGCCGCGCCTAACGTGGGGCGCATGACCCGCGAGCCGCGGCCCGTGCGTTCCCCTTGCGAGACAACCTTACCGCCGCGGCGAGTCGGCGTCGATGCGCTGGTTAGGTGAGCCGCTCGTCGGAAACGGGTCCGACTGGCAACGCAAGGAACGCAAGAAGAGTCACCATACTAGACGTTGACAACACGCCCCCCCGACGGAGAATCTGATAGTGGAGCAGTCTCTGCGGGAGACTGACGGGGGATTCGGTCACCCGGACTTGGGGCCGCCGGGTAGCCCGAAGAGAGGGGGTCCACCTTGCAAGGGAATAACAGGCGTTGTTGGCAAGTTTGCACCATCGCTCTCCTGGCGTCCCTGATGCTTCTCACAAGCGTGATGGTGGCGGCGGCTACGACACAGTACAGTCCACCACGAGCCAGAAACTACGGGTTCGCCGACATTGGCGCCCACGACGAATGCAAGTACGTGTCCGACATACTCGACGGGGCCGGCTACGACTCGAGATAGCTCTACAGCAACCCCGCGCACTACGCCTACAACAACATGTACCAGAATGCCATCTACACGTTCGATGGGCACGGATTGACGGATGCCAACGGCAATCTGGGTGATGGCGAGTATTTCTACAACACGTACACAACCAGCTATCCCACTGCCACGTACTTTCGGAACAGGAGCGGCACGAACAGCAACAGTACCGTCTACCTCAACAATCTGGCATCGGCAAGCTTCAGCGAGATGCTGCTGGCGGTGAACGTGGGCTGCGGAACGGCTGCCACACATTCGAGCTATGGGAACTTCACCAGGAAGATGAAGGAGAAGGGCTGCAACGCGGCCATCGGCTTCTATGCGGCGATCGGCGCTGCGCAAGCTGACTACTGGTACAAGCGCTTCTTTGTGCATGCGAACAACGGTTACAGCTTCAGCGACTCCGCGTACAAGGCGATAGCCGACACGAAAAACTACACCGGATCCTACTCAGGCATCGACAGTTGCATGCTCTACGGAACCGGCACGCTCAAGCTGAAGCCAGCCCGCTACGGCAACTAGCGGCGTCGATCCTTCTGAGGAGGGAATTGCCATGCTAGGGGCTAGTACATCCCGCGGATTGCTCATCGGGGTTATTGTGGGCGTCGTTATCATCGTCACAGCGGTAGTCTGCCTCTCGACTCGCCAACTCGAGACCGCACACACGAAACCCCCCGTCAGCGTCGACGCTGCGATGTCCGCCGCACGCGACTTCATAGGCGAGCCCGACATGAAGCTCATCCAGATGGCGGACGCGCCCGTCGGGGGACGCCTCTGCTACGAATTCGCTTCACCGGACCTCACGATGTCATTCAAGGTCGACAAGGAATCCGGTGCGGTTCGTGGAGCCTTCTTCGGCGGTCTCGACAAGAAGGGCACCCTCGTCTCTGAACAAGAAGCTGTAACCGTCGCGAATAGATTCAGTCGTGAGCGGCGGTTCGCGGTGCCCGACGTCGAGCCGACAGTGACGCATGTAGGCGACGAGGACTCCCAGTTCGAGATATACCTGATCGATTGGCAGGAGACGCGCGCGGGCGTCAAGCTGCCACCAGCCCTACAGGTGGGGGTCAACGCTCGCTCGGGTGAGGTCGTCTCGTTTGAATGGCCAGAGACCCCCGGACTTCCGGACTTGTCGGCACGAGTTGACCGAGATGAGGCCGTGTCCCAGGCCAGGGCGAAGACCCCCTTCGCCGCGAAGACGGTGGATGCCCAGCTCGAAGTCTGGCCGACTGACGCCGTTCCTAGGCTTCGCTGGCGAATCGAGCTCACCGGGCTCACGCCGGTCGACGATGGCTTCATCTCCCGCACCGCATCGGTGATCATCGACGCCAAGACCGGGGAGGTGCTCGAGACTCACGTGCGCTAGTCAGGCGAGATACTCGTCGAAGCGCCAGGCGTGGCAGACCATAGTCCCGTCACAGCGACGCTGCTTGGGATTCTGAACCGAGCGGCATGTGGCCGCAACGCTGTCTCACCTAACGTCTCGGTACTTCAGCCGCGAACGAGCGGCTTCATGTCAGCCTAGCGCGTGCGTGAGTCGGCTGGAAGTACGGGTTAGGCACCGCCGTGCTGCGTTTCGCGATACTAGTCCTCAATCACGTCGAGTCCCTGCTCGCGGAGCTGCGCCAGATGATCGAGCATCGCCTTGAGCGCCTCCGGACTGTGCGCCTCCCAGTCCTCGAGTTCACCGACGATTCGCAGTGCGGCTCGAGTCCGGTAGGAACGCGTGGGATTGCCGGGGAACCGCTCATTGGTGACGTTCGGGTCGTCCTCGAAGGGCCCCAAGGGCTCGACCGCGTAGATGTAGCCGCGTCCCAACTCCCCCGCCAGCGCTGCTGCCAGTTGCGCACCCCATGCGGCGGTACTCACGAGCGCCGTGAAGTAGATGTTGTTGCTGACTCTGCCGTCCTGGAAGTTGGAACCGAAACCCGGGGTGAGCTCATCACCGGGTTTCAAGACCGACTTCGTTCCGTGGTAGAAGGGCCCGGTGACGTGGTCGTAGTGCTCGAAGGTGACCGGTATCCACTCTTGGGCGCTCATGTCACCAATCCCTGAAGCGTGTGCCCAACGTCTCGGCGCATCACCCGCAGCGCGCCGACGAGTCCCTCGAACCCGAGATGCTCCTATATCGTGTCAAGTCCCCTGAGCGCACGCAAGTCGGCCACCAAGGCCGGGTAGACCTCGCGCGCCAGATAACGTTTCAGGCAGCGGATGATCTCCGCCTTCGAGAGGCCCTCGGCGGTTCGCCTCA
>JAJFTE010000037.1 GCA_021373175.1 Actinomycetes bacterium
GCCCAGACGCTCGGACTGCTCAAAGACGCCGGCTTCTGGATCGCGGGCGCCACCGAACGTGGACGGGACTCCCTGTGGACGGCGCCGCTCGACGGGAGGCTCGTGCTGGTGCTCGGCTCGGAAGGTGCGGGGCTCTCTCGCTTGATTGCCGAGAGCTGCGATTTCCTCGTGCGCATTCCGGTCGCCGGAAAGGTCACATCGCTCAATGTCGCGCAGGCGGCGACGCTTCTCGCCTTCGAGTGGATGCGCCGAGGCGAGGAGTCCTGATGCGGCGCCTGATCGTGGATGGCTACAACGTCCTGCATGCAGACGACCGCTACCGCCGACTCGCTGAGCAGGATCTCGATGCCGCCCGGGCGAGGCTCGTCGAGGACGTCGCGGCGTTCAGCGCCGGTGAGTGGCACGCGACGGTCGTTTTCGATGGCGGGGGCAACGCATGGTCAGACGGCGCGCCGCATCATGTGGCGGGAGTGAGCGTCATGTTCTCCAGGGAAGGTGAAAGCGCCGACTCGGTCATTGAGGCACTCGCCAGCCGGTCACGCGAGCGGGGAGAACGGGTCACGATCGTCACGTCCGACGCCGCTACGCAGTGGACGGTAATGCGCGGCGAAGTGGTTCGCGTGTCCTCGGCTGAGTTCATCCGGGAGGTTCGCGATACGGGCGACGACTGGATGGCGTACAGTCCGGCAGGCGCGCGGAAGGGGACGGTGCAAGAGCGTATCGATGACGACGTGCGTAGCATCCTTGCGCGGTGGGCGAGAGGCCGAGTTCCGGACGAGCATTAACAAAGATTAGTGGATACGGGCGTCGAACCTGACTGTATTGTCAGGCTTCTTCAGAATCCCCCGATGGCGTTGACAGCTTGTCGACCGGTGCTATCGTCAAGTGGGGCAAGCAAGTGCGTGCATTCACAAGAGCGTTCTCTGAGCGCCGTTCCTCTCCTCTAATCTGGGGAAAGCGGGAGGGAAACCACATTGCAAAGACTGACAGAAGCTCCGCGACGTAGACTCGGCCGTCCCGAGAACGAACTGGCGCTGATCAGTGCGGCACAAGCCGGAGATGAGCAGGCAAGCGCCTTACTCGTTCATCGCTACCGTAGTTTCGTGCGATGCAAGGCTCGGTCATACTTCCTCGCCGGTGCCGATCGCGATGACGTCATCCAGGAAGGCATGATCGGCCTGTTCAAGGCCATCCGCGACTACAAGCCCGACCGTCAGTCGAGCTTCAGATCTTTTGCCGAGCTCTGCATAACCCGTCAGCTCATCACCGCGATCAAGTCCGCGACGCGACAGAAGCACTCACCGCTCAACAGCTACGTGTCGCTCAGCCGTTCGTCGAGCATGGAAGAAGAGGGAGACCGCGTCCTGGCCGACATCCTCGCCGCCAAGGAGGTCTGCGACCCCGCGGAGATTGTGATCTCCGCCTGGGAGACAGCGAACATCCAACAGGGCTTTATGCAGGTGCTCTCACCGTTCGAGTCCGAGGTCTTGCGCCTGTATGTGGAGGGGAAATCGTACCAGGAGGTTGCGCTGCTTTTGAATCGTCATGTGAAGTCGGTTGACAACGCGCTCCAGCGTATCAAGCGCAAGGTCGAGTTTCAGATCGAGCGGTGCAGGGCCTGCTGACGCCCTTTGCGGGTTGGCGGCAGCCACGCCCCGGGCTACAATAGGCGCGCTTCGCCGACGTAGCTCAACGGTAGAGCAATCGCCTTGTAAGCGATAGGTTGTGGGTTCGATCCCCTCCGTCGGCTCCAGCATGAACGTCAAGGTCCGGACCGGCGACGTCCGGATCTTTCTTCGTCGCTCCAAGTCCTGGCAGCACGAGGGCATCGGCCGCAGCCAGGATCAAGGTCACTCCCGCCAGGCCAGCAGATGCGGTAAGGCGCACCCACAACGAAGTCGGTCGCGAGGATCGGCAGCGATACCCCGCCAACGAGCAGCAGTGCTCCACCGAGCACGTGATCAGGCCAGCCGTAGCGTCGCTTATGTGTCGCGCGCGATCGGGGACTGAGCGCGTCAGAGGGAAAGCCATTCGTGGTACGAAGGCCAGGGCGGTCACGCGATCCTTCGAAGGAGCGTGCGGACGCCTGGAGCGCTTCCGTCTTGAGGAGCATTGGGCTAGCATGGGATCGTGCCCGGGCTGCAGGGCCCGGTCAGGCGTTCTATCCTGTCTTGGGTGGTCTCGTGGCCATCGAGCCGGACGGAAGCGAGCTCGGTGCGTTCGGCCCCGGGGATTTCTTCGGCGAGATGTCGTTGCTCGACAGCGCGCCGAGGGCGAGCGGACGCCGCCGATGGCGATCAAGCTGCTCGAGGTCTTGAGCCGACGGTTTCGTGTTGCTGATGAGCGCTTGACGCGATAGCGTGAGGGACGGTGCTTAACACGGTTACGGGGGGAAGGAAGCACGTATGCTGAGGGGCACTGAGCTGCTGCACGCGGTGGCCGAGCGGGTCATCGTGCGATATCTGCACGGTCGGGGGTTCACGGATGCATCCCTGGCGGGAGACATGCTTGATTACGCAGAGGGTATCGATATCGCGTTCACCGCTGACGGACGTCGCAACGGCATCAAGGTCAAAGCTGACTCGTACTACGGCACTGACCCGGGGAAGATCTCTGACAGGGACCTGATCTTCTACCGGGCCGAGTCGGGCACGTACGGGTTTGAGGCCATCGCCGATGCTGTGACCCGCCAACCGGGGTGGCTGCAGCGGTCCAGCGCCGATGAGCTTTACTACTATCGTTTCGTGCTCGGTCAGACGGAGGACGAAGTCGCGGCTCTCATGGAGGAACCAGACGAGATCTTCTTCGGAGAGCTCAAGGTCGAGCGAGACAGCCTCAAGGTCTTTCCGATGCGCGAGCTGCAGGCCTGGTTCGAGACCACGCGGGATCGTTACGTGTCCAGACCTGTGGTCACGAGCGGCCGGGCAGCCTGGCATCGCATCGTGCCCGCCTCGGACGTAGAATCGGCGGTCACCAGGTGGCGTGATCTTGGGTCGATATTCTCGTCTCTCGAGAGTAGATAGAGCATCATTCGGACGTGCCCGAACGTGGTTCTCGGGGACCCTTCGTTGGATACGCCCGGCACCGTTGTAGGCGTTGACACTCGTCAAACCGATAGAGTAGTATTCATCTGCCTTTCGCCCAGGCAAGCAACTTGAAAAGTGAGTGAGCGCGGCTTTTTTGTTGTTGGGGGTGTGCCCGAGCGGCTAAAGGGGACGGGCTGTAAACCCGTTGGCTACGCCTACCTAGGTTCGAATCCTAGCGCCCCCACCATACGACGATTCCATCCCGCGCTGTGCGGGGGGTGGCTACGCCCACATAGCTCAGTCGGTAGAGCACTTCCTTGGTAAGGAAGAGGTCACCGGTTCAAGTCCGGTTGTGGGCTCCATTGACTACTCTGCCGGCATCGCGCCGGCTCATGTGGCGGCGTAGCTCAGCTGGTCAGAGCGCACGGTTCATACCCGTGTTGTCACTGGTTCGAATCCAGTCGCCGCTACCAGGAAAACCGCGTGGTCCGGTGTGGATCACGATGCTGTACGAAAGACGAATGTGAAGGTACGAAGACGGCCGGTCATCGAGGGTCACCCCTTCCGGTATCGTCTGAACGCCCAGAGGAGGAGACTCATGGCGAAGCAGAAGTTCGAGCGCACGAAGCCGCACATGAACGTCGGCACCATCGGTCACGTCGACCATGGCAAGACGACGCTCACAGCTGCGATCACGAGGACGTTGGCCGAGAAGGGCTACGCCGACTTCACGCCGTTC
>JAJFTE010000048.1 GCA_021373175.1 Actinomycetes bacterium
GCCCTGCCTCCGCAAAGGCGGGAAGATCCGTATGCACGGCACGATCCTCAACGAGGACGCCCTGCTCGCCCGAGTCATCAAGGGGAAGACCTGGAAGACGCTCCTCTTCCGCGCTCACGCCTCGTTCGACGACTTCTCGAACATCCTCTGGCCCGAGCAATTCTCCGAGCAGCGCCTGCGGGAAATCCGGGACGGCTTCATCGAAGACGGCGATGCGTCGGGCTACTCGCAAGAGTACCTCAACGATCCGAGAGACAACTCCGAGGCGTACCTGCGCAAGTCTGACCTCCTGCCGATGCGTCCCGAGGACCACGACTCGCCAAAGCAGTTCTTCGTCGGCTGCGACTTCGCCGTCTCCAAGGCGGATAGCGCGAATCGCACGAGCTTCACCGTCGGCGGGCGGGACGTCGAGAACACGACCTCGATCGTCGACCAGCGCGCTGGTCGCTGGGACACCGAGGAGTGGATAAACGAGATGTTCTCGATCAATTCGCGCTTCCATCCCGAGATGTTCTACGTCGAGGATGGCGTCATCTGGAAAGCAATCGCCCCGACGCTCTACCGCGAGATGCACAGGCGTGACCAGTGGCTCAACTGCTTCCCGCTCAACCCGGTGAAGGACAAAGCGACTCGCGGTCGGCCCTTCCAGAAGCGGACCCGAGCCGGCGCCGTCCGGTATGACAAGGATGCCGACTGGTACCCCGGCTACGAGGCCGAAGTTCTCGCCTTCTCCGCAGAATCCGAGGCGAAGCTCGACGACCAGTTCGACTCGAGCGCCACGCTCTTCTTGGGCCTCGACCAGGCGCCGGATGCCGACGAAGACGACTTTGCGGACGAGGAGGAAGTCGAGATGCGTCGATCTGATCCTCGCGCTACTGGCGGCCGTTCGACCGTCACAGGGTATTGAAATGTGCGCACATAATTCCCCAATTATCCGCGCATACGCGCAACAGAGGCCCGCATGCTGACCCTCGAAAGCCCGCTCAAGCTCGACGAGAAAATCCACTCGGCGCCGAATCTCTGCGACCGCTTCGGCCCCGTCGACCTCCAGCGCATCTCGACCGCGGTGTGGGAGGCGTATAGTCGTGACCTCGCCTCACGCGATGGCTGGGAAAAGCGCAACCGTGCCGGCATGGACCTGGCGATGCAGCTCGTCAAGGAGAAGTCGCATCCCTGGCCGAACTGCTCGAATGTCGCTTTCCCGCTCGTCACGATCGCCGCCCTCCAGTTCCACGCGAGGGCCTACCCCGCCATTGTCAGTGGCACTGATGTCGTGCGCTGCCGGGCAGCCGGCTTCCAGCCCACGGAGGCGGAGATCGCCCAGGCAGACGCCGTCGGCAAGTACATGAGCTATCAGGTCCTTGAAGAGGACACCGCTTGGGAAGAGGGCACCGATCGCGCTCTGCTCAACTACTCGATCGTCGGCTGCAACTTCAAGAAGTCCTATCGGAACGGGCGCCTCGGGCACAACGTCTCCGAAGTCGTCCTTGCCGAGAACCTCGTCATCGACTACTACGCCAAGAGCGTCGAGACTGCGCGGGTGAAGACCCATCGGTACCCGCTCTTCCGCAACGAGCTCATCGAAGGAATTCGCTCCGACGCCCCGATCTACCGGGATGTGGAGCGGGAGCCCTGGTTCGCTCTTGGCGGCCGGGCCGAGACACCACCGTCGAACAACGGAACGTCTGAACCTCCCGCCGCAAGCGACACGCCGTTCCTCGCCCTCGAGCAGCACTGCTGGCTCGACCTTGACAATGACGGCTACGAGGAGCCCTACATCATCACGATCGAGGCGGGCTCGAAGGCCGTCCTCCGAATCGTCGCTCGCTGGGAGCGTCTCGAAGACGTCGTGAAGAATGCGCGCGGCGAGGTCGTCTCGATCACCGCCCACGAGTACTTCACGAAGTACGGCTTCATCCCGAGCCCCGACGGCTCGATTTACGACCTCGGCTTCGGCGTCCTGCTGGGGCCGCTCAACGAGTCTGTCAGCACCGGCATCAACCAGCTCCTCGACGCAGGCACGATGGCCAACGGAGCCGGCGGCTTCCTCGGTCGGGGCGCCAAGATCCGCGGCGGCGTCTACACCTTCTCTCCGTTCGAGTGGAAGCGCGTCGACTCC
>JAJFTE010000051.1 GCA_021373175.1 Actinomycetes bacterium
GACGCTGGGGACATCCTGGCGTTCGGGGATGAGAACGAGCTGATCTGGGGTGGTGTTGCGGCCTTCTCGTGGGAGACGGGCGACGCGAACGCCAACTGCCTGATCCTCGATCTCCCGACGGGCGGATCGGTGGACGTTCCGGTGTTCGCGCTGGTGGCTGGCGAGTCGGACATGGGCTACTTCAACGGCGTCGTCGAACCGACGCTCGCCGTGGAGAACCTGGCCGGCACGGGCTACCTGGCGGCGAGCTTCTCTGGGACGACCTTGGCGCAGATTGTGACGGGTGGCGGCGCGACGCAGTTGTCGATCACGTCTCCCATTCTCATCAACACGGGCTCGACGTCGATCACCGACTACACGCCGTCGCGGGTCATCGGATACGACTCCGGGGCCTCGATGACAATTGCGGTGAGCGACACGACGGGCGATGTGGCAATCACGCACGCGGGCGCGAGCAAGGCGGTGGCGTGGACGTCCACGGGCGGGTTCACGTTCACAGGGGCGTTCAGCGTGGTGGGGGCGCTGTCGGCGTCGTCGATCACCGGCTACGCCATCGGCACGAACGTCCAGGCATACGATGCGGACCTGACGACCTACGCGGGCATCACGCCGTCGGCCAACGTCCAGAGCTTGCTCGGATGCGCCGACTACGCGGCGATGCGAACGGGGCTTGGGCTCGTGATCGGGACCAATGTCCAAGCATACGACGCGGACCTGACTACGTTTGCTGGGATCACTCCAAGCGCGAACGTGCAGACGCTTCTTGGGGCGGCCGACTTCGCTGCGGTGAAGACGTCGTTGGCTCTGACCATCGGAACCGATGTGCAGGCCTACGACGCGGACCTGACGACGTTTGCCGGGATTACTCCATCTGCGAACGTAGTGTCGCTGCTTGGTTCGGCTGACTACTCGACGGCGCGGACGAACCTTGGCCTCGCCATCGGAACGAACGTGCAGGCGTATGACGCCGATCTGACGACCTACGCCGGGATCACTCCTAGCGCGACTGCGCAGGTGGCGCTCGCCAACGCGAACAGCGCGGTGGCGCTGACGCTGCGGCATCGCGTGACGGTTGCGGAGATCAACGCTGGGCACGAGATCCTTCCGGCCATCACGGGGAAGAGCTACCGGATCGTCGACTTCGTGGCGATTGCCTACGGCGGAGCCGTGGGGACGACGACGACGGTTGACATCCTGGGGACGCAGGCTGCGGGGTCCGTGAAGCTCGTGACGTTCGCGCAGGCGAACCTCACGCAGTCCACGCCGCTGACGATTGGCTCGACGGGAGTAACGATCCAGGCGGATGGGGCGAGCTTCTCGGCGTGCGATGCGGCGACGGCAATCACGATCAACAAGACGGGCGGAGCCGCGGATACGGCAACCGGCGTCGACTTCATCATCACCTACGTGATCGAGTAGGGCATGAAAGTACGAATCCTGCGCGACACGGTGGACTACAAGGCGGGCCGGGAAGTCCAGATGGACGACTGGCTTGCCCAGCGCTGGATTCACACGGGGTTGGCAGAGGCGGTCGGGGCTGAGGCTCCGGCCGCCCGAGCCATGCCTGCGCCGGAGAACAAGGCGATGGCGGCTCCCGCGAATCGAGCGAAGTCCAAGAAGAAGTCGAAGGAGTAGCGGATGGGAGAATGCAGGGCGAGAGATCTACCTGACGTGAAGACGACGGTGCGAGTGGCGTTTGTGTGCCGCGACCCATACGTCTGCACGGTGGCGGTTGGCGACAAGGAGTAAGGGAGATCAGATATGGGCGCTGTTGCGACCGGGATGACGTGGGCGAGCCACAAGACGGCGATCAAGGCGTACTGCAACGTGGACGGCACGACGTATGACACCGTTCTCGAAGCGGTGTTCAACGCCGCCGTGGCGAAGGCCGACACCTACCTCAACAACCCGTTCGAGGAGCTGCGCCCGGCGATCAAGCTGGCGAGCCTCGTAGCTGGCGACTCGGTCACGGTTGGCCTGGGGCGGCTCGTGATCCCGCAGAGCGGGTACATCCGCGAGCGGTACATGAACGTCTCGACCGATGGCGACCTGGCGCTAGATGGCGAGGACTCGCTCGTGTATACGGCGGCGGCGGCGGCGGACGAGGACGCACTCGAGTTCAAGATCGAGGCGACCGACACGCTGACGGCGGACAACCTCGTGGCGCTCATCAACTCGACGACTCTAGGCGGGTCGTACGGTGCGGTGGGGGTTCCGCATGTCACGGCGACGAACTCCGCGGGGACGATCACGCTCACGAAGCGGTATCCGAACGTGAAGGACATCGTCGTGACGAGTTCGAGCGACACGAGACTCCTGGTGCGATGGGTGCGAACCTCGCTGTCTGTTCCAGCAGAGGTGACGCAGTGGGTCTACCAGTACATCTTCCGCCACTTCCGCAACCCTGGCGCGCTGATCAACGAGGCGGTAACGGGGATCTCAAGCCAGTCGTGGTCGTCTGGTGGAGGCGCTGGGTCCGTTGGGATGGCTGACAACTATGACCTGATCGCGCAGTACAGACTAGCTCCGGGGTTCTGACATGGAACGAATCAGGATCGAGACGGGGTCGAAGGTAGCGCAGGCCGCGGGTGGAACGAAGTGGACCACCACTTCATCGGATGAGAGATGGGCGGAGGCGGTGTGGGTGCCGACGTCTAGCGCCGAGCGGTATCAGTCGCTCGACGGGAAGGTTGACTACGAGTTCCGCTTTCACGAGTGGCCGGCGGCTGCAATGGCGACGGCGCGGTGCGTGTGGACGACGAACGGGCACCCGAACTACCTGCGGATCTACCAACTGGTGAAGCCGCCGACGCGGGTGCAGGGATCGCGGCGCGAGACTGTTGTGCTCGTGAGAGACACGGGGGAGGTGGCGAGTGCCTAGCGTATTCGAACTGTCGAGCAGCGTCCCGCAGTGTCTCGAGAAGGTCACGGACCTGGCGATGAAGAAGCTGCGCGAGGCGGCGGACATCGGCCGTAACGCGGTGGTGACGAACCTGAGCGGGTCCAGGTCGGGCATCCGATACAAGGTGCCCGGCACGCAGACGTTCTACACGGCGTCAGCGCCGGGCGAATACCCGGCCGTGGCGACGGGAAACCTGCGACAGAGCGTGAAGATCTTGCGCGAAGGCGACGCGTTCCTGATCGGAACAGACGTCGAGTACGGGCTCTGCCTCGAGAAGAAGTCACCGAGCGCGGGCGGGCGCGAGTGGCTGCGGCCGTCGCTTGAGGGTGTGCGGCCCGAGATGGAGGACAAGGTAAAGGAGGCGTGGTTCTAGTGGCGGTCGAGACCGGGCAGGCGATCATCGTTGCGATCTACACGCGGCTCACCACTGACGCCACGTTGAAGTCGCTGATGGGCGGCTCGGTGTCGCTGTACCGCGGGATGGCCCCGCAGGATCCGACCTTCCCTTACCTGGTGCACCGGCTGGCTTCGGCCGGGTGGCCCTTCTCCTCGACGCCGTATTGGCTGGACGTCTGGACCTACAACGAGTCGCCCGAGTCGATGGACTCGATGGTGGAGCGTATACGGACGCTCCTCGAGAACTGGCGCATCACGACGGGCGCAAGCGAGATCGGGGCTGGGCGGATGGTGTATCTGCCCGAAGGATCGGGGGAGATCCCAACGGACAACGAGCAGGTGTGGCACTACTCGACGGCGTGGAGGATTCGCTTCGTGGGGACCAGGTTGACGGGGTTGGTCGGATGAACAAGGTGCACAGGCTATCGAACGTGGAGGGAGCGCCGAAGGTGTTTGTGGCGCAGCCGAACATGGGGCTGATCTCTCCGTGTCACGTCCCGAACCTCTTTGGGGAGGCGGCGAAGTACAGCCTCTACTACTTCGCGCCCGAGCGCGTGTCTCCGCACGACCGCGCGCGCAACCTGTGTCACAAGGCGTTCCTCGATTCGGACGCCGACTACATGCTGTGGCTGGATGACGATTCGTACCTGGACACGCCAATCCTCAAGCAGTTCATTGAGGCGGATCGCGACATGATCTCGGCCGTGTTCCAGACGATCAAGCACTCAAGCGATCTTGGGCACAACCTCCTCCTGCCTACGTGCATGAACGAGTCGGAAGAGGCATACAGGCCCGTATACGGAATCGGGCTCACAGAGGTGCAGATGGCTCCGCTCGCGTGCGCGCTGATCAAGCGCGAGGTCATGGAGAAGGTGGAGCGGCCGGCGTTCTCGTGGGGCAAGTTCTTCGACGGGTGGGGCATCGAGGGTTACGGAGAGGACGTCTACTTCTGCCGCAAGGTGCGGGAGGCGGGCTTCCGAATCTGGTCTGACTTCCGCACGCTTGGGCACCACTGGCTTCGAATGGATACGTGGGTACTCAACAACATCCTCCGCGACGTGGCGGAGAAGGGAGAGGTGGTCTAGATGGCGCTGAAGCATGGCGTAACCAGCAGCACCGCGTCGCGGATCGTGCTTGGGCCGGGGGCGTTGTATGCCAACTGGCAGAACGGCACGGGGACGCTTCTCGGGGCGACGGTCGGCGGGGGATCGTTCACGATCACGCGGTCGAAGTACAGCGTGAAGCCGGACGGTGCGAAGGGAAAGGTGAAGGGCCTCGACTTCATCGGAGAGGTGTCGGCAACGCTGACAGCGAACCTCGTCGAGGCGACGGTTGCCAACCTGGTGAAGTTCGGGCTGGCATTCAACCAGTCGTCGTTTGCGAGCGGCAACACGATTGGAACGGGCACGGGGTCGCTGACGACGTTCGCCCTGGCGTCGACGCCGGACAACGTCGTGGCTCCGAAGATCTTTGTGGCGGGCGTCGAGAAGTCGCTGACGACCGACTACTCGATCTCGGGGACGACGGTCACGTTCGTCACGGCTCCCGCGTCGGATGCGGTGATCACGGCCGACTACTCGTATGCCGCCTCGGCGACGAGTGGCGACTTCTACATGCTGCGTGGCGACACCACCGTGGCGGCGGCGGACTACCTGACGAACCTCGCGCTGCTCCTGGAGTACACGGGCGACTCGACGGATCCGATGGTGTTGGTCATCAAGAACCCGACGACGAATGGCGAGTTCGCGCTGAACCTTCCGACCGGCCAGGAGGAGGTCATCTTCCCGATCACATGGGAAGCCGCCTTCGACTCGTCGAGCCTGACGGTGGAGCCGTGGGAAATCCTCATTCCGGAGCCGGCGAGCTAGGGGGATAGATGGATCAGTTGACGTGGACTCCGCCATCGGTGGAGATCAACGGCAAGGCGTACCAGCTCCGACGCCTGGGGATCATGGACGTTCTGGCGCTTGGCAGGATCTATGCGTCCTGCCAGGCGCGCCAGGCGCTACAGATTCACACGCTGTTCAAGGGCGAAGAGGTGTCGGTGAACATGCTCGGCGCGACCCTGATTGGCGCGTTGCCGTTTGAGGGCGACGCGATCATCAAGTTCCTGTCGAGCCTGATCGGCGTCGAGGCAGAGGACTTCAAGGATCCGAACAAGTTTCCGCTGGGGGCCGAGCTGGCGATCATCGGGAAGCTGATCGAGCACGAGGACGTGCTTGCTTTTTTCGAGCGTGTGCGGGAGATCGCGCGCAGTCCGGCATTCGCAAGACTGACGTCGTCGCAGAAGAAGTCTACCGGCTCCAAAGGCAAACGGGATGGACAGACGCCGAAGTCTTAGCGGTGCCGTATGCGCGGCTGGTGGAGTTGCTGGAGTGCGCGCAACTGGAGGACCAGCGAGACGATATGCGAGCAGCCATGGCGTCTGGGAACTTGCCGTATGACAAGTACCGAGAGCAGGTGGACAGGCTGACGCGGGCGAAGGTCGAGCTCGACGAAGAGGCGCTCGAACACGTGGGCGAACGCGCGGGCGAGCTGGCGAGGGCGGGGAAGATGCGGCGGAAGGAACTCTAGCGCATAGGAGGTGAAAACTATATGGAAGTGTTCACGCTGTTCGGAAAACTGTCCCTAGATGCGTCAGGCTTCAAGTCCGATCTGTCGGCGGCAGAGGGGCATGTGTCCGGCTTCCGCGACAAGGTGGGCTCGATATTCGCCAAGGTTGGCGCGGTAATTGCTGGGGCGTTTGCCGTATCGAAGATCGTTGACTTCGCCAAGGACTCGATCGCGGCGTTCTCCGACTTCGAGGCGAAGGTCACAAAGATGTTCGCCACGATGGATCCGCTTCCAGATGACGTCAAGGCGCAGCTCCTGCAGGATATCGAGGACATATCGGAGCAGTACGGGATCCTGGCGGGTTCCGTTGTAGATGCGTTCGATCTGGTCGGCGACCTTGGCGTCCCAGTTGAAGATCTCGACGAGTTCATGCAGCACGCCGCTCAGCTATCGAAGGTGCTTGGCATTGACCTCGATACGGCAGCAGAGAGCCTGGCAAAGACGGTCCAGGGCCTCGGCGGAGACTTCTCCACGGCGGGAGAGGTTGCCAACACCTTCTTCACGGTGGCAGAGGCGGGGAACGTCGACATTGGAACCCTGCAGACGACCTTCGCCAAGCTGCTACCCCTTGCGCAGGACGCCGGGGTAAGCATGGAGGAGCTGGCTGGGTATATAGCTACAGTGTCACAGCAAGGCGTCCCGGCGCGTACCGCCATCTCTGGGCTGCAAGGTGCGTTGGAAGAGCTGCGCGACCCAGCGTCTGATGTCGCGGAGACGTTCAAGGCGCTCACGGGTCTGTCGTTCGACCAGTTCATTGCCAACGGCGGAAACCTGAGCGATGCGTTCAAGCTGCTCCGCGACTACGCGGATGAAGCCGGGACGCCGGTGACGCAGTTGTTCGCAAACCTTGAGGCAGGAAAGACGGTGCTGCTAACTACGGGGGAAAAGGCGTCGCTCCTGGCGCAGAACATCGATGACATCGCCAACTCGTCTACTGGCCTTTCCTCCGCATGGGATGCGATGTCCCAGACGTCACAGGAGAAGATCAACCAGTTCAAGGCGACGTGGGAGAACATCAAGATCGACGTCGGAGGCAAGCTAGTTGAAGCCCTGCAGCCAGTGCTCGACTGGATTATGGAGCACAAGGACGAGATCGGAAACGCCGTCAAGGGCCTTTTTGACGGGATCACCTCGGCGCTGGACTGGGTAGTGTCAAACTGGGGCACGGTAAAGATCGCGCTCGAGGGAATTGGGGCGGCGATTGCCGCCTGGACACTCATCAAGGCGGCCTCGTGGATCGAGGGGCTGATCGGCGGGCTGAGTTCTCTCGGCGGGCTGTTGTCCCCTACTGGTCTCCTGATGCTCGGCGTCGCGGCGCTTGCTGTAGGGCTCGGAAAGGCGCGCGACGCCGTTACGAGCTTCAACCAGGCGCACCAGGAGGCCATCGACAAGGCGAGCAACATGGCGGCCTCTATGGCAGAGCTCGAGAACTCTGCTGAAGGCGTTGCGGCAGCCGCGCAGATTCTCCAGGGAGCGATTGACCTGGCTGGAAACGGCCTCATCTCGCTCGTCAACAATGGCGACATGTCGGTCATCACCCTCGGCGAGATCACCGACAAGCTGGGAGAACTGCGAGAGCAGGTTCTTACTGTTCCGGTTGAGGAGATGGCGCAGAAGTGGGCGGACGGGGTCGGCGGGATTCTGTCAGGGTACGAGGCGTCTGTGCCGGGCATAGCTGCGGTCACGGAGAATCTCGTCGCGGCTTTTGGAGAGGCCGGAACTGAGTCTGGCAAGGCGTTCGTAGAGGCGGCCTCCGGGGCGGTAGACGAGAACAGCGCAGCCTTCCAGGATTCGGGAGAGGGCAGTGCCGGGCAGTACGCGGCGGGGATCGAGGGCGGCGCGCCAGCCGTTGCGGATGCGGCGTCAGGCATGGTGGACGGGGCAATCGGCGCTGTAGACGAGGCTCAAGGCGGGCTCGTATCTGCAATCGAGAAGCTAACCGCTGCAATCGAGACAACGTTCGGCGACGTGATCGACGCCGCGAAGGAGATGTCTCTTGGAGTCGCCGATGAAGTGGGCGACCTCGGGGTCGTGGGGTTCGACGCCGGGACGGACTTCGGCGGCGGCGTGGCGGATGGGATAGACGACACCTCGCCTCTCGCACAGGATGCTGCATTCGAGATCGGGCACGACACCGCGCTCGGGACGAGCAATGGAATCCTGTCCGGCATTCCCGCGGTGGAATCGGCGGCCACCGACATGGCGACCGTCCCGATCGACACGGCCGTGGACGTCCTGGAGATCCAGTCTCCTTCCCGCGTGATGGCGGAAATCGGCGAGAACATCCCCGCAGGCTTGGCGGACGGAATCGACGCCGGAGCGCCGGAAGTCGAATCGGCCATGCAGAAGATCCTTGACAAACTCCGAGAAGATCTTGAGGACGCGTGGGGAAGTATCAAGAGCGGAACGGAGTCCGCGCTGAGTGATGCGTTCATGGACTTCCTCACGATGGGCGAGACGAATGCCCAGGCGGAGGAGGACTACCAGGACGCGAAGGACGAGATCGAGGAGGAGCTTGCGGGGGCGGCGGCAAGCTTGAAGGAGAAGTACGACGAGGACCTTGCTGCGCTCAAGGAGAGCCTGAACGGGAAGAAGATCGCGCAGAAAGAGTACAACCAGCAGGCCAAGGAGCTGTGGGCGGAGTACCAAGCCAATCTCGCCGAGGCGAATGCGGAAGCGGCGACCGAACTGGGCGAAGCGGAGGCGGACTGGCAAGAGCATCGCGTTACGGTCGGCTCCATTCTGGCCGGATTCGGCAAAGACGTGGTCGCGAGCGTGCAGAAGGCTGGGGCCGATCTGGCAGCCTCGCAGATCATGTCGCTGCTATTCGGGGGAGGTAGCGGGGGCGGGCTGTTCTCGGGCCTGTCCACGGCGGCGAGCGGGGCAGAGTCGAGTCTCGGCAGCTTCTTCGGCAAGGTGGGTGGCTGGCTGAAGGATCTCGTCACGGGCGCGGGGGCGGCTGGATCCACCGCGGGCGGCGCCATCTCCGCCATCGGATCGGGCGTCGCTGACCTCGGGAAGACGGTTGCGGGGTCTGCTGGCAAGGGCATCCTGAGCTTCCTCGTGGACATCGGGACGAAGGCCATCTCTGGGACGAACGTCATCGGGACGGCGTTCTCTGCGGCGGGCGTAGCAGTTGGCGCGCTGGGGAAAGAGGGCGACAAGACATCCGCGGCGATCGGGCTGGCCTCGTCGGTGATTGGGACGACGCTCAGTGCGTTCTCGGGCAACGTCGCGGGCGTGATCTCGGGAGTAGTGGGGATCTTCAAGACGCTGCCGGCGGTGTGGGATGACATCAAGAAGATCGCCGGAAACGTCTGGAACGGCATTGTCGGAGCGGTGAAGAGCGCCTGGGATGGCATCACGGGCTTCTTCGAGGGCATCTGGGAAACCGCTAAGAAGGGATGGACCAAGTTCTGGGACTGGGTGACGGGGAAGAACAAGGATAAGAAAGCTGAGGTCGAGGCGAACGCGGCTCCGGCCGGGGGTGGCGGAACCAACACGAGCCAGACGACCCCGGCGAGCGGGGGCGGCACAACCTCTGCGGAACAGGAACCGGACACGTACTACAGCGACACGAATACATCGGTTCCAGTGACCGGCGGATACGCGGCGGCAGAGGCGTCGCTCCAGGCCATTCGCAAGTACAACGACCAGCTATCTGCAATGCAGATCTCGTCGGTGCTGCAGGCGTGGAAGAACAAGGGGCAGTCGTGGGACACCCTGACGTCGTTCCTGTCTGGGCTGTCGTCGAGCATGAGCACGGAGCAGAAGCAGGCGCAGCTTCGCAGCTACCTGCAGTCTCTCGGCGTGCAGCCGGACATCTCGATCGACGACATGTTTGGGCACGGCTACTACGCTCCGGGGCCTGCCGTTGTCGGGGACAAGATGGTCGGCGACCTTGGCCCGGAGGCGCTGTTGCCGTTGACGCAATCGGTTCTCCGTGACATCGGCGCGGGCATTGCCGACTCCGTGGGGGCACAGCCGACGCAGACACAGATCAACTGGGAAGGGCTGTTCAAGGGCGCGACGTTCCACGTTCGCACGGACAGCGACGTGGAGCTGATCGCTCGGAAGATCTACGACCTCATGCAGGAACGCAAGCGCGGCCTCGGGTGGGTGGCGGCATGACGACGAACGTGATCGCGCGATTCACGCTGGGAAGCAAGACGGACCAGGACTTGGGGATCCAGCTACGCGCGGGGATCGGCCTTCCGATTCTCCCGAGCGCGCGGGATCGTCAGATGGTTGTCGCGGGCAAGCGGGGCGTGTGGGACTTCGGCGCGGACATGGCCGAGGCGCGCATTGTCCTGCCGTGCACGGCGGTGGACGCGACGACGCAAGCGGGCCTACAGACAACTCTTCGGGCGCTGGCGGCGCACCTCTTGGACGGAGACGGCGAGCCCGAGGAAATGGAGTTCTCCGTGTCGTGGGACTCTGGGAAGTACTGGACGGTGCGATACGGCGGGGTCCAGAACGTGACGCGCCGGCCGACCACGGCGGACTTCGACCTCGTTCTGTTGGCGTCCGATCCGTTCGCGCACTCGGCCACCGTAACGACGACGGCGACGATCACGACTGATCCGCAGACGGTGACGGTTACAAACTCCGGCAACGTGAACACTCCGGGGACGATCACGCTCACTAACAACACGGGGTCGACCATCTCTGGGTTCACGCTGACGAAGGTTACATAGGGGGAGGGGGTCAACATGGCGAGTAGTTTCGTGACGGCGTACGCGAACAGCGTACTGACGGCGGCGTTCAAGACCCAGACGGTCTACGGGTCGCTGCATCTGGCGAGCCCTGGCGACACGGGGGCGGCGACGTGCGAGGTGGCGGACGCGTACTGCTACACGCGCAAGGCGATCACGTTCGCCGATGACGGAGCGACGAGGACGATCTCGAACACGGCCGCTCTGGAGTTCGACGCGGCAAACGGCGGGAACTGGGGAACGATCACCTACCTGGGGATCAACACTTGCTCGACGCGCGGGCAGACGGTGGACGTGGCCTACGGGCAGTTGACGGCGTCCAAGGTGATCGACGACGGCGACCAGTTGAAGTTCGCCATCGGAAACATTGACATCACGATTGCGGCAGGTGCCTAGTGGAGAAGTGGGCTGAGTGCCACTTGACCCTTGCTCCCGGGCTGTGCTCCAAGGGGGCACGAACCGTTGAGGCGGAGGCGAAGCTGGAGCTCCGAGCGGAGGTTCCGGTTTCGCGCTCCGCCCTTGGCGGGGAGATCAAGCTGGTGGTGAAGGGGAAGCGAGCGGCGGAGTTGTTCGCGCTGATCCAGGCGCTACACGAGCCCGGCGCGGACGTTCCTTCCATCGTTGCAGCGTTGAAGGAGCTAAGTGAAGCCGAAGGTCGCGATTCTGTTGCCGACGATGGGGAAGATGGAGGCGGTGCTGCATGACTGGCTTGTGCTGACGGCCGGCTCGGGCAAGTACAGCCTCCTCGACCTCAAGACCTACGGGATCTCTCCGGTGGACAAGGCGTTCAACATCCTCCATCGGAGGTTTCTCGATTCGGACGCGGACTATGCGTTTGTGCTGAATGACGACGAGTGCCCCGAGCCTGGGGCTCTGGACCGTCTCATGGCGCATGACAAGGACATCGTCTCGGGCGTGTGCTGGAAGTGGACCGAGGAGCAGGGGCCGCTTCCCGTTGCCGCAAGGTGGAGCGAGGAGGCGCAGACCTTCTACTGGGTACAGGGCGAGGGTCTCGAGAAGATCGACCGCGTGTCGTTCTCCGGCGTGCTGATGAAGCGAGCCGTGCTAGAGAAGGTGCTGGTCGGGACCTACGCGCATCTTCCTATCTGCGCCTGCGAGTGCGGGTGGGCGGATCACCGCGCGCGGAAGCGAATGATGGACTGCCCGAAGTGTGGGAAGAAGCTCATCGCGGACGGCACGGAGATGGCGTCGCCGGGCTTCCTGTTCATGGACGAGGCTAGGCGCAGGGGCTTCGAGGTCTGGATGGACTTCGGCGTGCGTATACACCACTACAAGACGGTCGATCTACAGCGGGTGAACGACCTCATGGCCTTGGCGCGGAATGAGACGAAGGCGGAGGTACTGGCGGCGGTCAAGGATCTGGCAGCCAAGGGCGTGCCGGACGCGGAGATCATCGGGGCGCTGGTGGGATAGATGGCGACTTGGTACACGTCGGGAAGCAATGTCTGGTCGTACCGCTACAAGTTCACGGCCGACCACACGAAGGTCGGCGCGGATGTCTCCGACTTCCCATCGTGCGTCAAGATTACAACAACTGAGTGGCCCGCTCTGGCGAACGCCATTACGAACTACAGCGTGAAGGTTACAGACGCCGGGAGCGAGAGCGCCACGCACCCGGATCAGATATCGTGCGCTGTCAGGTCCGGGACAAAGGTGTTCTTCGTCTGGCAAGGCGCTAATGGCTATCTCTATGCAAAGACTTTCGATACAGTTTCGCACGCCCTGTCTGACCAGTTCACGCTGGCAACCGACCTGAGCGACACCCACTACTTCCCGAATATCGCCATCGACTCGTCCGGCTACCTGTACGTTGTGTGGGGATACAACGGAGCCATCAGCATCCGTAAGTCAACGAACGTAAACAGCACGGCAGCGTGGGGAGATGCAGAAACAGTGACCTCAACAACATCTGCATATCCGAAGCTCCTGATCGACCAGGCCGACACGCTACACCTCACGTATCGCCAGGTGACGGAGGTTCCGTCTCCGAAGCAGGGCTACAAGAGGAAGACGAGCGGCGGGTCATGGTCTGCCGAGGTGGAGCTAATCGACTTCAGTTCCTTGTCCGATTCCGTCTATGTCACTTGTTTCGCGCTCGGGAGAGAGGCAACGGGGCAGAAGTCGCTCCACATTGTAGGGTGCCACTGGGACTACACCGGATCGCTCGACTACGATGTGTTCTACATGAAGTCCACGGACGGAGGGGATACCTGGACGGAGGCCGACGAGACAGAGTATTCCCTTCCGGCGACGGACGCCACTCTGGAGAAGGTATACACAGGAACCGTGAGCAGGAGTATGCGCGTTATCGCCGGGACGGACGGGAACGCGCACATCTCGTATGCCTACTCTGGTGGCGGAACGCATCACGCCGGGTGGGATGGGGATTCCTGGGCAGACACGCAGGTATTCAGCGTTGCCGAATGCTCCGCCATTCAGGAGATCGGCTCGATGTTGTGCATCATCGTGGGGTCGCGCACAGATGCGCTCTACGCTGCTCTGTCATCCGACGACGGGGCAACGTGGTCAAACGTCAAAGCAGAGACGTATCTCAACGCCACGTACCCGCAGTTTGCCCCGACTTACAGCGCGAACGATGCCGTCTGGATGTTCAATGTGTCGAATGGGTCTAACTACGACTGCTATCTGGCGCACGGCGTCCCTGGCGGGCAAGGCGGTGACCTCGTTTTCACAAATGACGATGGAACCACGAAGATTCCCCATGAGATTGAGTCATTCGATGGGACAACGCTGGTCGCGTGGGTGAAGTGTACGCACGACGTAGACGCAGACAAGGACTTCTATGTATACTGCGGGTGCCAGACGTGCGCGAACCAAGAGGATACTGCGAATGCTTGGGACTCAAACTTCGTCAGCGTCTACCACATGACAGATGAATCGGCGAACCTAATTGATTCGTTGGAAGCCCACACGTTGGCAAAGGTCGCGCAGACAGAACCGGCGGTGACAACAAGCGGTAAGATCGCCAGCGGGCAGACGTTTGATGGAACCAACGACAAGGCCACGGCGGCGATTACTGGGCACTTCGATGGCAGCTTCACGGCAGAGATGTGGTACAGGCCATCGGAACTACGAGCGGCATGTCTGGTTGGATCGCACGTTGTAAGTATCAACGACTCATACTTCCAGGTCTACGAGGAGTATCAGGCGAGTCCGGCAATCAATCGGCTCAGGTTCTGGGTCTATGACGGGACGTACATCCCTGTAATTCGGAGTGGAGACTCATCTATCGCGGTAGATACATGGTATCACATCGTTGCTGTGCGCAACACATCAGATGACAAGATATACCTCTACATCGACGGCTCATCCGTCGCGTCTGGCGTAACGGATACCACCACATCGACGCCGTCTTACTCTGAGATGTGCCTTGGGGCCTATCACACATCTGGGACCACCTATGGGCAGTTTGCCAAGGGCATCTTGGACGAGGTGCGTTTCAGTTCGTCGGCGCGTTCCGCAACCTGGATCACCACATCCTACAACAACCAGAACAAGCCGCTGGTAGGGGAGTCTGGCGGGTTCTGGAAAACTGGGGCGGCATCGCAGCAAGAAGCTGGCGCGGCGGCTGTTACGGCGGCGGCGTCCATCGCGGCCAAGTCTACGCAGGTTGTTCCTGGCGCGGCGGCGATCTCGGCGTCTGCGAGCCTGGCGGATGTGGCGTGGGCCGTGCGGCTGGCCCTGGGTGCGATTGGGGCAACCGCGACAGTGTCGGCCAACGGCGGGATGCTGGCGAAAGGCGCGGCGGCCATCAACGCCGTCGCGGAGATCTCGGCGGATGGGAAGGGAACGCTCGCGGCGGCAGTCGCGGCGGTGGTCGCGGCAGAGGTGGCGCTAGACGGCGACGCGGTGCTCTCGGGCAAGGTGGCGGCCATCATCTCCGCGGTACTGGAGATCCTTGCCAGCGAGACGAACCTTGTGCGAGCGTGGTGCGATCTGGGGATCACGGCCAGCGCAACCGCCGACGGGCATACCATTGCGAGCGGCGCGGCAGACATCGACGCCGCGGCCAGCGTTGCGGCGCTGCAGTCGCTTATCCTCGGCGGGGTCATGGCCGCGAGTGCGACCGCCAGCGTGTCTCCCGAAGCACTGCGCGTGCGACCAGGCGCATCGGCCATCGAGATCATCGCCTATCTGCAGGCGCTGGTGTTCATCGCCGAGGAGGTGCTCGCCGAGGTATCCATTGACGCATCCGCGTCTCTCGGGCTTGCCGCGGGAGTGGCGCGGAACGGCATCGCCGCGTTGCTCGCATCGGCGGAGCTCGCCCTAGACGGTGACGCCGTGTTGTCCGGGAAGGTGTCGGCGGATGTGATTGCTGCGCTTGAGATCCTGGCCGGGGAGATCAACCTCGTGCGCGCGTGGTGCAATCTCGGGATCACCGCAAGCGCGGCGATTGCCGGGGGAAGAGTGACCCAGGGCGCGGCAGAGATTGAGGCCGGCGCGACAGTCGGGGCTTTGTCCGTGCGCGTGATTCTCGCGGCTGCGCTGCTCGAGGCGGCGGCAAGCCTGACGACAAGCGGCGGGAACGTCGCGTCCGGCAAGGCGGATGCAACCGTGGCGGCGGCGCTCGCCATCGTGGCGGCAAGTCTTCGACCGGGCGCGGTCGACGTGCAGGCGGTAGTGTCGCTGGCCCTCGACACCTACCTCAACGGAGTCACCGAGGCGTGGGCGGCGATCACGGCTGCGGCGTCGGTGTCTGGGGCGTCTACCGTAGTGTGTGACGGCGCGTCGCAGATCACCGTGACGGGAGCCCTTGCGCTTCTAGCGTGGCGGCTGGCGGCTGGCGGCTCGATCGCGTTCACGGGGAGCTTCGCCAACGGGTCGGTCATCGTCATCGACACGGACGCGAAGACGATCACGGTGGATGGAACGAACGCGCTGCACCAGATGTCCGGGACGTTCTTCAAGCTGGCTCCGGGGAGTAACGACATTGTATACGAGGACAACGGAGTGGCGCGGACGGTTGCCGCGAAGGTCGAGCACAAGGATCGGTGGGCGTAATGGCGCTGACATTCACGGGCGACTTCGAGGATGGGGATGTCATCGTAATCGACATGGACGATATGACCATCACGAAGAACGGAACGCAGGTCTACACGTTCTCTGGCGCGTTCTTCCCGTTCATCGTCGGGGCGGGCGGCTTCGTGTATACAGACGATGAGTCGGCGCGCTCTGTGGCGGTATCGGTCACGCACAAGGACAGGTGGGCGTAATGGCATACGAGGCGTCTGTTCTGATCCGCAACTCGTCGCGCCAGGCTGTCGCGTGGCTCGAGAACTGCATCGCTCCGGGATACTCGTTCCGCATGAATGAGGTCTACACCGCCCACTTCTCGCTGCCGGCAGACGACGCCAAGGCGTCCTACGTGACCATGCGCGCCCTCTTCGAGCTCTACGAGAACGACGGAACGAGCAAGGGCCTTTTCCGCATTGTCCGCATCGACCGCCAGCACAACGCGGAGGGCACGCTGATCGCCTGCCAGGGCGAGCACGTTATCTCGACGCTCCTCGACGACATGATCCTTGGCGAGTACGCGATCAACGTGAGCGGAGCAACCCCGACAACGCAGACGGCCATCGAGTACGTCCTCTCGCAGCAGACGACGGCAAACTGGGCATTCGGGACGGAGGGCTTCTCTAAGGTCTGTTGGTACAAGTGGAAGGACCAATCCCTGCTGTCGGCGCTGCTGGATATTCCTGCGCGCTTCGGGGCCGACTACCTCTGGACCTACAACCTGGCAGCGTACCCGTGGACGGTGTCGCTCACGGTGCCATCGGCGACCGTCTCAGGCTACATCGCCTACAGTCGCAACCTCAAGGGCATCACGAAGAGGGAATCCACATCCGAGTTCTACAACCGGCTCTACCCGTATGGGGCAGGAGAGTACCCGAACCAACTGACGATCGCCGCAGAGAACTCGGGGCTGGAGTACCTGGAAGACGCTACCAGCGTGTCAACGTATGGCCGCGTTACGCGCGTGTGGAACGACCAGCGGTTCACCGACGACGCCGACCTGAAGACTGCCGCCCAGAAGCTCCTTGCGGACAGCAAGGACCCCGTGCTCTACTACGACATGGACGTGGCCGATCTGAGCCAACTGACGGGGATTGACGTGGCCGCCCTTGAGGTGGGGAGCCTGGTCAAGGTCTACGACGACGACTTGGGCGTGGACGTTGACGCGCGCGTTGTGGCGATTGCGAAGGACGACATGCTGAGCGATCCCGGAGGGTGCCGCGTCGAGCTTGCCAACAAGTTTCCCGAGTTCGACCTGGGGACCGACTACGGATCTCCGGGCACCGAGGAAACCATCGGGACATCCGGGAACATCGTGCCCAACTACAGCTTCGAGCGGCTCGACGGGAACATTCCGCGCTGGTGGACGTGCAGTGGGTGGGAGCAGACGACCGAGTATGCGTTCAACGGCGTCCGCTCGCTGAAAGGCACCGGGACGGGCTCGACCGCCTACTGCGACAAGGCGAAGCTGGCGAACGCCACAACCGGCCTGCTCCTGCAGGGGCACGCGCGGTCGTCTGCGGTTACTCCAAATCCGATCGAGGTCACGAACGTGGCGACGACCAGCGCGCCGACCGCCTACTGTGACGCGTCGGGGACTACGCTCGCCATCATCCGACAGGACTCTAGCTATGACATCATCGAACTATGGAGCGTGGCGGATGCCTCGAACCCCTACAAGGTCGGGACGATCAGCGCGGCGAGTTCACACAGGTCGTGGCCGTTTGCCTTCTACGACAAGTATCTGATCTGCGGGAACTCCGGCGCACAGTACCTCTATATCTATGACATCTCGAATCCGGCCAGCCCGTCTCTCGTGACGACCTACACGCTGCAGAACTCGACGGCGCGGCTCGATGCCGTGGCGGTCAGAGATTGGCACATCTACGCCATCTGCCTCGACTGGACCAACGGCCCGTTCCTCGAAGTGATCAACATGGAGTCCCCAGCGTCTGCATACCAGACCGACCTTATCGAGCAGCTTGTGACGAAGAAGATCGGGGCTGGGCATGTCGTGTACGCTGTGGCGCATAACGACACCCTCATCTTCCCGGTGAGAGACACGGGCATCGCGTGGCGGCTTCCGACCGCGCACTCGGATCCTAGCTTCCACTGGACAAGCGAGGCGAACGCATACGATGATGACGTAGGAACCTACGCCACGGCTTCTGGCACCGGCTGGATCGTCTTTACGGTCGGCGCGCACTGGTCGACACAGATCAGGTTCAAGTGCAGCGGCAGCCCGGATGCGATGGACGTGGATGTGTCGGCGGATGGCGTAACGTGGACGGACGTCTACTCCGGCTATGCGGGAACTGGGTTGCAGACAAAGACGTTTCCGGGGCAGTTCGTGACCCAGGCGAGATTCCGTTTCACATCACTGTCCGGGACCGGAGAGCTGTACGAGTTCAACTTCTGGGCTGACTCGGAGTGGGTGGGACTGTACGACATATCCGACCCAACGAGCGTTGCGCTGTTGAGCAGGTACCACCAGGACGGGCTCAAGAAGCCGGTGCTGAATGGCGACTACCTCTACATGACGTGTGACGACGATACCGACGCGAACAAGATCGTCGTGCTGGACATCTCCGACCCGACGAGTGTTAGCCGCGTAACTGCGGTGGGCGGCGCGGGCGCAACGAACTACACGGGCGCGGATGCGCTCTTCATGTCGAACGGATATCTGGTGAACGTCGGCGCGGGTACGGACGCGAGCCACTACAGTGTCGGGTACTGGGATGTCAGCACGCCAGCCGCCCCTACGCTAGAGGCGGTGACGGCGAGCCTGTCCGGCGACCTGGATGCCGCATGTACGGCGGGTGGTGTCATCTACGGGGTGGACGTCGACAACTCGAAGGTGCGCGTCGTCACCGGAGAGGGCACAGACTGGAAAATGGACATGCGCTTCTACGATGTGAACGGGACGCTGGTTGGCAGCATCGAGGTCTACGACGGCGACAAGGATCCGCCGATCACGACGCAGACGTGGTGCCGCTTCGACAAGCGCATACCGCGACAGGACATCCCGGAGGGTGCGACGCAACTTGACGTGCTCTTGACATCGAACACGGGCACAGACTCCGTCTACGTGGACGCGCTGACGGTTACCTGTGATGTTGACTAAGGGCGCGAAAAGGCATAGACTGCATCGTTAGGGCATCAGGCACGGGTCCGGCCAAGAGCCGGGGTACCAAGGGCCTCGCCGAAAGGCGGGGTCCTTTGCGTTTTGGGGCGGGACGGTAACGTGACGGAAGCCGTAGTCAACAAGGGTCCAGAGTGGATCCAGGCACTATCGCAACTCACACCGCTAGTAGCAATCGCCCTCTTGCTCGTCGCCGTGGTCGCATTGTTCGTCTACGGACAGCGCCGCGTACAGCGGTCAACCATCGAGACCATCGAGACGGTGAGCAAGACGATTGTCACTCCGCTGGCGGACAGCCAGAAGCAGAGCGTAGAGGAGCTGAAGGGCGTGGTGTCGAACCACCTCGCCCACGACGCCGAGGATCGGCGCGCGAACACGGAAGCACTGACGCGCCTTGTGGAGTGCGTCAAGGAACGGGAGGGGAAAGCGTGAATCTCCGGGCTGTGACGGCGGCAATCGGGGCGCTGATGGCGGCGGCATTCGCAGTCGTTCGCATCAAGCGCATCGCGGCTGGATCCGGGACGGTGCAGCAGAAGGTGGAGAGCATCACCGAGCAGGTGAATGCGGTCCTTACGAAGATGGACAAGTGGGCCGAGGCGACCGACGCAACGTGGGACGACTCGCTTGTGGACCTGCTCTCGGACGTTGTCAACAACGTGGCGGTCGAACTGCTGGAGCAGCTAGGGGCGGCGTGACAGGAACGCGAGCCGTTGCAGCGGCATGGTGAACCTAGTGAGGGGAACCGTCCTAGTCCTGATCGCGGCGGCGCTGGTGGTGACTCTGAGCCTCGCTGCCAGCCCGCCGCGGGTCACGGTTGTCACCGATGGCGTGACGGTATCCGCCCAGGGTGACGTGACCGTAACCGTAGGCGAAGTGTCTACAAGTGATGGCGGCAAGCCAACAAGCGTTCCTGCTTCGGGTACGAGCGTACCCAAAGCGGGTCCGCTTGTGCGCAATGCCGTATACGCAGCGTCGGGAATCCTCGGCGCGTTCGTCTTCCAGTGGATCAAGGGGCGCTACGGGCTGTCGGGCAATGCGGCGCTCTATGCCATCGTCGCCCTGTGTGGCGCGTTGGGCGTGGGGACGTCGGCGTTGTTCAAGGACGGCTCGGTGTCGGCGCTCGTGTCGAATCCCTGGAACGTGGCAAGCGCGGGCGGGGTGGCATTCCTCGCCGCACAGCTTGTCTACAAGCTCTGGATCAAGAGGGGGGCATAGTGCAAGTCGCGATTCTGGTACTTGTGACGATCATCGCGGCAGTAGTGTTGCTGTCGCGTGGGCGGAAGCCGGACTCGGCGGAGCCGGACAAGCCGATCCTGCCGAAGAACAACCCGCCCGTGGCGCACGAGCCGCTTGTGGTTGGCGCGGAGTCGGCCTCGCTGTTCATCGGCGACCCCGTGAAGCTCGACCTGCGACACCGCGTGCACGGCTGCGATGCGAACGGGAACCCGCTGACCGAGACGGGCGCGTATGACCCCGAGGGCGACGTGCTCGAGTACATGGTGAAGTGCGAGGGAGCGGGCCGCGATGGGACGCTGATCCCGTACAGCGTCTTCAGCGATCGTGGCGTGAAGGTCGACACCGCCTGGATCAAGAACGGAGACCCGCACGGTTTCGCGCTGGCTCCGAAGGGGCCGTATGACCAGACGCTCGAGCCGCAGGCCATCGTGACGTTCTTCGTTGGCTGGCGCGACGCGGCGACGCCCTACCCGTTCACTCCGAAGGGCTGCGATCCCGCGCCGGCTCCCGAGCCGATCATCGACAAAACGAAGCTCGGCGAGTGCCGGTTCACGTACACGGTGCGCGACACGAAGGGCCATGAAGCGTCGGGCTCGCGCATCTGGACCGTATACGACGGGTGCAGGAAGTAGATGGCCTGGGTGAAGCAACTGAACACGGCGGCGCGGCGCAAGTCGCCGCCTGATGTGATGAGCTTCAGCACCTACAAGATCACGGTAGGCACGGCAGCGGAGAAGAAGCTGGGCCTCGGGGAGTTCGGCTCGCTCGACATCCTTCTGGACCTGTCCGGCAAGCCGCCGAAGCTCGCGCTGCAGTTGCACTCCAACGGGCACGGCGAGTTCAAGATCGCGAAGAAGAAGGCGCACGCGCTAATCGAGATTGGGTGTGGTGGCGTGTTGCGCCGACTGCGGGAGCTGGGCTACGGTCCGGGGCGGTATCACTACCGCCTCGACCAGCCCGAGTTCCTGGTGTTCGATCTGGACTTGCCGGCGACAAGGATCGGTGGCTGATCTGAAACTGCTCATCGAAGCTGACTACCACTCCCACCATCGGGCGGGGCTCAATGCGCCGGACTGGTGGATGCCGGCGACTGGGGTATACGCGAAGTGGGGCAAGCTCCAGCGTGAGTTGTGGAACAAGCGGCTGGAGCTTCTCGACAAGATCGGCGCGGTGGATGCCTGGGCGCTGAACGCAGATCCGTTCGACGGGCGCGGGGAACGGTCGGGCGGCACGGAGCTGCTTCCTGACGCTTCCTGGCCGAACCAGATCGCCAATGCCGAGGCGTGTGCGCGTGTCGTCAAGTTCACCGGGGAGCCCAAGCGGATCATGTCGCGAGGAACCCCGTACCACGTAGGATGGGACGCCGACTACGAGGACGTTCTGGCGATGAACCTCGGGGCTACCATCAAGGACCATCCGTTCTTCACGTTCGGCGGCGTCACGTTCGACATGAAACACAAGGCTGGGGCCTCGTCGATCCCGCACGGGCGGGCGACGCCTCTCGCGCGCGACCGCCTGTGGAACCTTCTGTGGGCAGAGCATGACGAGCAGCCGAAGGCGCAGGTCATCATTCGATCGCACGTCCACTACTTCCAGTTCACGGGCGAGGCGGACTGGGTGGCGATGACAACGCCGGCGCTGCAGGCGGCGGGGACGAAGTTCGGCGGGAGACAGTGTGCCGGGACTGTCCACTGGGGGGTTGTGGTGTTCGAGTGCGAGGGCGGGCGATACGACTGGACGCCGCACATCGTCCGGGTGGCGGCGAATCGCGTGGAGGCGGTGAAACTGTGAAGGGCGGCAAGACGGACGCGCTGATTGTCCCCGAACTCGAGGCGATGCTGGGGACGTACCACCCGCGCAACGTGCCGTGGACGAAGGCGGAAGACGAGATCCTGCGGCGGTACTACAACCGCGTGCCGATTGACGCGCTGATGAAGCACCTGCCGGGGCGGACGGTGGCGGCGGCGAAGGACCGGGCGACGCGGACGATGAGGGGCGAATGAGAGACATTCGGGAGATCCGGCTCGGGGCGCGCACGTACAAGATCATCTGGTCTGCTGAGTCAGTAGACGAGGTTCGGCGCGCCATCGCTGGCGAGGAGGACGAGGAAGAGGCGTCGGCCGCCGCGTCCGGCATGATCGACCACGCCAAGCGCGTGATCTGCCTTGACCCAGAGTGCCTGCTCACATCGTTGACGGCCTTCGAGATCCTGATGCACGAGGCGCTGCACGCCGTAGACGTGGCCGTGGGCCTCGATCTCAAGGAGACGCAGGTGGAGGCGCTGGCCTTCGGGGTGGCCTCAATGCTTATCCAGTCGGGGTTCCTCAAGCCAGAAGACTACAGCGTGGCCGGCGTCCCGCTGAAAGGCAAGCGGTGCGCTACTTCCTGATTGCGGTAGTGCTGCCGGCCGTCGTGGCCGGCGCGGCGCTGTGGCTCGTGGACTGGCTCTGTTCGCGGAGTGCGGTCAAGGGGCGATGATGTCTAGGACGATTCGCGCTCTACCCTTCCGATCATTCCGCCAACCGCGTGGGCGCATGGCGGCGCTTCGTCGCGGGGACCGTTCCATTCCCCCTGATCCGTGGGAGGACATCCAGTTTGGGAACGACGTCACCGCGCCATGGCGGTGGCTGCGGAGTCGCGTCCGATCCCATAGCGACGTGGTTGGCGTCTTGGTTCGGCGCTTTGGGGTGTCGCATTCGCGGGCTGTGGAGATGGAGCGATGGTATCGGAGGCGACGTGACGGAGCGTA
>JAJFTE010000053.1 GCA_021373175.1 Actinomycetes bacterium
CGGAGAGCCACACCTCATCGGGACGAGAGGCGGTGAAGTCACGCCGCACGAGGTCCTCGGCGGCCACCGGCGAGGGGCCTGGCACCGTCGTACGCTGCGTCTTTCCGTTGCGGCAGCCCTCGATGCCCTCTGTGCGCATCAGGCGCTCCACGGTGCAGCGAGCCACCGAGATGCCCTCGTCGTTGAGCTCGTCCCATATCTTGAGCTGACCGTAGACCCCGCCGGAGTCGGCGTGCACACGCTTGATCTCGCCAAGCAGGTATTCGTCGCGGACGGCCCTGGCCGACGGTGGCCGGGTGCGTCTGGCACGGTATGCGGAGGCGGAGACCTCTATCTCCCGGCATATCGGCTCGACCCCGAAGCGATCGCGGTGCTCATCGAGAAACGCGCTCACCTCGGACGGGGCTGGTCGGGTTCGCGGGCGAAAAACACGCTCGCCGCTTTCAGGATCTCGTTGCTGCGCCTCAAGTCGCGGTTCTCGCGACGCAGGGCAGAAAGCTCCTCGCGCTCGGCCGTGGTGAGACGATCGGACCTCGTCCCGTCGTCTGCCTCGTCCTGGCGCACCCAGACCCTCAGGGTCTCATCATGCATGCCCAGATCACGCGCCACCGCGGCGATCGGACGGTCCGACTACCGGGCGATGCGCACCGCGCGCTCCCGGAACTCGGGCGGGTACTTCGAAGCTCGCATAGGACACGACTCCTTCCCTCCAGGATCCATGGGATCCTAGTCAAGGAGCCTCCGTCAAACCCGGGGCGTTTCAACGAGTCAAACTGCTCCAGCAGATGTTGGGTCATGCCGATGCTAGTTTGACGCTCAACAGGTACTCTCATTTGGTACCATCGGACAGTCGCACGGCTACGGTAGCAATGGCTGGACGTCTGCTTTCGGACACTTCCGTGACAACGGAGAGCCACTTGTTATCAGTGCCAGACAAGTCGACAGAAGTCGCTTAAGCTGTCTACCAGCGGCGATAGCACCATCCGCCCTCGTAGCTCAGGGGATAGAGCACAGGTTTCCTAAACCTGGTGTCGCAGGTTCGAATCCTGCCGGGGGCACCACAACGCATCCAGAAGGGACGGGCCCGAGAACCCGTCCCTTCGCGCTCCGCGTCGTGCCTCGGACTCCGTGAAGATCGCCCTCGCACCCCCGAGGACCACGAACGAACCTGAGATTACGATGTTATGCCTCAAGGCCACGCACAATTCCACTTGTCTGTTGCGCCGTGCGATTGCCCGCGCAAGAAACGCGTCGGCACTGGCAGGGATTAACGTTTCACAAGCGAATATGTCTTGTGTAGAGGTGTGCCCTGAAGGGGGTGGCTCGACTTGCCGCAGAAAGCTGACGAACGCCGCTCCTTCCTGCACATTCGCGCGCTCATGGCCACGACTGGGGAAGGCCTGATCGCAATCGGTCCTGATGGCGATGTCATCGTCTTCAACGAGACCGCCGAGGAACTGCTCGGCGTTCCGCGCTCCAAGACCTCCGGCAAGCCGTACACATCGCTCCAGCAGCCCAAGATCGAGGAAGCGGTCGAGCATCTCCTGCGTCCGAGGACCCGCAAAACGTCCCACACCATGCGCGTGGTGATCGGCGAGCGCGTCGTCACGGCAACCGTCGCACCCTACGACTTCGCGGGACGTCGTGCGGCGGTGATCACGCTTCGTGACGACACCGTGCTCGAAGCCGATCGCAGGCGCTCGGAGGCGATTCTCGCCAGCACGGGCGACGGACTCATCGTCTTCGACCCGGACGATGTGGTGACGTACATCAACCCAGCGGCAACGATGCTCGCCGGCCTCATGCCGTCAGCGTTCCTCGGCAAGAGCACGCCGCTATGGGAGATGCTGGCCATGATGCCGGAGGACGGCTTCGCTCCGGCCATCGATGGCTCGCAGGTGCGCGAGGTGCGGCTGGAGGAACCAGCTCACCGCATCATGGATGTCCGCACGGACCCGGTCCTTGACGAGCAGGGCGGCTACCTGGGCTATGTGGCGACACTGCACGATGTCACGGCGGAGCGTGAGATCGGCCAGATGAAGAATGAGTTCGTGTCCACCGTCTCGCACGAGTTGCGCACACCGCTCACTTCCATCAAGGGCTACATCGACCTCATCCTCGATGGAGAGGCCGGTGAGATCAACGAGATACAGCGGGAGTTCCTCTCGATCGTGAAGCAGAACTCCGACCGGCTTGTGGAACTCATCAACGATATGCTCGACATCTCACGCATCGAGTCCGGCCGGATCCACCTGAAGATCCAGCCTCTCGACATGTCCGACCTGATCGCCGGCGCGGTCGACACCTTCCAGGCCGTTTCGGACCAGAGCGGCCACAAACTCGTGCCGAAGGCACCGCGCGACCTCCCGAAGGTCGCGGGAGACCGTGACCGGGTCGGCCAGGTGCTCGTGAACTTCATCAGCAACGCCATCAAGTATTCGCCCGAGGGCGGCAGCGTCACCGTGAAGGCCAAGCAGGACGGAGACATGGTGATCGTGGCGATCACCGACCAGGGCATCGGTATCGCGAAAGAAGACCAGGCCAAGCTCTTCACGAAGTTCTATCGAGTGGACTCCTCGCTCACGCGCGAGATCGGCGGAACCGGCCTTGGCCTGTCGATCTGTAAGAGCATCATCGAGCTGCTCGGTGGCAAGGTCGGTGTGAAGAGCACACCGGGTAAGGGATCGACGTTCTGGTTCTCGCTCCCGGTTGCCTCCAAAGACCTCGTGCGCACGCCGGAAGTCGAGGGCCCCGGGGCCGCCGGCGGTACGGTCCTCGTCGTCGACCGGGACCCCCAGGTCGCCAATCTCGTCCAGACGTACCTCGCCAAACAGGGGTACGACGTTGTGAAGGCGCACACCGCCAGAGAGGCTCTCACAAAGGCGATAGCGGTGCGGCCCCGCGTGATCACGCTCGACGTCATGCTCGATGACGGCGACGGCTTCGACCTGCTGCAGCAGCTCAAGGACACTCCCGAGACCACCGACATCCCGGTTCTGGTCCTTTCGATCGTCTGCGACGAAGGCCGTTCGTGCCGTCTCGGCGCGGCTGATTACCTTGAGAAGCCGATCGATAAGAACCGGCTGATAACGATCGTCGATGATCTTGTCGGCAGCGTCACCGCCCCTGTCGTGCTCGTCGTCGATGACGACCGCAACATCGTTGACCTTCTCTGCCACAACTTGAAGTCCAACGGCTTCTCTGTCGTGGCGGCATACGATGGCGCCGAAGCCATGGCCTCTTTAAGGAAGACGCATCCTGACCTCATCCTGCTCGACCTGCAGATGCCGGTCATGGACGGCTATCAGGTCATCGAGAAGGTCAAGACCAATCCCGCGACCAAAGACATCCCGATCGTCGTCATGACCGCGCACCAGATCGACCGGTCGCGGATCGACATCCTTGGCCTCGCACAGCAGAAGGTCGACAAGCCGTTCTCGGCCGATGACCTGGCACGCCGGGTGGAAGCGCTTCTCGAAGATATGCTGGTGAACTCATGAGCAAGATCCTCGTCGCGGATGATGAGCCGCATATCCTTAAGCTCGTGACGTTCACCCTTGCCAACCACGGTTGGGAGACGGTGACGGCATCCGACGGCGCCACCGCCGTGAAGGTCGCCGAGGCAGAACAGCCCGACCTCATCTTACTCGACGTCATGATGCCGATCATGAACGGATACGACGCCGCGAAGCAGATTCGGGAGAATCCCAAGACGGGGCATATTCCCATCGTGATGCTTTCGGCGAAATCGCAGCAGCGAGAGATCGCGGAAGGTTTGGTCAGCGGGGCGAACGAATACATCTGTAAACCGTTCACGCCGAAGGACCTGGTGCAGCGCGTGTCGGAGATCCTGGGCGAGTAGGGAGAAGTAGCGCACATGAAGAAGATCCTCGTGGTCGACGACGAACCGTCGATTCAGAAGCTGCTCACCGTGGCATTGACGAATAGGGGCTACACGATCGTCACTGCCGACAACGGCGTGGAAGCTCTGGCGTTGGCCGAAACGGAAAAGCCCGCGCTCATCGTCCTTGATGTGATGATGCCGAAGATGACCGGGCACCAGGTACGCGAAGAACTCCGCCGGCGGCCCGCCACCAAAGAGACGCCGATCCTGTTCCTCTCGGCGGCTGGAACGTTCGAAGAACAGGTCGAGCAGATGAAGGACGACTTCGTCGACTACATCCCAAAGCCGTTCAAACCATCGGACGTGGCCGACCACATCGAAGCGATGCTCGATCCGGCCAGGCGCGAGCAAGTCTCGCGAGAGCGTGCCAAGCGTGAGGCGAAGCTGCACACCATCGTGAACATCATGCATCGGGACCGCGACTAGCGCTCTGTCCACGCCGTCACGAGGAGGAGCACCCGTGGCGTCACGCACAATACTCGTTGCTGACGACAACCAGCAGATCCGCATGCTCGTGACCGCCGCGCTCAGGTCGCTCGGGCATGAGATCGTGCACGCCGTCGATGGTGAGAACGCGCTGGAAATGGCAATCGCCGAGCGGCCCGATCTGGTGCTGCTGGACGTCACGATGCCGAAACTGGATGGCTTCGAGGTCCTGGGGTTTCTCCGCAAGAGACCCGAGACGGCCGACGTGAAGGTCATCATGCTGACGACCGCAGCGCAGAAGACCGACCTGAAACACGGCGCCGAGCTGGGATGCGACGAGTACGTCACGAAGCCTTTCGACCCGAAGACGCTGCGCGAGGTCGTCGTTCGGGTTCTGGAAGACTGACGCCGAGTCCGAACGCGCCATCCCCGCTCGCTGAAATCCACCGCATAGCGCAGATCAAGAACCGCCGACACCTGTCGGATCCTCATGCTGACACGATACTGGCATGTAGACCGTGCGCAAGCTACTATAAAAGTTGGCAGAATGTCATTGAGGTGAGCATGCGCTTCCGAGTGTCTCGCATAACTTTCATCGCAGTGTTGGCGTCCGTGATAATCGCGGCTCCAAGCGTTGCTTTGGCGTTCGATGAGACCACTACGACGATTCCGGCCGACTGGGACGCAGCCAACTGCGGCGGTTGCCACGACCCGTGGCCCCATGCGGCGATCGGCAGCGGTCCCAACTCCCGGATCGGCGTTCACGGCGGCTACACGACGACGACATCCAAGTGCAGCGAATGCCACTCGGTCCACCAGGCCCCCGCGACCGCCACGCTCTTGCTCCCGGGTGAGACCATCAAGGCGACGTGCTTCACGTGCCACGACGGCACCCAGGGACGCGGGGTCTACGGCGCTATCGCCGCACGAGGTCTCACCGTGAACGGCAGCCACTCGGTCGAGACCACGAATGTCGTTCCCGGTGGTGACGCCGAGACTGGCGGATCCGCAACCGTGTTCTTCGCCGGGCCGAACGGGACGATGTCGTGCACTGACTGCCACTCCGCTCACGGCGCGAACATCGTTGAGCCGTTCCAGCGCGAGCGTGCGCGTACGGGCCTGAATGTGCCGATAAGCGCTGGCTACGTCTCGAGCCAGATCCTCAAGCAGAAGCCTGGCAACGCAACGACGGCGACTACCGAGTACGGCTCAGACTGGTGTCTCGGCTGCCATCAGGGTCGCGACGCCGGGCTCTCGATGACCCACAACCACCCGGCGGACTCCGCATCCACGAACGCGTCGCCCTTCGTCTACAACAACGTCGCCATTCTCGCCAGCGGCGTGAATGCTTCGACTACGACGACCGGGCCTCTCGGCGTGAACAACGGTGGTTACCTGATGCCGTATCCGCGCACGCCACAGCAGACCGGCCACGCGCCGATCTGCCAGCAGTGCCACGAGGATGCGCGTGACCCGGGTTCGCTCACGACCACCGGCAACGCCGGCAACGTGACGCCGTTCACTGTGAACAGCACCGACGGCAACAACGCCGCCGACAACCCGCGCTTCCAGACGTTCCCGCACGAGACAACGGCATACAGGATGCTCATCGAAGCCAGTGCGACGGCGTATACCGACGGCCTCTGCCTGAACTGCCACCCAGTCTCGCAGCTGCCGTAAGGCGTTACCGGCCGACCCGCGTCCAGCGGCACACGCGTGCTTCGGCCACCTCCAGCAGCTCGTATAGCACGACGCCAAGCACCGCCATCGCGATGATCCCGGCGAACATCTCGCTGTAGGCGATACGGCTCCAAGCGTCGATGATGTAGTAGCCGAGGCCCTCGCTGCCGGCCACCGTCTCGGAGAAGAAGAGTACGGCGATGGCCGTGCCGGTGCTAATGCGCAGCGCCGTGAAGATATCGGGCAGCGCCGCCGGCACGACCACATGGCGGAAGACCTGCCACCGCGTCGCCCCCAGCGATCGCACGGAGAGCACCGCTGACGACGGGATGCCTCGCGCCGCGTCGCGCGCCGTCACGAGAATCTGGAAGAACACGATCATCGTGATGAGCGCGATCTTCGGCAGGTTGCCGATGCCGAGCAGGACCAGCAGCACCGGCAGAAAGACGACTTTGGGCACAGGGTACGTGAGGAACAACAGCGGCGCGGCAACAGC
>JAJFTE010000077.1 GCA_021373175.1 Actinomycetes bacterium
CCCCACGGCCGCCGGAATGACGTACGACGGACCAAAGACGAACCGAGCGGGCCCTTGCACTTACTCTGGCAGAGACGCTGAGGAGGGCTTGGCTTGCTATGCCCGGAGAACCGCGGCACCCGCCACGCGAGCCGCCCTGCAAGGGCAGCTCGCCCTCCGCCGCAGCACAGGAACCGACCCCTGAGCAGCGAATTCTTGCACTAAGTGTGGCAAGTGATCAGGTGGGCTCGGTCGTTGCACTGACTTTGTCAATCAACCGCTTTCTGGTCTGCTCTTACGCGTGAACGCCGTTCGAAGGGTCCGTTCGCGTCAGAGTCGGTGTGGGAGCTTCTGTGTGCTCGCGATTGCGCCCCCTGAGACCGAGCATCAGTGCTACAAGCAGAAGCATCAGAGGCACGGCACAGAGCCAGATCGGCGTGTCGGTCAGGCTCTTGAGCGTCCTGCGGACGGCACTGCCGCCCGTCCCCGGGATCCGGATGACCTGCAGGCGGTTGTTCGAGGTGTCCGCCACGATCACCGTGTCCCGGTCTTTGTCGTATGCCACTCCAGTCGGGTAGGTGAATTGGCCGTCCTGCACGCCCTGTTCGCCGAACCGCGCTGTGATGAGACCCTTCTTCGCTGGATCGAGCACGATGACGTCGAACGTGAAGGCGTCGACCATCAGGAGTCTGCCTGCTCCGTCCTGGGTAAGCCCACAGGGAAGCTGCATGGCCTGGCTGACGCCGTTGATCACGGGTGCCGTGCCCTCGGTGCTCATGAGGTTCTTCCCGACTGTGCTAGGGTCCGCATTGGTCCACAAGAGACGCCCGCCCTGGTCGTACGCCTTGACTCTGCGGTTCTGGGTGTCCGCAACATAGATGTTGCCATCATCACCGATGACGATGCCATGGGGCACATCGACCTGGTCCTGCTTGCTGCCCCGACTGCCCCACTTCGCAACGAGCACGCCCTGGGTGTCGAACAGGCCGATCCCGTTCGTTGCGGCTATCGCCACCGTGTTGCCCTTCACATCAACGACCTGCGGCAGTTGAACGCCCCAGGACCGCAGGAAGGCGCCAGCCGGCGAAAAGACATCTACCGCGTTATTGCCGAAGTCGGTCACATAGATGGCACCGTCATCGCCCACGGCGATTCCCTCGAGCGACGTGACTTGGCCAGGCTGCTGGCCTACCGCCGGAGAAATAACCTTCCGCACCTGGCCGCTTGGCGAGTACCCCACGATGTAGCGCTTACTTGCAAGGGTCCAGATCGTGCCGTCCGGACCGATGTCGACTGCCGTGGGTGTGTTGAGCATCTGCTCCGGTGAGGGACCCCATGCGTACAGCGATCGGACCCAGGTGATGCCCGCGGGTAGCGTATCCGCTGTGGGGGCCCCGGCTGGACGGGCACTCCGCACCAGGAAGTACCCAACGCCCACGAGCAGCAGGATAAGAATCACAAGCAGGAGCGCAAGCACCGTCCGGGTACGACGGGTATCGACGTACTCCACGACGGTCTCCTCGTAGTAGCCGTCACTCTCCGGAGCCGTGTCAAAGCTCCCATGCTCTTCATCGATCACGTGGAAATCACCTCAAAGGGGTCTGCGGGCTGCGTGAACCGTCGCGTGCTACTCACCCTGGATTCTCTTGATGCCGTCGAGAGCAGGCTCGTAGTTCGGAATGTAGGCGAGAGCGGCCTTATAGTCAGCCAGGGCTTTGTCCTTCTCGCCAAGGTGCTCGTGGGCGGAGGCACGATACACGAGCAGGTCCGAACCTTGAGGATCGAGCCTCAAGGTCTCGCTGAGAACTTTCTCAGCGGTCTTCCAGTCGCCCAACACTCCAGATGCGCGGGCGCTCGTGAACAGAATGAGGATGCGGTGCGTTTGATCGAACTGCGCGTCGGTCACGATCGTCTGCTTGGCTGCCGCTGCCGTGATTATCTCCTTGCGCGCGGCGTCGTCAGAGGCAATCCCCTCTTTCGCCAGATCGATGGCGCCCTTGTAGTCTTCGGCATCGAAAAGCAGCGTGACGCCAGCCGCGTAGACCGCGGTCTTCTCGACGCCCGTGACCTCCGTGAGCGCGCTCTTGTATTCCTTCGTGGCCGCGGCAGGCTGTCCGCTCGCTTCGAGCGCGAGGATATATGCCTGGCGAGCCGAGCCGGACCCCGGATACTGTCTCGCCGCGTCTCGCAGCAGAACGACTTGCGATTCGACCAGGGTCCGTGGCGTCGAGCCGGCGCCGAAGACACCCGCGAGAAGCCCGTAAATCACCCCAACCAGTCCGAGGACTACGACAAACCCAATCGCCAGCATGAGCCATCCCGTGACCGGGTCGCTCTGCCGCTGTTTCTCGTAGATAATCTGGTGGGGAGCATCCTCCGGTTCAGGCATCAAGCGATCTTCCTTTCGCCTTCATCCAGCAACGGACCGGTCCATCTGGTGCGTAGGAAACTAATAGTAAGTCAGTACAGTAACGCGACCAGAACCTGATATTTTAGCATGCGGCGTACCATCGGAAGCATCCCAAACTCAGACACCAAGTGAACACGCGCGGCAGCGTCACCCCTACACGCCAAAGCCGCGGTCGAGCACGGTCAGTCCAAGTCTTCCGGCAGCGCGATATGTCCGGCCACCGCAGTTGCCGCGGCTACGGCTGGCGAGCCCAGATACACCTCGCTCGTGGGATCGCCCATACGGCCGACGAAGTTGCGGTTCGTGGTCGCCATCGCGCGCTCCCCCGCCGCAAGAATGCCCATGTGCCCGCCAAGGCACGGTCCGCACGTGGGCGTGGAAACCGCGGCGCCCGCGTCCAGGAAGATGTCGAAGAGTCCCTCGTGCATCGCATCGCGATAGATCTGCTGCGTGGCGGGCAGGATGATGAGCCGCACGTCCGGATGCACGTGGCGACCTTTCAGAATCCCGGCGGCGACGCGCAGATCCTCGAGCCTCCCGTTCGTGCAGGAGCCGATCACGACTTGGTCGACCGTGATGCCTCGCGAGTCCTCGGCCAGGCGCGTGTTGCTCGGCAGATGCGGGAACGAGACCGTCGGCTTGACGCTTGCCGCGTCAATCTCGTACACGTGCGCGTAGACGGCGTCGGCGTCCGAGAAGTACTCGGTCCAGGGGCGCTCCGTGCGCCCTTTCATGTACGCGCGCGTGGTGTCGTCCACAGCGATGATGCCGCTTTTCGCACCGGCCTCAATCGCCATGTTGCAGATGGTCATGCGTCCTTCCATGCTGAGACCGTCGATCGTGTCGCCGGTGAACTCCATCGCCTGGTAGAGCGCGCCGTCCACGCCGATCATCCCGATGATATGCAGGATGATGTCCTTCGCGCTCACCCAGGGCCGCAGCTTACCGCTCAGGTTGAACTTCAGGCTTGCGGGTACCTTGAACCACGCCTCGCCTGTCGCCATGCCCACGGCGGCGTCGGTGGAGCCGACACCGGTGGCAAACGCTCCAAGAGCGCCATACGTGCAGGTGTGGCTGTCGGCACCGATGATCACGTCGCCCGCGCCCACAACCCCCTGTTCGGGCAGAAGCGCGTGCTCCACACCCATGCAGCCGATCTCGTAGTAGTGCGTGATGCCCTGCGCCTTCGCGAACTCGCGCATCATCTTGGCTTGCTCGGCGCTCTTGATGTCCTTGTTCGGCGCGTAGTGGTCGGGTACAAGCGCGATCTTCCCAGCGTCCCAGACGTGCTCGACGCCGATCTTCGCGAACTCCTTGATGGCGATGGGCGCCGTGACGTCGTTGGCGAGCACAAGATCGAGCCGGCAGTTAACAAGCTGTCCAGGCTCGACCTCGGACAGGCCCGCGTGCGCCGCGAGGATCTTCTCGGTGATGGTCATTGCTCGCGGCATGGGTCAGATCTCCTCGTGTACGGTCGGTGCCTGCGAGACAAGCAGCCGGTTGAGCGCGTTCGTGTAGGCCTTTGCTGAAGCTACGATGATATCCGAATGCGCACCCCGGCCGGTGAAGATCCGACCATCGGCGCTCTTGATGCGGATGGTGACCTCGCCAAGGGCGTCGATGCCGCGCGTCACGGCCTCGACCCGGAACTCCGTGAGGTCGTTGTCCACCTCCACGATGCGGTTGATGGCCTTGTACACGGCATCGACCGGACCGGTCCCGTGGCTCGAGTCGATGAGATGCTCGCCTGTTTGGGTGACGAGCTCGACGGTGGCGGTGGGGATTCCCGGCTCGCCGCTTGTGAAGTGGATCTGCGCGAGGTGATAGACCTCGTTCAGGGTCCGTTCGTTCTCGCTCACGAGCGCTTCGAGGTCCTCGTCGTAGACCTCCTTCTTCTTGTCGGCAAGCTCCAGGAACGCGGCATAGACGCGGTCGAAATCGCCCTCTGGCATCTCGAAGCCACGCTCGCCGAGTCGGTGCTTGAGCGCGTGACGTCCGCTTCGCGCCGTGAGCACGATGCTCGAGCCGCCGGCCCCGACGTCGGCCGGGTCGATGATCTCGTAGGTGCTGCGCTCCTTGAGCACGCCGTCTTGGTGGATACCGCTTGAGTGCGCGAATGCGTTCGTGCCCACGATCGCCTTGTTCGGCTGCACGATGATACCGGTGATGCCCGAGACCAGCCTGGACGTCCGCGTGATCTCGCGCGTATTGATGCGCGTATCCACGCCAAAGACATCAGGACGCTGCTTGAGCGCCATCACAACCTCTTCAAGCGCCGTGTTGCCGGCCCGCTCGCCGATGCCGTTGATAGTGCACTCCACCTGCCGGGCGCCCGCCTTCACGCCCGCAAGCGCGTTCGCGGTAGCCATGCCAAGGTCGTTGTGGCAGTGCACCGAGACGATCACGTCCTCGATACCGGCGACGTTGTGCATAAGCCCGCCGATAAGCTCGCCGAAGACCTCGGGATACGAGTAGCCGGTCGTGTCAGGGATGTTCACCACCGTCGCTCCTGCCGAGACGACAGCCTGGATGACCCGGTAGAGGTACGCGGGCACCGCCCGGCCCGCGTCCTCGGCGTAAAACTCCACGTCATCGACGAGGTTGCGCGCGAACCGCACTGCCGTGACAGCCCGTTCGAGCGCCTCGTCCTGCGATATGCGGAGCTTGTCGCGCAGGTGACTCTCGGAGACCCCGATGCCCGTGTGGATCCGCGGCCGCTTCGCTGTGGCGAGCGCATCGGCGGCGACCTCGATGTCTTTGGGGATCGCGCGTGAGAGCGCGCAGACCACGACCGCGTCGTGTACCTCGGCCGCGATCGTGCGAACGCTCTCGAAATCTCCCGGGCTCGAGACCGGGAACCCGGCCTCGATCACGTCAACGCCAAGCCTGACGAGCTGGCGCGCGATCTCGAGCTTCTCCCCGGTGTTCATGCTTGCGCCCGGCGATTGTTCGCCGTCCCGCAGCGTGGTGTCGAATATCTGGACCCGATCGATATCTGTCCTCATCATAGCTCGATGCTCCAAGCATCCGTCATCCCGGCTGCGCCCTTGATACGGCCGAGGAGGTCTTCGGAAAGCGCGGAATCCACCACCATCCCCATGAGGGCGGTGCCGCCGGCGGCGGTACGACCGACCTGCATGGATGCGATGTTGATTCCCTCGTCGCCCAGGATCGTGCCGACCTTGCCGATCATGCCAGGACGGTCGGGATACCGGAAGAACGCCATGAACGCGCCGGGTGCCATGTCAAGATCGTAGCCAAAGAGCGAGACCAGCCTTGGCTCGTTGCTCTTGCCGATGAGCGTGGCCGCGATCTCGACCGGCTCACCGGCGGTGGTGGCCCGCACGATGACCATGTTCGTGTAGTCGTGGGTCTCGGCGCGCTTGGTCTCGGTCACCTTCAGGCCGCGCTGGTCGGCGAAATACTCGGCGTTCACGAAGTTGACCGGCTCGTCCGAGACCCTGCCGAGGAGCCCCTTGAGCACCGCGGTCTTGAGAATGCGCGTGTCTGTCTCGGCAAGTAGGCCGACCGTGAGCACATCGAGCTCGCCGATGCCGCCGGGCGCGAACTGCGCTATCGCCGAACCGAGTCTTTCCGCAAGCGTGATGAACGGTCCGATCTTCTCCATCACGTCGGGCGCCACCGGCACCGCGTTCACCGCCGTCGGCACCATCTCGCCCTTGAGCCCGGCGATGACAAGCTCGGCGATCTGGTCGCCCGCACGGTCCTGTGCCTCATCGGTGGATGCGCCCAGGTGCGGCGTGAGGATGACGTTCGCGAGTTCGTGCAGCGGCGACTCGGTAGCCGGCTCGACCTCGAAGACGTCAATGGCCGCCGAGGCGACCTTGCCGCTCTTGAGCGCGGCCACAAGCGCGTCTTCCTGGTAGATACCGCCGCGCGCGGTGTTCACCAGCCGCACGCCGTCACGCATCTTGCCAAACTGCTCGGTGCCGAACATGCCGATGGTCTCTTTCGTCTTGGGCAGGTGCACCGTGAGGAAGTCGACCTTGGGGAGCAGCTCGTCAACGGTAGCGACGAGTTCCACGCCGAGAGCGGCCGCACGTTCCTCGGAGATGTAGGGGTCGTAACCGACAAGCCTCATCCCGAGGCCGCGGGCTCGCTCGGCCACAAGCGTGCCGATACGGCCGAGGCCGACGATCCCGAGCGTCTTCTCGTAGACCTCCGTGCCGGTGAACTTGGAGCGCTCCCACTTGCCCGCGTGCATGCTGGCGTTCGCCTGCGGCGTGTTGCGCGCGCTTGCCAGCAAGAGCGTGATCGTCTGCTCGGCGGCAGAGACGATATTGCTTGTGGGCGCGTTGCACACGATGATGCCGCGCTCGGTGGCGGCCGTCACGTCGACGTTGTCGACGCCCACGCCGGCGCGACCGATGATCTTGAGCGTGCGGCCGGCCTCGATGATACGCCGCGTCGCTTTGGTGGCCGAGCGGACCACCATCGCGTCGTAGCCGCCGATGATCTCGACGATCTCGTCCTCGGCAAGCCCGGTCCTCACGTCGACGTCCAGGCCCGCGTCCCTGAGCTTCTGGATGCCGCTGTCCGATATCTTGTCAGCTACCAGTACCTTCATCGGTCCTCCCCCATGAAGACGGCTTCGGCGGCCTTGATGCCACTGCCGCGCTCGAAATCGTAGCCGAGCTCGGCAAGCGTCATCTCAAGCGCCGCGAGCGTGGTGATGATGTCGAACGGCCCGAAGTAGCCGAGATGCCCCACACGGAAGATCCGGCCCGCATAGTCGTCCTGGCCGCCGGCGATGGTGACGCCGTACTTGTTCTTCATGATCTTGACGATCGCCTTGCCATCGATGCCGTCGGGCACCCAGACCGGCGTGACCGCGCTGCCCCGGCCCTCGGGCGGCGCGAAGAGCTTCATGCCGAGCGCCTCGCAGCCTCTTCGGGTGGCCTCGGCAAGCGTACTGTGACGCTCGATGATGTTCTCAATCCCTTCGTCGAGCATCATCCGAATAGCCTCAGTCAGCCCGATGATGAGCGAGACCGGCGGCGTGAACGGCGTCGTTTCCTTCTCCAGGTTCTTCTTGTACTTCATCCAGTCGAAGTAGTACTTGGGGAGCGTGGAGCGTTCGTAGGCCTTCCACGCCTTTGGCGAGACCGTGAGCGCCGCCAGGCCCGGGGGAAGCATGAGCCCCTTCTGCGAGCCGGTCATGACGACATCCAGGCCCCACTCGTCGGTCTTGCACGGCACGGCGCCAATGCCGGTGATGCTGTCCACGATGAACACGCAGTCATGGCGCTCGCGCACGATGGCGCCGATCGCCTCAACGTCGTTCAGCACGCCAGAAGAGGTCTCCGACTGCACGACGACCACACTGCGCGCGGCGGGGTTCTCGGCAAGCGCCCGCTCGATGTCGGCGGGCTTGACGGTCTCGGTCCACTCGTAGGACAGATCGACGACGGAGAGGCCGTACACCTTGGCGATCTGCACCATGCGGTCGCCGAACTTGCCGTTGCGCGCCACGATCACCGTGTCGCCCGCGCAGAAGCAGTTGGCGAACGCGGACTCCATCGCGCCGGTGCCGGAGCACGAGAAGATGAGCACGTCGCTCGCCTGCGTCTGAAAGATCACCTTCAGTCCTGCGACCGCTTCCATGAGGATCGCCGAGAAGTCCGGCGTGCGGTGGTGGATCATCGGGCGGGCCTGTGCGAGAAGGACTTCGGCGGGTACCGGGGTCGGCCCCGGCGTCATCAAGTACTGCTTCTGCATGGTTAACGCTCCCTGTCCGCTACATGACTGCTGCCGTCGCCCGGCATCGACGGCGTTCGTAGCCGGGTATTGCCTGAGTCCGTTGCGTGCCTCGTGCCTTAGGCGTCCTTCTTGATCCACGCGAACATGCTGCGCATCTCGGCGCCAACCTCTTCGATGAGATGCTCGGCATGGATACGGCGCATCGCCTTGAAGTGCGGCGAGCCCGCGCGGTTCTCCAGGATCCAGTCGCGTGCGAACGTGCCGTTCTGGATATCCCACAGCACGTTCGCCATCGCCTCGCGCGTCTCGTCGTTGATGATCCGCGGGCCGCTCACGTAGTCGCCGTACTCGGCGGTGTTGCTCACCGAGTCGCGCATCTTGGCCATGCCGCCTTCGTACATGAGGTCGACGATGAGCTTGACCTCGTGCATGCACTCGAAGTATGCGATCTCGGGCTGATAGCCAGCCTCGACAAGCGTCTCAAAGCCTGCCTGCACCAGGTGCGTCAGCCCGCCGCAGAGCACCGCCTGCTCGCCGAACAGGTCCGTCTCGGTCTCCTCGGCGAACGTGGTCTCGATCACGGCCGCACGTGCGCCGCCGATGCCCATCGCATACGAAAGCGCGAGCGCTGTAGCGGAGCCGGTCGCATCTTGGTGAACCGCGATGAGGCAGGGCACGCCGCCGCCTTCCACGAACACGCGACGGACCATGTGACCGGGACCCTTCGGAGCGATCATCACGAAGTCGACGCCCTCGGGCGCGACGATCTGATCGAAGTGGATGTTGAAACCGTGCGCGAAGGCGAGCGCCTTGCCCGGCGTCATCGATTCGTGGATCTCGGAGTAGTAGGTGTGCGACTGGGTCTCGTCAGGTGTGAGCATCATCACGAAGTCCGCTTCTTGAGCCGCCTCGCGCGGTGTCATGACCCTGAGACCGGCCTCTTTCACCTTGTCCCACGACTTCGAACCAGTGCGCAGCCCGACGCGCACGTCCACGCCCGAGTCGTGCAGGTTGAGCGCGTGGGCGTGACCCTGGCTGCCATACCCGATCACAGCGACCTTGCGGCCCTGGATAACGCTCAGATCGCAGTCCTTCTCATAGTAGACGGTGGCCATAGTGCCCTCCTGATTGACGACCCGGTCCCCCGGGGTAGTTCCTTATGATGCGTCCTTCGAGCCACGTGCAAGCGCGATCTTGCCGGTTCTGGTGAGTTCCTTGATGCCATACGTGCGCAGCAGGTCCTCCATGGCCATGAGTTTGTCACCCGCCCCGGTGGCCTCGATGGTGACGCTCTGTCTGCCTACATCGATGATTTTGGCCCTGAACACGTTCGCGATCTCGATGATCTCGTGACGGCGCTCGGGCGGAGCGTTCACCTTGAACAGAACCAGTTCGCGGTCGATCATCTCTTTGGGATTCAGGTCCTGGATCTTGATGACATTGATGAGCTTGTGCAGTTGCTTCGTCACCTGCTCGAGCAGCGCGTCCTCTGCCGCGACGACGATGGTCATGCGAGAGAGCGTGGGGTCCTCGGTCACTCCGACGGCAAGCGAGTCGATGTTGAAGCCGCGTCGTGCGAAGAGCGACGCGACGCGCGTGAGCACACCCGGCTTGTTCTCCACGAGAACGGACAGCGTGTGATTCATCACTCCCACACCTCCTCAAGGAACTCGTCGTCAAGCATCTCGCTCACCGGACCCCCGGGTATGCCACCCAGCATCTCGTCGATAGAGCCCCCGGGAGCGACCATCGGATACACGTTCTCGCTCGTGGGGACCCGGCAATCCACGATGACCGGGCCATCGAAGTCGAATGCCCGAAGCAGCGCCGCGTCAAGCTCGGCGGGATCGGTGACGCGCAGCCCAAGACAGCTGTACGCCTCGGCAAGCTTCACGAAATCGGGCACTTCCTGGTCGAGCACGGAGGACGCGTACCGCTCGCCGTAGAACAGCTCCTGCCACTGATGCACCATGCCGAGCACGCCGTTATTGAGGATGATGATCTTGACGGGGATGTGGTTGATCTTGGCGGTGGCAAGCTCCTGGATGTTCATCTGGATACTGCCATCTCCGGCTATGTCGATAACGAGATAGTCGGGCCGTCCGAGCTGCGCGCCAATCGCGGCGGGGAATCCGAATCCCATCGTGCCGAGACCGCCGGAGGAGACCCAGGTCCGTGGCTCCCGGATACGCGTGTACTGGCACGACCACATCTGGTTCTGGCCCACCTCGGTCGTGATGACCGTCGGACGGTCTTTGGTGAGTTCGCGGATCCGCTCGACAACGTACTCTGGCATGAGCACACCTTCGGGCGCGTGGTAGTGCAGCGGGTAGCGCGAGCGCCAGTCATCGATGACGCGCATCCAGGCGTCGGTGTGCGGCTGGGCGGTCATCTTGCGAAGCTCGGCGACCATCGCCGCGAGCACGTTCTTCGCATCGCCCACGATCGGGACATCCACGGCCTTGTTCTTGCCGATCTCGGCCGGATCGATGTCGACGTGAATCACCTTCGCCTTGCTGGCGAAACTGGACAGCTTCCCGGTGACCCGGTCATCGAAGCGAACGCCTACCGCGATAAGCAGGTCCGTCTCGGTGATGGCATAGTTGGCGTACTTCGCGCCATGCATGCCAGGCATCCCGGCGAACAGGTAGTGGTCCTCCGGGAAGACCCCCTTGCCCATGAGTGTGGTCACAACGGGCAGCTGCATGAGTTCGGCGAGCTCCTTGAGCTCTTTCCATGCCGAGGAGGCAAGCACGCCGCCACCGGCGTACAGCAGCGGTTTGCGCGCCTTCGAGATCAGCGAGGCGGCCTGCTTCACTTGCTTCGTGTGGCCCTTGTACGTCGGTTTGTAGCCGGGAAGGTTCAGCGTCTCCGGGTAGACGTAGTCGATCTCGGCCTTGCTGACGTCGACGGGCAGATCTATGAGCACCGGACCAGGCCGACCCGTCGTAGCGATATGGAACGCTTCCTTGATGGCGTCCGGCAGGTCTTCGGCGTTCTTAACCAGGTAGTTGTGCTTGGTGATCGGGATAGTGATCCCCGTCATGTCCGACTCCTGGAATGCGTCGGTGCCAATAACGTGGGTGGCGACCTGAGCCGTGAAGACCACCATCGGGATCGAGTCCATGAACGCGTTCGCGATGCCCGTGACGGTGTTCGTCGCACCGGGGCCGCTTGTCACGATGACCGCTGCCGGCCTGCCCGTGACGCGAGCGTAGCCATCCGCCGCGTGGACCGCGGCCTGCTCGTGGCGGACAAGGATCGTCCGGGGGCTCACGACGTCGAACAGGGCGTCGAACATCGGAAGCGCGACGCCGCCCGGATACCCGAAGACGACCTCGACTCCCTCATTCTGAAGGGACCGCACCAGAGCTTCCGCGCCTGAGATCCTCATCTCGTCACCTCCTGCGACAGTCGTGTCTGTCCGCGGCCGTTCATGAGAGCACCGCGCCCTTGTCGGCGCTCGAAACGAAGCGCGCGTAGCGCGCCAGGTACCCTTGGCTCACCTTCGGCGGCGGCTGCGTCCAGTCGCGATGCCGCATCGCCAGCCGCTCCTCGGTCACATCGAGCGTGAGCGTCCCGGCGTCGATATCGATCTCGATCGTGTCGCCTTCTTCCACAAGCGCGATCGGACCGCCCTCGGCGGCCTCCGGGCTCACGTGCCCGATCGAAGCGCCGGACGTAGCGCCGGAGAAGCGCCCGTCGGTGACAAGCGCGACGCTGCCTGCGAGCCCCATGCCCTTGACCGCCGAGGTCGGCCCCAGCATCTCGCGCATACCGGGACCGCCTTTGGGCCCCTCGTAGCGGATCACGATGATGTCGCCGGCCACGATCTTCCCGCCGAGAATGGCTTCGGAGGCCGCTTCCTCGGAATCGAAGACCCGGGCGGGACCGATGTGGTGCCGCATCTCCGCCGGGACCGCTGACTGCTTGACCACGCATCCCCGTGGCGCGAGATTGCCCTTGAGCACGCGCAGGCCACCCTCGGCGTAGTACGGGTTGTCGATTGAGCGGACCACGGTGCCGTCTACCGGTCGCGCGTCCTTGAGGCTGTGCCGCAGCTTCTCGCCGGTCACCGTCATGACGCTCTCGTCGATGAGGTCCCGCCTGGTGAGCTCGGCGAGGATCGCCTGGATGCCGCCGACGAAGTAGAGGTCTTCCATGTGGAATTCGCTGGCTGGTGACACGCGCACGAGGTTCGGCGTGCGGGCGCTTACCTCGGCCCAATCGTCGAGGGTGATATCGGCCCCCGCCTCGTGCGCGATGGCGGTGAGGTGAAGCACCGTGTTGCTCGATCCGCCGAAGGCCATGTCAAGCGTCATCGCGTTGCGGATCGCCGCCGGTGTCATGATGTCGCGCGCGGTGATGCCCTTCTTCAGGAGTTCCATCACCTGCATGCCTGCGTGTTTGGCAAGCCGGATGCGCTCCGAGTAGACCGCCGGGATCGTCCCGTTGCCCGGCAGACCCATGCCGATCGCCTCGGTGAGGCAGTTCATCGAGTTCGCGGTGAACAGGCCGGCGCAACTGCCGCACGTGGGACATGCCGCGTTCTCGAGCTCGCACATCTCTTCCTCGGTCACCGTTCCCGCGCGCACGGCGCCGACGGTGGAGAACACGGTGTCCAAATCGACGTCGCCGCCCTGCCACCTGCCTGCAAGCATGGGGCCGCCTGAGACGACGACGGTCGGGATATCAAGGCGCGCCGCAGCCATGAGCATGCCAGGGATGATCTTGTCGCAATTGGGGATCATGACCATCGCGTCGAACGCATGGCCCTGCACGACGAGTTCGACCGAGTCGGCGATGATCTCGCGGGATGCAAGCGAGTACCGCATACCGGCGTGTCCCATCGCGATACCGTCGCAGACGCCGATCGTGGAAAACTCGAGCGGCGTGCCGCCGGCCATGCGGACGCCCGCTTTGACCGCGTCGGCGATAGCGCCGAGCTGGAGGTGTCCGGGAATGATCTCGTTCGCCGCGTTGACGACGGCCACGAGCGGGCGGGAGATCTCCTCATCGGTAAGTCCGTCAGCCTTGAGCAGGCTTCTGTGCGGGGCTTGGGTGAGCCCCTTCTTCATTCGGTCGCTTCGCAGCTCCATGCATCCACCTTTTCCCGGGCGGTGGAGCCGCTTTCGCCGCATGCAACGCGAGTGTGACAGGGTGTCCGGATACGACAGAACCGCGCAGAGCATGCTTCGACCCTGTCAGGGACGAGAACATTCGCTCCCGCGGTACCACCCCGTTTGGCGCGCGCCTGTAGGCGTACGCCCTCTCATGCGGCAGGTAACGGATGCCACCGACCCGATCTACTTGTTCCGGCTGCTGCGAAGGTCGTTCGCGATCGCGCGCCGGTCCGTTCGTCCGGGCGGCTCAGGGGTGAGTTTCGAAGCGTCCCGCGCCGGGTTCCCACCGTCCCCGGCTCTCTGCTGCTGGGATTGACCTCTACTGTCCCCGTCAACGCCATTTCCATATGTGGAGATTAGGTTCGGAGTATAGCCGAGCACACCCGGAACGCGCAAACGAGGAAGTGGCCTTGCGGAGAATGTCTTTCGAACGCAGCTTCAGCCACGAGACGATACGGGTCGCTGGCCGGGTATCTTACTCTGGAGACCGGCAGCGGAGGTTCTTCATGCGTGTGTCGTTGGTCTATCGCGATGAGCTCGCCGCGTATGACTTCGGTCCGGCGCATCCGCTCCGGCCGGAGCGGTTTACCGGCGCCGTGGCGCTGATGCGGCAGCATGGACTCATCGGCGAGGGTGCAATGGCCGTCGTTGAGCCGCAGCCCGCCGCCGAGGAGGACCTGCTTCGCGTGCACGACGCCACCTACATCGCGGCGGTGCACGAGGCCGGGCGCGACCCGCGGGCGTTCGTCCCCGGCCACGGCATCGGGCCCGGCGATAACCCGGCCTTCGCCGGCATGCACGAGGCTGCGGCGCTTGTGTGCGGGGCGGCCGTCAGCGCTTTCCAAGAGGTTCTGGAGGACAGGTGCGACCGCGCGTTGTCACTGGCCGGAGGTCTGCATCACGCTCACCGGGACCGAGCGGCTGGCTTCTGCATCTACAACGATCCGGCCGTGGGCATCGCGTGGGCCCTTGAGCGCTATCCCGACCTTCGCATCGCCTCTATCGACATCGACGCCCACCATGCCGACGGCGTCCAGGAGGCGTTCTGGGACGAGCCGCGCGTTCTCACGGCATCGATCCACGAATCGGGGCGTTACCTGTTCCCCGGCACTGGGTTCGCCGACGAGCGCGGCGGCCCGCACGCGCAAGGCTCCGCACTCAATATCCCCCTGGAACCGTACACTGGCGATGCCGAGTATCGGAACGCGTTCGACTCAACGATCGCGCTGGCCGTGCGCACGTTCAGGCCGAATCTCATCGTCACGCAGAACGGCGCTGACGCTCTGGCCGACGACCCGCTCACGAGTCTCGGGCTCACGCTGTCCGGCTACCGGGACCTGGTGACACGCTTGGCGGCCCTTTCCGACGAGCTCACGGGAGGTCGGATGGTCGCCTTCGGGGGCGGAGGCTACGCATGGCGCGAAGCGGTGCCCAGAGCATGGACGATCCTGGCGATGTCGCTCATGGAGTGCGCGGTGCCTAACGAGCTCACTGCGGAACGCTAGCGTCGTGTTCGGCTGGCTGTGCGCCCTCAGCACCCCAATCGCTTTTCGGTACCCCTCGTCTATCATCAGGTGCTGTGCGATGTCCAGAACACGCAGAAGATACTTGGTCGGCTCGTCTTCCACGGGCTTCGATCTATCCCCCATGACGCGCTCGGCAGATGCCTGACTTTGGAAGCCGGGTAGCCTAACGGCTTGCGCCCTCAACGACGATCGTGCGTCCGGTGCCGTCCGCGCGAACCGCCATGAGTCTCGTAGTCTCGCCTTGCCAGGCGTTCCCTTCGATGAAGTACAACCGGCCGTCGCATCCCCAGCACAGCGGATAGTCGTCGCGCCGCACCGAGAGCGGCACCGGCGTGCCCCCGTCCGGCGCGTCAAGTGCGAACAGTCGCGAGTAGCCGTCGTCGCCCGCCTCGGCGTACGCGATCCAGTTGCCGTCACCCGAGACGCACAGGTCCTGGAACGATGCGCGAGCCCCCGCCTGCGTGCCGCTCTTGAGCACGCTGCCGCCGCGGCCTGAGAAATCCATCGAGCGCACCTGGGCGGCTGCAAGGTCATCGGCTGCCACCGCATACACGACGCGTGTCTGGCTGAGCGCGACGTCGGTGACAAAGCCGCTCACCGCGATCGTCGTCGCCGTGCCGCCGCGCATGATGACCACGGCCGAGGATCCGTCTGCGTTCGCGCGGATCCCCGCGATGGTCTCGCCGTCCGCGGAGACCGACGGCGATGTGCCCGAGAAGAGCGCCCTGGCGCCTTTGCCGTCCCGTGACACCCGTCGGACGCCGGACTGAGCGGCGGCGCCCGTGTAGACGCACCATCCGGAGCCGAACGGCCACGCTGGCTGCTCGAGCGCGGCCGGCCCCACATCGGCGTGCGTACCGCTGGCAACGTCGACGAGCGTGAGCACGCGGCTCGTCGCATCCACGTACGCGATCGTGCGCGTGTCGGGCGAAAGCGCAAAGACGCCCTCCGCACTGGTCGCGACCACGCTCTCGCCCGAACCGTCAAGTCTCGCGACGCGGAGCTTGCCATCGCGCCGGAAAGCGACCATGCACTGAGCGGGCGATGGGGGTTGGGTCTTCGGACCCCGCGCTGCACCGGTTGCGACAGCTCCTGGCGCGGCCGTCACATCGATGCTGGCTGTCGCCACGCCCGTGACGGCTTCGGTCGGCTCCGTCGAGCTCGGGATCGGTTCGTAGGTCGCCGCATTCTCGGCCCTCGGCGCCTGGCCGAAGAGCAGCCACGCGCCAGCTGCCACGATGATAACGCCCGCAGCTATTCCCGATCGGAGCAGTATCGTACGGCGGCGCTCGATGCGCGCCCACTGCGCGGCGTCTGTCGGCTGTGGAGGCCGTTCCTCCATCTGATGCTCCGCTGTCGCTAGAAGGTGGCGATGATCGCGTTGGCGTACGCCTGGGTGCCCACAGCGCCTTCAGTCGAGCCGGTGTTCGTTCGCTTGATGTCGTAGGTGACGCTCACGCCCTCGGCTAGCACGGTCTTCACGCCCGAGAGGATCTTCTCGGCAGCGTCACACTCGCCGAGGTGCCGAAGCATGAGAACCGCGCTGAGGATCTCTGCGGTCGGGTTCGCCATGTCCTTGCCGGCATATTTCGGCGCACTGCCGTGGACCGGCTCGAAAACCGCGCTCTCGACACCGATGTTCGCGCCAGGCGCCATGCCCAGACCGCCGATGAGACCGGCGGCCAGGTCGCTCACGATGTCGCCGTACAGGTTCGGCAGCACAAGGACGTCGAAGGTCTCCGGGTAGAGCACCAGCCCCATGCATGTCATATCCACGATGCGGTCCTCGAACCCGACGCGGCCCTCATACTCGGCTGCGACCGCTCGGGCCACCTCAAGGTACAGGCCGTCGGAGTACTTGAGGATGTTGGCCTTATGCACCGCGGTGACCTTCTTGCGGCCATTGGCGAGCGCATACTCGAACGCGTAGCGCACGATACGCTCTGAACCCGTGATCGAGATCGGCTTGAGCGAGATGCCCGAGTCGGGGCGGATGATGCCGGCACCCTTCTCAGCCACGAACTTGATGAGCTCGAGCGTCTCGGGCTTGCCCTGTTCGAACTCGACGCCGGCGTACAGGTCCTCGGTGTTCTCGCGCACAATGACGATGTCGACGTCGTCGTAGCGCGCGCCGGTGCCGGGGATCGAGAAGGCCGGGCGCAGGTTCACGTACAGGTCGAGCGCCTTGCGGAGCGCGACGTTCACGCTGCGGAATCCCGTGCCGACCGGGGTGGTCACGGGGCCTTTGATGGCGACCGTGTTCGTGCGGACCGACTCGATGACGTGCTCGGGGAGCGGCGTGCCGAACTCGGCCATGACGTGCTCGCCAGCGTCCGCGACCTCCCACTCGATGTCCACGCCGGTCGCGTCGACCACACGGCGCATCGCCGTCGTGATCTCAGGACCGATGCCGTCGCCCGGAATGAGCGTAACGGTGTGCTGAGCCATACGTCGGCCTCCTGGGTTCCGTGGGCGGTTGACGGCGACGCGCCCTACAGCGCGAACCCGCCGTGCTTCTTGAAGTGCTCGACGAGCCCGCCGTCGGCCAGCAACTGCGCCATGACCGGAGGCAGCGGCGAGAACGTGATCTCCCTCCCTTGGGTGACGTTCTTGAGCACGCCGCCCTGAAGGTCGAGCTCGAGAGTATCACCGTCGTCGATGAGGTCGGTGTCGCACGCCACGACAGGCAGGCCGGTATTGATCGCGTTGCGGTAGAAGATGCGCGCGAAGCTCTTTGCGAGCACCGCCTTGGTGTTGGCGTGGATGAGCACAAGTGGCGCCTGCTCCCTGCTGGATCCCAGGCCGAAATTGGTGCCCGCAACAAGGAACCCGCCTTCGGGTTTCACTTTCTCGTAGTAGTGCGGATCGAGTTCTTCCATCGCATGGACGGCCATGGCCTCCATGTCGGCGGACTTGAACTTGTACTTGCCGCTGATGATGTAGTCGGTGTTGATGTTGTCGCCGTACTTGAAGGCGCGTGCCGAGACGGTCATCGTGCCGCACCTCCGCCGAAATACGCACGCGGGTCGGTGATGCGACCCTCAATCACCGAGGCGGCCACCGTGGCCGGGCTCGCGAGGTAGATGAATGCATTGCTGTTGCCCATGCGCCCCTTGAAGTTGCGGTTCGCGGTCGAGATCACGTTCTCGCCGTCGCTCGGCACGCCGTTGTGCGTGCCCACGCACGGGCCGCAGCCCGCCGTCACCAGCGCCGCGCCAGCCTCCACAAGCGTCTGGATGTAGCCGGCCGCAATCGCGTCGAGCAAGATCTGTCTCGATGCGGGCGCTACGATGAAGCGCACATCCCGGTGCACCGTGCGGCCCTTGAGGATGCTCGCCGCGATGGCGAGGTCCTCGAGCCGCCCGTTCGTGCAGGTGCCGAGGAAACCCTGGGCGATCGGCGTGCCCTCGACCTCCTCGACAGGCGAGACGTTGTCGACAGCGTGCGGCTTGGCGACCTGCGGGCCGATTCCGCTCGCGTCGAAGGTGAGCTCTCGCTCGTAGACGGCGTCAGCGTCCGGGTTCTGCGGGTGCGGCGTCCTTTGGCCGCGACCGGCGAACCAGGCAAGCGTCTTGGCGTCGGCCTTCATGAGACCGGCCTTCGCGCCAAGCTCGATCGCCATGTTCGAAATCGTCATGCGGGCCTCCACCGACAACCCGTCGATGACCGGTCCTCCAAACTCGAGCGCCTCGTAGGTTGCGCCGTCCGCGCCGAGCTCACCCGCGAGATGCAGGATGAGGTCCTTGCTGAAGACGCCCGGCGCAAGCGCACCGCTGTAGGTGACGCTAACGGTCTCGGGCACCTTGAACCACAGCTTGCCGGCGGCCATCGCCGCCGCGCCATCGGTGGAGCCCACGCCGGTTGAAAAGACGTTGAGCGCGCCGTAGGTGCATGTGTGGCTGTCGCAGCCGACCATGAGGTCGCCCGGCACGACGTGACCTTTCTCGGGGATGAGCTGGTGACACACGCCCTCGCCCACATCGTAGATGGTCGCCCCGGTCCGCTTGCCGAAGTCGCGCATCATCGTGTGCAGTGCCGAGACGCCCTCGAGCGGGCTCGGCGAGCTGTGATCCATGACGAGCGCGACCTTTGCGGCGTCGAAGACCCCGCTCACGCCCATCTCCTCAAGCGCCCGGATCGCAAGGGGTGAGGTGCCGTCCTGACCCATCACGAAGTCGACGTCGGCGACCACGATATCGCCAGCGCGGGCGTCGGTTCCGGAGTGCGCCGAGAGAATCTTCTCGGCGATCGTCTTGCCGGGCAGAGGGATCACGCTCCTTGGTCTCGCATGCACTGCGACCTACGTAGCACGAAGAGCGCCGTCATGGGCGTCGACGAACTCCTTGTAGATCTTCACCAGTTCTTTGTCGAAAAGCGAGCGGTTGAACTCGACCGCTTTCGCGCGCACGGTCGGCAGCAGCGCCGCCGCATCCTCGCGGGAGACCGCGATGCCATATTCAGCAAGCTTCATTTCGATGGTCTTGGAGCCCGAGTGCTTGCCAACGACGATCTGCCGCTCAAGGCCGACTTCGTCAGGCGGGAAGATCTCGTACGTCTTCGGGTTCTTCATGACACCATCGGCGTGGATGCCGCTTTCATGCGCGAAGATATTGCTGCCGACGATCGGCTTCCACGCCGGAATCGTGCGGCCGGCGGCGCGCATGACGAAGTCGGTGACCTCGTGGAAGATCGTGGTGTCGGTGCCCAGATCCACACCCTCCAGGTACTTGAGCGCCATCACGACCTCATCGAGCGCCGCGTTGCCCGCGCGCTCCCCAAGGCCGCCGATGGTGACATTCACCCAGTTGGCTCCGGCGTGGATGCCCGCAAGCGCGTTGGCGACCGCCATGCCGAAGTCGTTGTGCGTGTGCATCTCGACCTCAAGACCGGTCTCGTCGATGAGCGCCTTCACGACCTGGTACATGCGGAACGGCTCCATGGCACCGATGGTGTCGCAGAATCTGATGCGGTCGGCGCCCTCGGCTTGCGCGGCTTTCGCATACTCGATCAGGAAGCCGAACTCGGTGCGCGATGCGTCCTCGGCATTGACCGAGACGTACACGCCCTTGCTCTTCGCGAAGGCGACGCACTCGCGAATGGACTTGATCACCCACGGGCGGTCCTTCTGCAGTTTCGTCTTGATGTGGATGTCGCTCGTGGCGAGCGATATGGCCACGGCGTCGCAGCCACAGTCGATCGAGGTCTGGATGTCCGGAATCGCGGCGCGGTTCCAGCCGAGGATCGACGCGTTGAGCCCCATGTGCGCGATCTCTTCGATGACCTCACGCTCGTCGCCACCCATAACCGGGATGCCGGCTTCGATCTGCTGAACCCCGAGCCTGTCGAGCATCCGGGCGATCTTCAACTTCTCATCGTTGGTGAACACGACGCCAGCGGTCTGCTCACCGTCGCGAAGCGTGGTATCGTCGATCTTGATCTGGACGTCTTTCATCTTGCTGTCGATCGGCAAGAGCGCGTCGAGTTCCATGACTTTCGTGCGTTCCAAGACAAGTCCCTCCTCGTGCGGACAGCCCTTGCTGGGACGAGGTCAACCGTACAGCTGAGCGATGGAACAACGGCGTCTGGACGCCGGTCGTGATTCGCGGAAAATCCAGTGTACGCTACGAGCGGAGTACCGACAACGCACAAACGGCGCTTTTCGTCAGTGCATCCTGCCGATTGGAGCGCCTGCGCGTACGCGCCGACACATACCGGGAGCGCACATGCCAACGATGATTCGCACGGCCGTCCCGCAGGACGCGCCAGCGATCGCAGCGATCTACAACCATGCGGTTCTCACCACCACGGCCACCTTCGACACTGAGCCGAAATCCGTCGAGAACCGGCTGGAGTGGCTCGCCGGACGGGCGCGCCGGCATCCGGTGATCGTTGCCGAGCACGATGGTTTCGTCGTTGGCTGGGGCGCCCTGTCCCCTTGGTCGGATCGGCCCTCATATGCCGCCACGGTCGAGATCTCGGTCTACGTCGATCCCGACCACCGCCGCGAGGGGCTCGGGACAGCGCTTTCACGCGAACTGCTGCGTATGGCGCCCGTCATCGGCATCCACACCGTGCTTTCGCGGATATCTTCCGAGAACGCCGCCAGCCTCGCGATGGCCGAGCGCCTTGGGTTCACGACAGTCGGCACGATGCACGAGGTCGGACGCAAGTTCGACCGCTGGCTGGACGTCGTCATGCTTGAGCGCATCGTCGCTGCACGTCCGCACGTCTGATTCGACAGCGGCCGGGGTACTTTCCCGGTGTCAATACCCCACGCCGGGAGGTGGAGCGATGAGGCCGATCGTAGACAGGGATCTTTGTATCGGCTGCGGGCTGTGCGAGGACACCTGCCCAGAGGTCTTCGCCATCGGCGATGACGGGATCGCGTACGTGATCGACGAACAACCGGCCCCCGAGACCTATCCCGATATAGAGGCCTGCGTCGAGCTGTGTCCCGTGGTCGCGATCAGCGTCACGACCTCGTAGCGAGTTCAGTAGCCGGACGCCGCAGTGAGTTCGTAGAGCCGCTCGACGGCGTCGACGACGTGCTCGAGGGCGTGCGGTTGTACGTCCGCCACGCAGTTGCGACCCAATCGCTGTCGCAGCGCGCCGTCGGTCACAACGCGCTCGATCGCGCGCGCGAACGCCTGCTCGTCGAAGGGCGGGACCACGATGCCGTCCCGGCCAGTGCGCACGATCTCCGGGATCGCGAGCGCCCTTACCCCTACGACCGGCAGCCCTGCAGCCATCGCCTCAAGCAGCACGACTCCTTGCGTCTCGATCGTACTGGCAGTGACGAAGCAGTCGTACTCCCGGTACAGTGCGGCAAGCTCGGTCCGATCGATGAAGCCGAGAAAGCGAACCCGGGATGAGAGTCCGAGCTTGCCGACGAGGAGCTCCAGACTCTTGCGGGCGGGTCCGTCGCCGGCGATGTCCAGGACCACGCCCGGGAGCGTCGGCGCGATGCGCGCGAACGCCCGAAGGAGAACATCGACGTTCTTCTCGGGACCGAGTCGGCCTGCATGCAGAATCCGCCCGGATGCCTCGTACGATTCCTTGCGCGGCATCAGGTCGAGATCGATGCCGTTGCTGATGTGATTGACGGGAGCTGTCACGCCATGCCGCATCAACTCGCGCTTGAGCGTGAGCGACGGTGTCACGACCTGGTTCGCAAGGTTGTAGAGCATCCGCGTGTAGCGCCAGGCCAGACGCGTGGTGAACTCGGGCCGTTCCGCCTCGATCTGATCGGTCGCGCCGAGCAGCGCGTCCACCACGTCGTCGGCCTCCTGTTCGATGAGTGCCCGGGAACGCACGATCCGCTGCCACGCGCCAGACGCGATCAACCGCTCAAAGACCATGGAGTTCGTGATCCGATCCTGCAGACTGTCGATGCCCAGAAGCCGCGAGGGCTCCACGTACTGCATGAAGTCAGGGATGTATGTGTGGTAGGTCTGGATGTTGGGCAAGCGCATCGCGCGGCAGGCGAGCAGGGCGACGACCCCTATCGACAGCGGCGTATGTATGTGCACGACATCGGGCTCGAAACCTGACAGCTGCCGGGACATCGACATGATCGTGGGAAGCGCGATGTGCGTGGCCTTGTTCGTGACGAAGCTGAAGCTCGGATAGCGCCGTACGCTTATCCGATCGACGGGCGCGTCTTCGTACGGTCCGTATTTGGGTGCGATGATGAGAATCTCGTGTCCCCGGGACGCCAAGATCCGGGTGTGGGCGCCGATGGTTGTCACAACACCGTTGACTTCCGGCGCGAACGTATCCGTCACGTATGCTATGCGCACGGTCTCACCTTTCTGGCTGGACCATATCGACCCGCGTGTACACGATCCGGAAGCCGAGACGCTCCATGTTGCGTTGCGAACCGCTCCCCGGGTACGACTCGGTGACCGCCAAGCCGCAACCGGCTTCGCGAGCAAGCTGCAGTCGACGGCGCTGCATCGCCGTCTGAATGCCTCGGCCACGAAATCTCGCACCGGTCGTATCCGCCGAGAACCACCCCACGCCCTCTCGGATCGCGAGCTCTCCGGTGCCCGCCGGCTCTCCGTCGACCCACGCCAGCAGGCGCACGATGTCCTCCTGCACGGCGACGGCATCTCCAAGCCGCAGCTCGGCGCCCGTGGACTCTCCGTTCACGGCGAACCCCCGGGCGACCTCCCGGCCCCAGAGCGCAGCGTCGTCGGCCTCCACGATGCGGATGTCGACGGCTGGATCAGGCTCGGGCAACACATCGCTGTCCAGGATCTCACGCACGAGCATATTCTCGAAGCCATCCACCGCGTATCCCCGACGCGAGAGCTCCGCAACAAGCGAGGCGTCGGCAAGCGGGCAGACGTTGACGCGCACGCGTGCGCCGTGCCGGGCGAAGAACGCCTCGATCCGGTCGATATGAGCGGGAAGAACGGGTCCGGCGAATCCCAGCCCCGACACCTCGTTGAGCGGCCCGCCAGGAGTGCAGAACGCCGCACAACCACCCGCCACCCATATCGCCTCGGCATCGTCCTCGGGATGCGCGCGTGACGCCGCACGCGCGAAGCGCTCGTTCTCGGCGGCGGAGAGGCGCTCCAGGCGTGCGGCAAGGGCCGCGTCCGCGAACACAACCGGCATCGTCAGTTCCCTTCCCCGTCCAACGGCTGAACGCCGGTCTCGAAGAACACGCGGGCTTCCTCGGGCAATGCACGGTAGTCTACGCCAGCGGTAAGCGTGGCGATATCTCGAGAATTGTAGGTGTCCCAGAACAGCACGGTCTGGCCCTCAAGCGCTCCGGACCGCGCATCGGCGATAAGCGCCGACATCGTCTTGCCGGTGTACGTTCCGTCCAGAACCAGGTCTTCCTCGGCAGCAGCCAGGCGCACCGCCTCCATGCCACGTGGCGTGAAACAGGCGTACCCCTCGCCGAGGAACCCCTCGACGATCTCGACGCGAACGCGCGACGCAAGCTCCGGTGGAATCGAAGGATCACCGGCACGAAGTGTGCCGGCGCTTGAAGCCAGCAGCTCCCGAAACGCTCGCTCACCGGCCATCGTGTCCGGCACCACGCTCACGGCGCGGACGAGAGGTCGCACTCCTGCGAGCGCCAGACCAAGCGCGATGCCGGCCGCGGTCCCCATCGAACCGAGTGCCACATACACCACATCGGGCTCGGGCAAGCTGCCCTCGGCCACCTGCTCCGCAAGCTCGAATCCCGCGTTCACGAACCCTGCCGTACTCATCGGCGTGGTACCGCCGAACGGGATGAAGTAGGGTTCCGCCTCCCCGCGCTCGCGAATCGTCGTGCTGAGTTCTGCCGCGTCGCGCATCGCTGAATCACGGTCGGCACACATGCGCACGGACGCGCCGACAGCGAGGTGACCGAGCAGATTGCGCCGCACGTAGGAGGCGTTCGGCTGCGGGGTGAGTATCGACGTCACCTCGAAGCCGAGGGCCGTGCCGTAGATGGCGGTCGCGAGCGCATGGTTCGAACCCGCGGCGCCGAACGTGATCAGCTGTCTTGAGCCTCGCGCCAGCGCGTCGCCAAGCACGATCTCGAGCTTGCGCACCTTGTTTCCGCCGAATGGCAGCGCACTCAGGTCATCGCGTTTGACGTACAGCGAACCGGCGCCGATCGCGGCGGCCAGGTGCGGCGCCTCATCCACGGCCGTCGGCCACAGGCCGAGGGGAGCTCTTGGCAGCGCACCCGCTAATCGGGGATACGCCGAGAAAAGCGGATACGGACGCTGCCCAGGCGTTACCAGGGCAACGGACACGTGCGAATCCGTCATTTCTTCTCCGAAAACCCCACAACGACCCAGGTTCCGGAACGCTGATCCGTCCGCAGCGTGATCAGGCCGAGCCTCTCGGCATCCTGCAGCAGCTCCGAGAACGAACGGTACCCGTAGCTCGCCTCGGAGAACTGCGGCTGCTTGCGCTTCATCGTGTCCTTGACCATTGATGAGTACATCACGTCTTTGTTCTCGCGCTGGAGGGCCTGGATCGATTCCGTGAGCAGTGCGATCGCCGGGCGCTTCGCCTTGGGAACGGTCGTCGCCGGCACGCGAGGTGCTGCGACCGGGCCCTGCACGATGTCCTCGTAGTAGATGAACTCATCGCAGTTGGCGGCAAGAAGGTCACTTGTGGAATCCTTCATCCCCACCCCGATGACGGACTTGCCGTTCTCCTTGAGCTTGGCAACGAGCGGCGTGAAATCAGAGTCGCCTGACACCACGACGAACGTGTCGATGTGTTCCTTGGCGTAGCACAGGTCTAGCGCATCCACAGCGAGCTGGATGTCGGCGTAGTTCTTGCCGGTCATTCCGCGCTCGGGGATCTCCATCATCTGGATGCCCAGATCGTGCATGACCTCGCGGTACTTCGAGAAGCGGCCCCAGTCGGCGTACGCACGCTTGACGATGACCTTGCCCTTCTCTACCAATCGCTCGATGACGAGCCGAACCTCGAAGCCGGAGTCACCTGTCGGCTTCGGGAGCCGCCGGCTGCGTCCTCCGGGAGCACTTGCGGGGGCGCCGGAGCGTTCGTAGCCAAGCGCAAGATTCTCGAAGTCTATGAGCACGGCAAGTGAATGTGCTTCGTCTGCCATGATTCCTCCCGGTAGATAGTGGACAGCGTTCTCCCTGCCCCTTGTCCATCGTACACCACTCCGTACGGAAGAGAGCGACCCGCAGGGTCGCTCTCAGACTGACTCGGCGCCTACTGCTCTACCCAGGTCGACACCTTAAGAGAGCCATCGCGGAGCATCGGGTAATAGGGCGGCGGATACAGCTCAAGCCTGGGATCGTAGATGTAGCTCCTCTGACGGAACCCGGCGGTGACGGTGTTACCCGAGTACAGCGCGAAATAGCCATACGTGTTGTACGCCATGGAGCCCCGGATCGTGATCTTTGACTTCGTCACCCCTGAGCGATAGTCGCCGTAGATGGTGCCGGTCTGTGCAAGCATCGCCGCATCGAGCTCCATGACCTGCGGCATGCCCGGATACCACGAAGGCACGATGATGCTTCGCTGCGAGACGAGGCCGCACGTGAACGGACGGTTCGGCTGAGAAGGCGCCAGATCGTCCGCGACGTAGATGTCGCGCGCACCGCCGATGGTGACCATCGTCGAGTAGTTGCCTTGCACCCATACGTCTTCGTCGAAGAAGAGAACGCCCTGGGACGGCACCGTGAGGGTTCGGATCAGCGTCGTCACAAGGTTGCCGGTGGTCGTGCCGCCCGTGACCTTTTCCACCCGCGCGCTGCTACCGTTCAGGATCACCCTGAACCCGTAGCCGCCGGAGTTGTTGAAGTACGCGCTCGAGGCCGTGGCCACCGTCCTCATATTCGCCATGTCCACGGTCACCTGGCTGAAGTCTATCCTCGGCACATGCGCCTCGTAGCCCTGGTCGAACGTTCCGCCGCCGCTCACATTGCCCGATGCGGACACCTTGCCGGTGACGTGGCCGGAGTTGACGACGTTACCGTTGCTGCGGACCTTGCCATCGATCACGGCATCCGCACCGATGTTGAGGTCAGCGTTGGAGAGGAACATGTACTCGGCATAGGTCGGGAACCGAACCGAGGCCACCACGATCCGCGTGACGCTCATCGACGGGATCGTGCCCGTCGCGGTGAGCTGCAGCGGCACGTTTTGCGCCGGAGCCACAGCCGTCACCGTCCACACGCCGTCTTCTTGCGAGGTAGGGCCGAGCGTCGGATGGTTCACGAAGTAGGACGGGTCTCGGCGCAGTTCGTACAGGTAGGCGTTCAGCCCGGCGTCCGCCATATGGAGCGCCTTCGTTCGGCCCTCCTGCGACCGGGTGTTGGATACGAGATTGTTCGCCAGGATGATGATCATCGTGGCGAGCAGGAACAGGATCGCCGAGACGGCCACCACCGTCGCGAGCGCGATACCGCTATCGTCACGCAGGTAGGCGCGCAAGCCCGGCAGCTTCGTTCGTATTCTCGATAGCATGCGTGTCCCCATCAGCACATCACGCCTAGTCGATCGTGTTGTGAACGGCGCGGATCTTCACCCATGTCGACAAATCGACGAAAGCCGTCGTCCTGTTGACGGTCTTGCCGCTCACCAGCCGCAGCTTTACCGCAGAGATGTCCTCCGGGTGACCGCTGCTGACCTCATGAGCGGGATCCTCGTTGTCGTAGTACGTGAAGACGTTGCCCGTGAAGCCACTGTCAAGCGAGCCCGCGACCACGACCTCGGGACTCGGTGACCCGAAAGTGTACGGGGGAACGCTTACGGTGGATCTAGCCTCAGATCGGTAAAGCGTCTGACCCTGCACCCGATACTCGATGAGCTCAGGAACGCCGTCGTGATCCACATCAGCATAGAACGCGCACTGCCTCGGCTGCGCCCTTAAGAACACGCCATGGCCGTCGACGATCTCCTGAGCCTGTCGCAACTCCCGCGTGATCCGATCCATGACCACGCGGTTCTCATCTGCCGCGATCGTTTTTGCCTCCAGCGTATCGGCGCTCGAGTTGACCGCGCCCATCACCATGTACACGAGCCCAAGCACCATTCCCATGAGCAGGGTGACGACCAGCATCTCAGTGAGGGTGAACCCCTCGTCGCTGCGTATGCGTCGGCTCACCATGGCCATGGCAGATTCACATTCACGATCGATGTCTGACCGGCCTGAACGTTGACCGTGCGAATCCCGCCACCGTTGCTGGGCTTGACACTGTACTCTCCCGGACTCAGAGACGTGACTATGATCACATCGGGAGTGCTGGAGCTCGATTTGAAGCTCGCGTTATAACCGCTCGAGTTCCACACAGTCACCCACGTGGGCTGTGTGACAGGATTGCCGTTATGTTTGAATATGTGAATCTCGAGCGTCCCGTATTGACTCAGGCCTAGCACCAGGACCGGCACGGTCGTACTCGATCCGTCATATGCCACCTGTAATGGCGTGGCGTCAGTCATGCCGCTCTTCGTGGCGGTAAGCGTGTAGGTTCCGTCTGCCAGGACGCCGAAGGAGATCTCTCCGTTGCTTGCTGTGTTCTGCGGACTGCCGGAGATATTCGAGGTCGAAGGACTGGGGCCGCGGACGTTGACAGTGGCTCCCTGGACCACCGCGTCAGAGCCGTCTATCACGCGAACGGTCAGCCCCACGCGCGGCGACAGTGAAAGGGTGGCGTCGTACGTTTGACCCCCGACCGCCACATTGACGATGCCACTGGCCGTGGTGCGACCGGTGTATGTCGCGACGATCTGGTAGTTGTCGACCAGGAGATTGGCGAACGTCGCCACACCTGCGCCGTCGGTGTATTGCGTGAGCACTGCTCCGGATGTCGACGTGAGCCTGACCTGAGCGTTGACAAGCGCGGTAGACGCACCGTCGTTGACGTGGACGTTCACGGTGCTCGGGTGCTGCGCGTAGGCGACAACCGAGGTGAGCAGGTCGGACTGAACGCTCACTGAGCCAAGCACGGCAGAATCGAAGATGTAGTCGTCTTTGGCGATGGTCACCGAGTACGTGCCTGACGGCAGGTATCCGTAGAAGGCTTCGCCGTCAGCGCCGGTCGTGACCACGCGATCGGCACCAGATTGGGGCCTTACGGTGACCTGAGCTCCGGGGACAACCTCGTTGGTGTCGCGGTCTCTGACGACGATGGACAGGTCGCCGGCGTTCACCAGGTTGCTCTTACCGAAGACGCTCGTGCTCACGTCGACGTGTCCACCACGACCTTCGGTCCAGGCGACCGTTACGTGGACGTTCTTATACAGCGCGCGGTTCGTATCGGGATCTCGCGCCCACGTGACCGCTGTGGTGACGGTGAACCGTGTATCCACGACTTCCGGAGTCGGGATCGTGCCGCCCGGGTTGCCCTGTGTGCCGTTCGAATACGTGACCCCGACGTTGTCGTACGCGAGGTTGCGCGTCTGCTCCAGGCGTTGGTTGGCGAGATTCAGAGCAGTGACCCTGATCGTACTGGCCTGCGTGCTCTGGGCTGCGAAGGTAAGCACGCTGTAAACGCCCATCACCACGATGAGCATGATCGCGGAAGACCAAACAAGCTCGATGACCGTGAAACCCTCTTCACGGCCTACCTGTATGCGTGCCATAACCGCCTCACCAGTCAGGTACGTTCATGCCACTATGTCCCTCTGTATCTAGTATCGTACTCTGGCGTGACAAGCTTTACCAAAAACATTGGTGTATGCGTCTTCATGCCGCACGAAAGGAGGACGACCGGCTCCGGTCGCCCTCCTTCGTTGATGCGAATCCGCGCGCCTACTGCACTGGCGCGGCTACACACGTGCCGCCGCCGGCTCCGCGGCCACCCATGCCGCCACCAGAACCACGACCGCCACCGGCCCAGCTCGGCGCGCCGACGTCCTCAGAGGTGACGCGGCCGGCGATCCGCTCGCTCATCTGAGTGTACGCGGCATCCGCCGCAGCTTGGGTGATCGTGCCGTCCTTGACCTTCGCGTCGAACACCGTCTTGCGCGCCTCAAGCGCCTTGGCGACAACAGCGTCAGTCTCGACGCCGTTCGCGTGTGCGATGGCCGCGATCGACTGGCCGTCAGCGCGCTCGGCCTTGATCTCATCGGTGGTCAGACCCGTCATCGATGCGAGGACGTCGATCAGACGCCCGCCCGCGTCGCGGACGCTCTGGCCGAGGTGGAGCCCGCTTGTCAACACGGGATTGGCCGGCTGTGTGTCAGCCGGAGCGGCGTACGCGAACCCTACGCTGCCAAGAACAAGACCGGCGATGAGACCGGCGGCTACCATGGCGATAGACTTGCTTCGTTTCATTTCGTGCACCTCCAACATTGAACCGGGTGGGTGGAACTCCTTACGCTACTGAGTGTCTCGTCCGGGTATGTAGGCCGTGTGAACCCCCGGTTGCCCTCTTGTGAAGCTGCTAACGAACCTTGGAGAACCCAGATGACCGCACACCGCTTCAACCCGGCCAAACTCGACAGGCTGAACGACGTTGGCAGACTGACCGATCTTGTGCCCGACGCCATGTGGGACGCATTCGGGACGCCAGATGCTCACGTTGCTGTGGAGATCGGCGCCGGCACCGGAATGTTCGCACGCGAGTTCGCTGCGCGCATGCAAGCGGGCACGCTGTATGCCGTGGACTCCGAGCCGAGCGCGCTCCGATGGATGCACGAACATCTGGAGGCGGAATACCCGGCCGATATCGTCGTCACGGAGGCGGACGCCGGGTCGATCCCGCTGAGCGATGGGATCGCGGACCTTGTGTACTCGGTGAACCTGCATCATGAGCTGGAAGACCCCGCGGGCATGCTTGCCGAGGCGAGACGGCTCCTGCGACCCGGCGGAACCATCGCGATCGTCGACTGGAAGCGCGAGCCCACGCCGAAGGGACCGCCGCTGGAGCACCGGGTCGGCACAGCCGAGCTGGAACGCCAGCTTGCGGCCGCAGGCTTCACCCGGGTAAGGGTGCACAACGCGCTCCCGTATCACAACGTGGTGACCGGCGCGTCGCCCGCTTAGTCCTCGTCCCACAGAGGCGGGATGTCGACCTGTTCAAGCTCGGGTGCCTCGAGACTGCCCGGTCCGACCGTCTTACCGCGGCCGTACTTCAGGCCGGTGAGCGCTGCGGGCAGGAACGCGATGGAGGCCATCCAGAGCCACGTCTGGCGCGAGGCAAGCCCCAGCATGTTCCCCGCGAATCCGAGTACCACAACGACGGCGTTGAGAGCCCAGTATCGCCACGGGCGCCTATCGCTGACGATCACGCCGAGCCGGTGCCCGGCGAACCAGCCCGTCGCCCCACCTGCAGCACAGCCGAGCAGGATGAAGATGACTTCCACGATGGCCTTCTTCCGAAAGACTATCCCTATGGTGACACAGTGGTCGAGGTGCCGGAAGCCGTGCCGGTAACGATGCGCTTCCTCGCACTCGCGTCAAAGCGTATGCTTACATAGCACGTCGATGAGCGGGCTGTTATGCGCTCGTGTCGCGAATCTATGCAAACAAGTGAACCGCCCGGCCGTGACCCGTTTCCCATCCAATGACGAAGGAGCTCGCATGGCTCGCATACGCACGGTCATCATGGGTGCCGCCGGTCGTGACTTCCACGACTTTCTCGTCCGCTATCGCGATGATGAGAGCACGGAGATCGTCGCGTTCACGGCGACGCAGATCCCGGGCATCGAAGGGCGCACGTTCCCGCCGGAACTCGCCGGCCCGCTGTACCCCACGGGCATTCCGATCGTGCACGAGCGGGAGTTGTCCTCGCTTATCAAGGACCAGGGCGTCGAGCGCGTCATCTTCGCCTACAGCGACATCGCGCACGTGGACCTCATGCACAAAGCCTCACAGGTGATCGCTGACGGCGCTGACTTCACCCTCCTTGGCGCCGATTCGACGATGCTGCCATCAAGCAAGCCCGTCATCTCGGTGTGCGCCGTGCGCACCGGCGTTGGCAAGAGCGGCATCTCGAAGCGAGTCGTCGAAGCCCTCAAGAAGCGCGGGCTGCGCGCCGTCGACATCCGTCACCCCATGCCGTATCGCGATCTGCTCAAGATGCGCGTGGAGCGCTATGCGAGCATCGAGGACCTCGACGACTACGGCGTCACCATCGAGGAGCGTGAAGAGTACGAGCACCTCGTGATCGAGGGCATCGTCGTGTACGCCGGCGTCGATTACGAAGCCATACTCCGTGAGGCCGAGAAGGAAGCGGACGTGATCATCTGGGACGGCGGCAACAACGACCTGCCGTTTTACAAGTCCGACCTCGAGATCGTCGCGCTCGACCCGCATCGAGCCGGTCACGAGCGGCTCTATTACCCGGGCGAGTCGAACTTCCTTCGGGCGGACGTGCTCGTCATCAACAAGGTGAACACGGCCGACCCGGCGGCGGTGGCCGGGCTGCAAGAGGTTTCCGCGAGGCTTAACCACAATGCGATCCTGGTCGAGACTGCATCGACGATCACACTTGACGACCCGGCTGCGGTGCGCGGCAAGCGCGTGCTCGTCATTGAGGACGGCCCGACGGTCACCCACGGCGGCATGGCGTACGGCGCCGGAGCGATCGCCGCCCGCGTGGCAGGAGCCTCCGTGCTCGTCGATCCCCGGCTCTCGGCCGTCGGCTCGATCGCGAGCACACTCGAAGCGTACCCCCACCTCACAGAGGTGCTACCAGCAATGGGCTACTCGGCACAGCAGCTGCAGGACCTTGAGGCCACCGTGGCCGCCGCGGACTGCGACATCGTGATCGTGGCGACCCCGATCGACCTCTCGCGGCTGATCGACCTATCGCATCCCACCGTGCGTGCCACCTACGCCGTGACCGATGTGTCCGAGCCTACGCTCGACGACATCGTCGATGCGTTCTGCCAGCAGCAGGGTCTCGCCTAGCGCTCGGCGCCCCAAAAGCTCACAAGCGTGAAGTAGCCGTTCACGCGCGTGCGGTTTGCTTCGGCTCACACCGTGCGATGCGATCCCGCGTTGCGGCCATCCTGAACGCCTCGTCCAAGGCGCTAGGGGGTATCCGCGCGGTCGTTGGCATTTCTTCTGCGGTGCTGTAGACCAGCCCGACGGTGCCCGGGCCCACATGCGTCCCAATCACCGGACCGATGCCGATGACGCGCGGCCACACGCCCGTGACAGCCTCGACCATAGCCGCAAGTCGAGCGCCTCCGGATTCGTCATCGATATGGTGAACGATCGCATCCACGAAACCTCGCGCTTCCACGTCACGCCGGAACGCCGCCACTACCTCCGCGAGCGCCTTGACCTTGGTGCGCACCCTCGCGAAGACCTCGGTTTCCCCCTCCACGACCGTGAGTATCGGCCTGATCTGCAGAAGCGTGCCGAGCAACGCCTGCGCTCCACCCATCCGCCCGCCACGGTGGAGGTACTCAAGCGTGTCGGGCACGAAGAGAAACCGCGTCCGATCGATCATGCGCAGTGCAGCATCGACGACCTCGGCGAGCGTGCCGTCAGCATCCGCAACACGCGCCGCGGCGAGCACCGAGAACCCGAGCTCCATGCAGTTCGAGCGAGAATCGACGACCTCTATCGCGGCCTCTGGATACCGTTCGAGCACCATATCGCGAGCCATAAGGGCAGTCGAGTACGTGCCACTCATCTCGGATGACAGAAAGACGGCTGCAACTGAATCGCCCCGGGCTACCGGCGCTTCAAATGCATCGATGAGCGCCGTGACTCCCGCCTGCGACGATGTTGGGAAGGACTTCGATTCGGCAAGCGCGCGATAGAAGCCTTCCACGACGGGCGTGTCCTCGACGTACTCGACGCCGTCAAGCGTCACCGACAGCGGCACCACAGCAATACCGTATCGCTCGCGCTCATCGAGCGGCAGGTACGACGTACTGTCCGTTACGATGCTGACCGCCATGGTTCTCCTTCTGAGGCGCCTAAGCGACCTTCCCATGTTCGCGCTTCAGAATCCGCGCGTCCAGGCGACGGCGGCAACAAGACCATCTTCACTTCGCTCTCCCTTGGTACAGCGACTGCACTCACCATCCAGTCGCTGCTGGCTTCCAGGTCGAGTGGTTCCTCTGGCAGTGGGGTGCTCAAAGCGTCTGGCACCTGCCCGACCTCACGTGGGGTTTCAAGTTCGACCTCGACCTCATCCAGATGGCGGCAATCGCCGGGGTGGCGCTCCTCGGGCCTCCTTCGACGTACCTCGTCGGACGGTTCCACCCGCGGGTTGCAAGCGACCGTCCGTCGTAGCGCCAGTCCTCTACGGGCGTTCGCTCAAGCGCTCAAGGAGCCACGCGACGTTGCGGCCAAGCGTTTCCATCGTGCGAAGCCCTTCATCGTCGGCTTCGACAGCACCGGGCGGTCCGCCGACGCCCAGGTTCCAGTAGGAGGACCCGGGCACGATCATCTCGGCGATCAAGAAGAGGTGATTGATGGTGTCAAAAGCGTGCATGGCACCGGCACGGCGCTGGGCGATCACCCCGGCACCCACCTTGCGACGCAGCATCTCGGGGTTCGCACGGCCCACATAGCCGAGACGTTCGATGAGCGCCTTGGTCGCGGCAGTGACATCGGCGAAGTAGACGGGAGATCCAATGATGATGCCGTCGGCCGCGTCCGCCGCCTCGATACACGCATTGCCAAAGTCGCTGAGCCCCGGGCAACGACGGTCCCTGGTCTCATGGCATCTCATGCATGCGGTGCAGCCGTGAACCTTCTTGCCCGCCATCTGAATGAGCTCGGTCTGGATCCCGGCCGAGCGAATCTCGGCGAGCACCCGCCTGAGGAGGATGGCGGTGTTGCCGTCCTTGCGGGCGCTGCCGTTGAATGCCACCACCTTCATCGAGCGCTCCTCTCCCGGATCAGATCTCGCGACAAGTGAGTATCCTGGCGCCTTCGCTGTGCATCGCCGCGAAGGCCCGCTCCCCGTCGCCGGGAGAAAGATCCACCGCCCGGCATCCATCGATAACCACTGTCACACCGAAGCCGAGCCCGATCGCGTCTGTCACCGTGGCGCGCACGCAATAATCGGTCGCGAGCCCCAGCACCACGATCTCATCGACCGCCCGCTGTGTGAGCAGGTCGCCAAGACCGGTCGCCGAGCGTTGGTCGCTGTCGAAGAAGCCACTGTAGGAGTCGATGGCCGGATCGGTGCCTTTGCGAACGACCTGGTCGATACGAGCGACCTCGAGCGCGGAGTGGAAGCTCGCGCCGGGCGTGCCTTGGACGCAGTGGTCGGGCCAGAGCACCTGCTCCACAGCGCCCAGTTCGATGACATCGCCCGGCGAGGTCCCGGGGTGATTCGACGCGAACGACCCGTGCGTGGGCGGGTGCCAGTCCTGTGTGGCCACGACGAGGCTGAACCTCGGCATCAATGCATTGGCGACAGGGACCACCGCATCACCGTCGGCGACGGGCAGAGCGCCGAAGGGCATGAAGTCGTTCTGGATGTCCACTACGATGAGCGCCTTCATCATGCACCACCTTCCGCCCGGGCGAGCCCCCTCGCCTTTAGGATCAGACTCGTTCGCAGTTCCTGGAGTCCAAGCTCCACACCAACCGAGTATGTATGCGGGTTCAGGAAGCGCTTCACACCATCGTCGAGCATGCCAAGCTGAGCCCCTGCACGCTCACGCGCATCACAGAGCGACGGCAGCTCCGAGACCGGCTCGCCCCGCCGCAGGACGGGCCGCAGCAGGTCGTCGGCAGGCTCTCCGCTAAACGCCTTGCGACGCGTGGAGTCATCCGGATCAACCATCGTACAATCGGCTGCCGGAGCGTGGTCCTCGTTGTAGATCATGTCGCCGTCGAATCTTCCCTCGCGAGTGAAGCGCCTCACCTGCAACACCCCGGGCATCGTCACTTTCGAGGCCTGCTCGGAAACCTTTATGCGGGGCTCCCACGCTCCGCCCGGCTCCCTCATCGCCGAGAGTTTGTACACACCGCCCAGCGACGGCTGTCCCTCGGCGGTCGCCAGGCGCGTGCCGACCCCCCAGACGTCGATGGCCGCCCCCTGCTCCTTCAGGCTCTTGATGAGGTACTCGTCGAGCTCGTTGCTGGCGTAGATCTTCACCTCGGCAAGGCCTGCCTCGTCCAGGATCTCGCGCGCGCGGTTCGAGAGCCACGCAAGGTCGCCCGAGTCGATCCGAATGCCGATCATCGAATGACCCAACGCGGCGAGGTGCCGCGCGACCGCGACGGCGTGCCGCACGCCATCGAGCGTGTCGTACGTGTCCACCAGCAACGTGACGTTGTTCGGCATCGCGTCCGCATATGCCAGGAACGCTTCCAGCTCGGTGTCGAACGCCATGACCCAGCTATGCGCGTGCGTCCCGCCAACCGGAACGCCCCAGCGCTGCCCGGCGAGCACGTTGCTCGTAGCGGCACAGCCGCCGATGTACGCCGCCCTGCTCGCCGAGAGCCCACCGTCCGGGCCCTGCGCCCGACGCAGCCCGAACTCGAGGACCGGGTCGCCCTGGGCAGCCGAGCACACGCGTGCCGCCTTAGTCGCGATGAGCGTCTGGAAGTTCACGATGTTAAGCAGCGCCGTCTCGACGATCTGGCACTGGAGGATCGGGCCCGAGACCCGCACGAGCGGCTCGCCGGGGAAGACGACCGTGCCCTCGGCAACCGCATCCACGTCGCATGTGAAGCGCACGTCGCGAAGCATAGCAAGGAACTCCGGGGAGAACAGCGGCCTGGCGTCGTTGCCGGAGAGCGTCGCGAGGTAAGCGACGTCCTCCGCCGAGAAGCGAATGCCTGTGAGGTACTCCACTACCTGCTCCAGGCCGGCGGCCACAGCGTATCCGCCGCCGAAGGGATTGCGCCGGAAGGACGCATGGAAGCATGCGTCCTTCTCGGCGATGCCCGCCCGCCAGTATGCGTAGGCCATGGTGATCTGATACAGATCCGTAAGCATCACGGGCACGTGCGGCCGACCCTCAGCAGTCATGATCCGCCCCCTCTCTCCGATTGTGTCCACGGTACCCCGAAACACTCGTGTCGCGCACGCCTTTACGGACACTCAACGCAGACCGCCCAACCGCAACGCATCGGTTTGGTCGATGCCGAGGCCAGACGCCATCCGAGCGTTGCCGTATACTTCCATATTCGGATTGCATATCTTGGAAAGCGTTGCGCGCGGAGGGACGTATGGCACGCAAACGCGACATAGCGCGCGTCATCGCCGCGCGATACCTCTCGCGTGCGGGAAGCGAGGCCGCATTCTTCGTGGGAGTCTGGGGCAAGGCCGCATACGACCTTCATGCGACCTCGTCGCAGATCGCCGCGCTCATGCTCGTCTTAAGCGTCGTATCGATCGTGGGAAGCGTCTTCGGCGGCGTCCTCGTCGACAGGTACGGCCCCAGACGCGTGCTCATCGGCGCCGAGGTGCTCTTCGTACCCGCGTCGCTCTCGGTCGCACTGGCGCATGACCTGGGATCGCTCACCGCGCTTGTCGCACTGTGGGGCCTTGCCGGTGCGCCGGTGATGACGTCTGGAGCGTCGTTCGCGCCGTTCCTCGCGGAAGATGACGAGGGCGACCTGCGCACGATGAACTCCTGGATCGAGTCCGCCGGATCGGCCGCGTTTATCACCGGACCAGCGCTCGGCTCGCTCATCGTGCACTACGCCAACGTCGACTGGGTCTTCTTCATCGATGCGGCCACCTCGCTTATCGCTGCCGCTCTGGTCGCCCGGACCACGCTGGCCCATCGGAAGCGGCAACGAGATCGCGGTACGGCGTTCACCGAGTTCCGTGACGGCGTGAGCGCCGCGTATAGCACCAGATCGCTTCGCTTCTACGTGCTGGGCGGCTCCGTGGTATGGCTTGGGTTCGGTGCGTTCAGCGCGCTTGAACCGCTCTTCTACCGCGACGTCGTAAAGACCGGTGTGGAGGCTATCGGGTACATGAACTCGATCTTCGGCGTGGGAATCCTTGCGGGCGCGCTCCTGTTGCAGCGCCTACCGAAGAAGATCGTCTCGGCGAGAGGGCTGTGTGTCACGGTCGTGCTCACCGGGCTCGGCGCTGTCGCGTATGTGGGGACTGCCGACATCCGCGCGATCGCTCTGGGCGCCGCTTTGTGGGGCATCGCGATCGGCGTCATGGAGCCGTTGCTGCGAACGCTGCTGCACCGGGATTCGCCGGCGAACATGGTTGGACGTATCACCGGCACCGCGCAGGTACATCGGCAGGCGGGCGAGCTCTTGCCGCTCGCATTCGCGCCCACGCTCGCTGCGCTCTTCGGCGTGCAGGCGACGCTCGTCGGCGGCGGCGTCATCGTGGCCGTCGTCGCGTTCTTCGCGCTCTTTGAGGCGAGCGCCATCGACCGCAGCACACGGATAAGTCCCCCGGCCGAGGTGGAGATGGCGCGACTGAGCGCCACGGACGAGCCGATCTCGCCGAATCAGTAGGGCGTTAGCGTCGATTCAACCATGATCACATGATTTCTACGATATTCATCGTCTTGTATGATGCGCGATCTGTGCGTACGCTTGGCTACAGCGTCCCCAGCTAAGGATGGTAGAGATCATGAGCGCCGAGGAATCCATCATCGCGACCATCGGCGAGACGCCTGCGGTGTTCCTCCATGCAATGACGAACGGGCTTGGCGCACGTGTAGCGATCAAGCTGGAGTCACGCAACCCCGGCGGCTCCGTGAAGGACCGCATCGGCTGGGGCATGATCCTCGACGCGGAACAGCGCGGTCTCATCGAGCCCGGCCGATCCGTGATCATCGAGCCTACCTCTGGCAATACCGGCATCGCGCTCGCGATGATCGGCGCAGCGCGGGGCTATCGGGTGATCCTCACTATGCCTGAGAGTTTCTCGGTCGAGAGGCGCAAACTCCTGGCGGCGTACGGTGCCGATCTCGTGCTTACGTCTCGTGCTGGCGGTATGAAGAGCGCTATCGAAGCGGCAGACGAGCTGGCCGCCGCGACACCGGATTCTTTCATCCCACGACAATTCGATAATCCGGCGAACCCGGCGGCGCACTACCGGACGACCGGGCCCGAGGTGCGGGCGATGCTCGGTAACGACGTCCCCGGTGCCTTCGTGGCCGGCGTGGGCACGGGCGGTACGATCACGGGCACCGGTCGATACCTCCGCGAGCACTATCCCAACATCAGGCTCATTGCCGTCGAACCCGCCGAGTCGGCGATCATCGGGCAGCGACTCCGCGGCGAGGAGATCACGCCGGGTCCCCATCTTATCCAGGGCATCGGAGCCAACTTCATCCCATCGGTTCTCGACCTCGACCAGCTCGATGGGGCATTGCCGGTTCCTGGTGAAGTCGCGATCACCACGGCCCGACGACTCGCAGCGGAGGAAGGCATCTTCGTGGGGATATCGTCAGGCGCCAACGTCGCGGCGGCCCTTGAGGTGGCAGCGTGGCCTGAGATGGCGGGCACTACGATCGTGACAGTGGCGCCGTCCACCGGTGAGCGCTATCTCTCTACGCCACTGTGGGAAGACATCCTCTGACGTGCGTGTCTCACAGCGCCTAGACTACTCGCTCCGTCTGCTTATCGGCTTGCCCAACAATCCTTAGCTGTTGGTGCGGTTCTCGGCACGCGCCTGGCGCCGGTCACGCTCGCCGACCTGGCGATGCGGCAAGGCGTTCTGGACTCTGAGCGCGCTCCGGTCCGAAACCACGCGCGCAAGCTGCTCCAGAAGTTTCCTGAACGCGGCCGGCGCTAGCCCCCGTACAGCTTCCAGAGCGCCTGCGTTCCGAGGTCCTCGCCGCCCTGCTCGGCAAGCCGCTCGTAAAGCCGCTTGGCCAGATCGAGTCCTGGCAGGTCGAGTCCGGCCGTCTGAGCCTCGGTGAGCGCGATGCGCAGGTCCTTGATGAAGTGTTTGACGTAGAAGCCAGGGGCCATGTCGCCAGCCAGGATGCGCGGACCGTAGTTCGACATCGACCATGAACCCGCGGACCCGGCCGAGATCGCGCCCAGGACGCGCTGCGGGTCCAATCCGGTCGCCTTCGCATACGCGAGCGATTCGACCACACTCAGCATCGTCCCTGCGATCGCGATCTGATTCGCCATCTTCGTATGCTGGCCGAAGCCAGCGCCACCCATATGCGTGACGGTCTTGCCAAGCACCTGAAAGATGGGGAGCACTTGGTCGAACGCCGCCTCGTCGCCACCCACCATGATCGTGAGCCGCGCCTCTCGGGCACCGATGTCGCCGCCGGAAACAGGCGCGTCGAGTGCCGAGATACCACGCGCAGATGCCGCCTCGGCGATACGCAGGGCAAGCGTAGGGGTGGATGTGGTCATGTCAATCACGATCGCACCGGCGCGCGCCCTGGAGATGATTCCGTCTGATGAGAGGTAGATCGCCTCCACATCGGTGGGATACCCCACGATCGTGATCGTCACGTCCGCGAGCACAGCGGCTTCTCCCGCGCTCGACGCCCAGCGGGCTCCGCGTGCGACAAGGTCCGACGCCTTCTCCGGCGTGCGATTGAATACCACCAGTGGATACCCGCTGTCGAGCAGGTGCCCGGCCATCGAGTGACCCATGACCCCGGTGCCGATGAAAGCGACGGTCGGCAGTTGGCGGGCAGTGCTCATCAGCAGGCCCCCGTGTCGTTGTCGTGCTGGTAATCCGCCCGCCCCACGAGGCTCCAGTCAATCAGCCCTGAGGCACACACCGGACACGGATGCGATGCAAGAAGCTCCAGGAGTTCGAGCAGGCCATCCTGCCGCGCGGGCACCATATGCGTGAACCGATGGCCGCACGCATGATCGACCTGCGCCGGCTGCTTGAGGACGATAGCTGCATCAGGAAGAGTCGCCATGGCACCAGTGTACTGGAACGTCTCGCGGGATGTGAAGAAGGCCGACCCGAATCACCCGGACGTCATCTGAACAAAGAGGTGTCCCGAGAAACCTCGCCCAGCGAAATCCTCTACTCCGCAGCTTCCCATTTCACACCTTTGAAGCCACCTGACGAGCGGACACTGCTTGCGCTGAGCCTCTCCGTCAAGTACCCCGCCGGTAGCTACTGGTACGCTGCCTTTCGCGGTTCGCCCGGTCCGACCTCTCGGGACAATCACGACGATACGGCATGATTCGCGGGGGCGCAAGAGGCATTTCTCGAATTGCGCGCTTTGTCGCTCAACGGACGCATAGTAACGCCGACCGGTCCCAAACCTACTCCGAACGGTTATCGAAGGGGCTGACCGGGCGCAAGCGGACCGACACCTCCCTCGATGGTGCTATTTCGCTTCGAGCCGGGCCTGAACCACGTTCGCGGCCTGGCGGGCGGCGACGCGCACCGGTTGCCCCGCGCCCTCACAACGCTCGATAGCCCTGAGCGCCGACAGCTGTCTTTTCGAGTCTCCCGCCTCGAGGCTCTTCACCGCGCCAAGGCGGATCGTCGTCAGCCGATGCTCACACGCGACGTACATGAGCGTCTCGGCGTTGAGCTGCCCGAACTCTCGACGGTTCTGAACGGCGAGCGCCCTGCGGCGACACGACTGCACGTAGCGCGCGCCGGACGCCGAGCCACCCGAAGCCTGCCGGGTTCGCCCGGCGCCGTCCGCGGGTTGCGATCCGGGTCGCTTCGGCTTGCGTTGCTTGCCGGCCATTTAGGCTCCTCACCTACGCCGAGACCGGGAGCACGGCGACTCCCCAGGCAGTGCCCGTGTGTGTGGAAACCACAGAACCCGCCTCATACATGATGATGTCGATCGCATCGAAGCGTGCCGCGATCGCGTCGCGGATCCTGACCGCACGTTCGGCGCTCATGGCGTGCCCGACCGCGAACGTTCCGGAGCGGGTCCCACCCATGGCATCCTCAATCCAGTCGAGGGTGTGGGCGATGGCGGCGCTTTCGCCGCGGGTCCGCTTGACCGGCGTGAACTTGCCCTCTTCATCAAGCGTGAGCGTCACCTTAAGATTAAGAAGCGAACCGAGAAGCGCCGAGACCTTCCCGATCCGGCCGCCGCGCGCGAGATTGTCGAGCGAGTCCAGGCCCACGATCATCTTCGCTCTCCGGCGCGTGGCCTGGAGTCTGGTGAGCGTCTCTTCAGCCGAGAGCCCGGCGTCCGCGGCATCTGCGGCGTCGAGCACCTGCAGGGCCAGACCACCCGAAAGCGTGAGCGAATCGAAGACGTGCACCCGGCCCCCGAAGCGCTCGGCGGCCTGGCGTGCGGATGCGACGGTTCCCGAGAGGTTCGATGAGATGTGCATGGACACCACCTCGCCCGCACGCGCAAGCGCGCGCTCGAAGACCTCGACGAACGCGCCGACCGAGGGCTGCGACGTGGTCGGAAGCTGCGGAGAAGCCGCCATGCGCTCAAAGAACTCCTGCTGCGTGAGCGTGCCGTCGGGGAACGAGTCTGCCCCGAAACTGACGAGCAGCGGCACGACCTCGATGCCCCGACGCTTCGCCAGGTCGGGCGGCATATCAGCCGTGCTGTCGGTGATGATCGCAAAACGACGCTCGATGGTGTCTGTCATGTCAATCATCCCATCTTCTTGACGAGGATCTCGTTGACGAGCGCAGGGTTCCCCTGCCCTCGCATCTCCCGCATCACCTGGCCGACGAACCAGCCAAGGAGCGCGGTCTTCCCGCTGCGATACTCGGCGACCTCGTCGGGGCTCGCCGCGATCACCCGGTCGACAGCCGCTTCGATCGCGCCGACGTCGCTCACCTGCTTCATGCCGCGAAGCTCGACGATTCCACCGGGCGCGTCACCCGAGGCGACCATCTCGGCAAAGACCGCCTTCGCTTGCTTGCCCGAGATGGTCCCCGCGTCGATGAGCTCCACGAGCTCGGCGAGCATCGCGGGCGTGACCTTCGCTTCGCTCACGGCGACGGATCCCGCGTTCAGATATGCCGAGAACTCCCCGAGCGCCCAATTCGCGAGCGGTTTCGCGAGCACAACGCCTGCGATAGCAACGGCCTCCTCGAAGTACCCGGCGAAGTCGGCGTCCTCGGAAAGCGCGCGAGCGTCACTCCGGGAAAGACCGAACTCGAGCATGAACCGCTCGCGGCGAGCGTCCGGAAGCTCAGGCAGCCGGGCGCGGATCGACTCGATCCACTCGGAGGTGAACTCGAAGGGCACCATGTCCGGCTCGGGGAAGTAGCGGTAGTCGTGCGCTTCTTCCTTGGAGCGCAGCGTGCTCGTCCTCTTTGCGCCCACGTCCCAGTGACGGGTCTCCTGCACGATGCGGCCACCCTCGTCGAGCACGTCGGCCTGCCGGACGATCTCATAGGCGAGAGCGTCGTGCAGAGCACGGAACGAGTTCATGTTCTTGACCTCGGTCTTGGTGCCAAGCCCGGTCTTGCCGCGCAGGCGGACCGAGACGTTTCCATCCACGCGCATCGATCCCTCTTCCATGCTGCAGTCGCTCACACCGAGATTGAGCATGATGAGCCGCAGCTTCTGAGCGAAGCGGCGTGCCTCCTCCGGTGTGCGAATGTCCGGCTCGGTCACGAGCTCCATAAGCGGCGTGCCGGCACGGTTGAAGTCGACGAGCGAGTGATCCGCGCCGGAGATGCGGCCCTCGGCACCACCCACGTGGATCATCTTCCCGGTGTCCTCTTCCAGGTGAATGCGCGTGATGCCGATGCGGGTAGCGTACGCCCCGCCGTCGAGGTCGACTCTTTGGGCCGCACCGTCGGCGTCAATCTCGATATCGAGGTAGCCGAGGCCACAGAACGGCAGGTCATACTGCGAGATCTGATAGTCCTTGGGCATGTCGGGATAGAAGTACTGCTTGCGGTGAAACTGCGAGAACCGCGCGATCTCGCAGTCCAGCGCGAGTCCGGCAAGCACGGTCGCCTCGACGGCCGCCTCGTTCGGCACCGGTAAGGCACCGGGAAGACCGAGACACACGGGACACACCCGAGTGTTGGGCTCCCCGCCGAACTCGACCGGACAGCCGCAGAACATCTTGGAATTGAGCGCGGTCAGTTCGGTATGGATCTCAAGGCCGATCACGGCCTCGTAGCGCTCGAGCACTTCGGTAAGGCGGTCCTTTGCCACGTCAGAGACTCCTCCAGCGTCAACGAAACATCACGGAGCGCAGACGCCGAGGCCCGCGCTCCGTTGATCCTACCGCACTCGACACAGGCGCCGCGCTAATGCAGCAGCGCTTTCGCGGCGTTTCTCGGCGTGGCGCCCAGCGCCGACGTGCTGCCAAGGAAGCGGATCTCGTAGATCGAGTCGCGGTTCGCGGTAAGCGCTGCCGCCGTGTGCGAATCGAGACTGCTCTTCGGTGTGAGCAAGATGACGCTGTAATCGCTGCCCTGAAGCACGCCGCCGGCAAGCGCATCGGGGAAGTTCGTGCCCACGGCAAGCGCGGGGCGCGACCAGAGCATGCCCATGCCGTCGAAGCCAGCGTTCGCGATCTTGGCAGCGGTATCGTAGCGGTTCGTGCCGCCGTAGCGGGAGAAGTGAATAAAGGGCGCCGTGTTCAGTGTGGTCGCGACTGCGGAACCCACCGCATCGGTGCTGCCGAGGATATATCCGTGGTTCGAGCCGTCTGTGGTCATCGCGGTCTTGACCGCCGCTGGCAGGGCGGTCTTCCGCGTCAGGTAGATCGGCCAGCCGTTCGCGGCGGCGATCGGCGAGGCCGCAAGCGCGTCCGGGAAGTTCTCGCCCGTCGCGACGAACGCCGTGCCATCGTAACCCGCCCCGAGGTTAGCGAGACGTACGACCTCAGCAGCGATGAGGTTCGCGGTGGCGTAACGATCGCTTCCGCCAAGACGCGTCGGGGGCGCGAGGATCATGAGATCATGCACGGCATCGTACACGTCCGCGCTCACCGCGTCCTCACTGCCAAGAATATAGGCGGTGGTCGCATGCAGCCGAACGATCTCATCATGAACCGTGGCAGGCAGGGCACTCTTCGCGGTCAGCAGCAGCGGGCCGTGTACCATGCCCGCGAGCGCCGCACCTCCCAGCGCGTCCGGCCAGTTCTCGCCGGTCGCGATCACGACCGTCTTCGCACCGTCCGGATACGCGCGCTTCGAGGCCTCGATCGCTGTGGTGTAGCGCGAGTCACCGGCGACCTGGGTCGCCTCGGTGGCGGTCGCGACGGTCCACTTGGAGATGCGGCTGTTGCCGTTGTCGGCGACATAGACGTCCCGGACGAAGCCGACGCCTATGCCGAAGGGTCCTGAGAACTGCTCAGCACCTGATCCACCTGAGCCGGCGACTGCGAGCGGCGCGCCGGATGCCGAGAACGCCTGGATGCGTTCCGGAGACGCCTCGAGGCTGAACACATGTCCGCCCCCGTCGACGCCAACGTCATACGAGTAGGACAGTTGGCCGGGAGCCGTGCCTGTCCCGCCCCAGTGCCCCAGGGACGTGCCGGCAGGGTTGTACCGCAGCACGGAGTCAAGATCGCCGGTACCCGTGTGGTCCGTCACCGCGTAGACGGAGTCGTCCTGCGACACAGCGGCTCCCAGCACCGGTCCGGATGGCGTCCACGAATTTCGGAATACGCCGAACCTGCTGAATCGCTGCAGCCACTTCGTGCTCTCAGAGTTGTAGACATCGCCGCTCCAACTGACTGCAAGACCGTTCGACGCGAAGATGTCCCCTGAGCCGGCTGTGTTGTCGCCGGTGATAGCGCGCAGCGGTGCGGTAGGCGTCTCGCTCACGTACAGACGCGGGTTCCACACCGAGATGCGATTCCCTGGCGTGCCCTCCGCGACGTACACATTGCCCCACCGGTCCGTCGTCACCATCCGCGGCTCGGAGAGGTACGGCGCGGCGGAGCCGGTCGTGCCGATCGAACGCACGAACACGCCGCTCGCGGTGAACATCTGTACGCGAAAGTCGTCGGTGCCGCCGCCGGTCACATACACGTTGCCCCACTTGTCCGCAGCGACATCGCGCGGCCAATGGAACGTCCCTGGTGGAAGGCCTGTCGATACGCCGTTCGAACCCCAGTTCATGCCGTGTGACAGGGTGACGACGCCGTCGCCGAAAGCCGGTAAGGCCGTGCCGAATAACAGAACCGAGACCGCGATCACGAGCGCGATCGCGGCGGACGCGCCTGGACGCACGCGCATGGCGAACCTCCTCACTCGGAACCGGACATAACGAACGGTAACCCTCATGAGGAGTCTATACCATCGCGTGGGAAACGCTACGCGCTGGGCGGCGTCATCTGGAGTCCGAGCGCGCCCTCAAGC
>JAJFTE010000079.1 GCA_021373175.1 Actinomycetes bacterium
GAAGCCCATCGCCTCGAGCCGCTGCGCCAGCTGGATCGTGCGCAGGTCGCCGAAGGCCGGCCCGATGATCTGCACGCCGATCGGCAGGCCGGTCGTGACGGACGTCGCACACGGGACGCTGACGCCGGGCAACCCGGCGAGGTTGAGCGGGATCGTATACACATCGGAGAGGTACATCGACAGCGGGTCCGCGGCCTTCTCACCGATTGTGAAGGCGACGGTTGGCGTCGTGGGCGTCACGAGCACGTCGAAGCGCTCGAACGCCGAGGCGAACTCGCGAGCGATGAGCGTTCGCGTCTTCTGCGCGGTGCCGTAGTACGCCTCGTAGTAGCCAGCCGACAGCGCGTAGGTGCCGAGCATGATGCGACGGATGGTCTCAGGACCGAAGCCCTCTGAACGCGAGCGCATATACAGGTCGAGCACGTCTTTCGCGTCGGCCACACGGCGCCCATAGCGGATTCCGTCGAAGCGAGCAAGGTTGGAGCTCGCCTCGGCAGGGCCGATGATATAGTACGCGGCCAGGCCGTGCTGAGACATCGGCAGCTCAACCTCGTCCACCTCGGCACCGAGTCCTTCGAGCGTCCGGACCGACATCTCGGTCGCTTCGCGCACCTCGGGCGCAAGGCCTTCGAGCTCGAGCATGTCGCGCGCGAGCCCGACGCGCAGCCCCTGCACGCCGTCACCGAGGGTAGCGGTAAAATCCGGAATCGGCTCGCAGACCGAGGTCGCATCCATGTCGTCGTGACCGGAGATGACGTTGAGCACGAGCGCAGCGTCTTCCACCGATCGTCCGAACGGACCGATCTGATCAAGCGAGGACGCAAAGGCGACGACGCCGTAGCGCGACACGCGGCCGTACGTGGGCTTCATCGCGACGGTGCCGGTGAGCGCGCCGGGCTGGCGGATCGAACCCCCTGTGTCGCTGCCGAGCGCGATGGTCACCATGCCCGCACTCACCGCTGCCGCACTGCCGCCTGAGGAGCCGCCGGGCACACGCGAAAGGTCCCACGGGTTGTGCGTCGGGCCGAAGGCGGAGTTCTCAGTGGAGGAGCCGAACGCGAACTCGTCCATGTTGCACTTGCCGATGGGCAGAGCGCCCGCGTCGAGCAGGCGCCGGACAGCGGTGCAGTCGTACGGGCTCTTGAAGTTCTCAAGGATCCTCGAAGAACACGTGGTGTGCGTGCCAATCAGGTTCATGTTGTCTTTGAGCGCCGCGGGCACGCCGGCAAGCGGCGGCAACTCCTCCCCGGACGCCACCATCGCATCGATGCGAGCGGCTGCTTCGCGGGCAAGCCCGGGCGTGAGCTCGTTGAACGCATGCACGTCGCCCTCGAGAGCGTCGATGCGAGCATAGGCAGCGTCGGCGACCTCGGCGGCCGAGAACTCCCGGGCGGCAATCCCGTCTCGGATAGCACGGGCACCAAGAGTGGAAAGCTCAGCGTTCACGGTGTCACGCTCCCTCTTCCACGCCGACGATGCGCGGGATGACGAATGCGCCGTTCTCGGCTTCGGGGGCGTTCATGAGCGCCAGCTCACGCGACAGGCCCGGCCGTATCACGTCCGGCCTGGTCACGTTGCGAAGCGGGATCGAGTGCGACGTGGGCTCGACATCGCTCAAGTCGAGCTTCTGCATCTGCTCGATATGCCCGAGGACCGAGTTGAGCTCGCCCTGGAGGCGGGTGACCTGCTCGTCTGTGAGCGCAAGGCGCGCGAGAAGCGCCACGTGGCGGACATCAGATTCCGAGATGGACATGCGAGGTCGTCCTTTCAACGCGTGACTGACCTCACGTATTCTACGGCAAGCGTCGGCCTCTCGCTCACCCTCCGACGTGCAGCAACCAGATGACCGCGCCCACCGTGATCGCGTTGTACGCCGCGTGCAGCGCGATCGCCGGCCACAGGCTCTTGCGTTCGTGCGCGAGCCAGCCGAGCGCGATCCCCAGCACGGTCATCGGGAACAGCAGCCACCACGAACGATGGAAGGCGGCAAAGAGCGCCGCTTGCGCGACGATGGCTGGCCATGCCCCGATACGCGCCTCAAGCCCGCGCAGGAGCGCTCCCCGGAACACGCACTCCTCCACGAACGGACCGACGACTACCAACATGACGGAAGCGAGCACAAGGCCTCCGACCGACGTGCCGAAGACGTGTGTGATGGTGTCGGCACCCGCGTCCGGCATCAAACCGAGCGAGCGCGTGATCATGCTGTAGACGGTCGCGATGACCCTGGTGCCGGCCACTCCCGCAAGCACCAGGCCCACCGAGGCCGCGATCTGGCCTGCGGAATCGTGCTGCCGAGACAGCCCGAGCGCGTCTCGGAAGACGCCATCGCGCCGCCGGAGTAGGTAGCGCAGGACGCTGAGCTGCACGGCATAGTAGCCCGCAAGCGCGAAGGCACGCACGCCGACGAGCGCCTCGGGAGGCAGCGCCCGCACGAGGCTGCTCGCGAGAAAGAGCTCCTTCACCATGAACGCCGCGAACGTCACCGACAGCATCGCGGCGGCCTCAAGGATCGTCCAGGTGAAGCCGCCGACCGTGACCGAGTGCGCCGCGAGCGCACGGGGCGTCGCCGGTATCTTCGCAGCCACGACCGGCTTGACGCCTTGCGGACGCGTGGCCGTTCGAGCCCGCGCCACAGCGTCGGTCGCGGCGCTGACGATCGCACCTCTGTCACACACCCGCACGCACTTCATACAGCCGTCGCACCGGCTCCAATCGACCATGATGTACGTACGTCCCACCCTGATCGCGTTCTTCTCGCACGCCGAAAGGCAGCGGCCGCATCGGTCGCACGCTCTCGTATCGAGCACGAGCCTGGGGCGCGCCGTCATCCGCCGACCCCGACAGCGCGCAACACGTAGAGCAAGGCGACCGCCGAGCCATTGAAGGCCGCATGGCACAGCACGGACGGCCAGATCGACCGCGTGGACGCCACAAGCTGGGCGAGCAGCACACCCAGCAAGAAGAGCGGCACAAACTGGAACCATGAGAAATGAACGACTGCGAAGAGCGCCGCCGAGACCAACACGCCGGCGGTCTGGCCCCAACGGTCGCGCAGCCCTGCGAAGACGACGCCGCGGAACAGCGCCTCCTCGGCAAGAGGGGCGAGCACCACGGCCACAAGGACGGTCGCCATGACGCCGACCGGCGACGAAGGGAATAGCCGGGTCACATCTGGGGTGTCGGGAGCCTTGATGCCGAGCCGTTGGATCACCACAGCGTACTGGATCCCCACGACCCGTGCCGCAGCCGCGAAACCGATCGCCATACCGATGCCGGCACCGGCATCGAAGCGCCGCATACAGAATGTCTCGGCGAGGCGCGCGCCGCGCTTGCGCGCCCACAGCGCTGCGAAGACGAGCGGAGGCAGGTACTGCAGCACGATGATGCCCATGAGCACGATCGCCCGTGCGTCCGGGAGAAGCCCGTGCATGATGTCCGAGCCGTACGCAAGCCAGGAACTCCCGAAGGCGAGCGCCACCGATACGACGACGATGCCGAACAGCAGCACGATCGGCCAGCGGATCGGCGCAAGCGCGGTGCCCTTGTGACCACCGAAGTCGACCGGGGCGAAGCGCGGCAGCGGCGGCAGCGGCGCACGAAGATCGTCGCTCACGATGCGGCTCCCGTCGGCGGTGTGCCTGACTCGAGTACGCGGCGCAGCTCAGCTTCGTCGAGCACGGTGACGCCAAGCTCGCGCGCGCGGTCGAGCTTGCTGCCCGCATCGGCGCCCGCGACGACGTACGATGTCTTCTTGCTCACGCTGCCCGCGACATTGGCGCCGAGCGCCTTGAGCGCGGCACCGGCTTCGTCTCGCGTGTAGTTCTCGAGTGCGCCCGTGAGCACCCAGGTGGTGCCTGCGAGCGTCTGCGCGCGTGCGGGAGCCGAGCGTTCCTCGGCAGTTCGCACGCCCTCGGCCTGGAGCCGCTGGACGATCGCGATGTTCTCGGGATTGTCGGCGAACGCCCGAACGGAGGCGGCGATGACCGGACCGACGCTTTGGACCGCCGCTAGCTCATCGGCGGATGCCGAAAGGAGCGCGTCGAGCGAGCCATACGCTGCCGCAAGCGCTTCGGCGACCGTTGCGCCCACGTGACGGATCCCGAGCCCGTACACCAGCCTGGCCAGCGAGCGCGTCTTGCTAGCTTCGATGCTCGCCATGAGCTTCTCGGCCATGGTCTCGCCGAGCAGGACCGGGGAGCTGTCCTTCTTCACGCGGCCCATATCGAGCGTCGTGAGCGTGCCGCGTGAGAGCACGTAGTAGTCCGCCACATCGTGCAGCAGGCCTTGCTCCACGAGACGGGTGATGATCTCGGTGCCCATACCGTCGATGTCGAGCGCACCTCGCGACGCCCAGTGGCCGAGACGCTCGAGGCGCTGCGCGGGGCAGCCCGCATTCGTGCACCGGGGAACGACCTCACCCGGCTCGCGCCACACCGCGCTGCCGCAGCTGGGACACCTCGAAGGCATCGACCACTGGAACTCGCTGCCATCGCGCAGACGCACGATGGGACCCACCACCTCGGGAATGACGTCGCCCGCCTTGCGCACGATGATCGTGTCGCCGATGCGCAGGTCTTTGCGGCGGATCTCGTCTTCGTTGTGAAGCGTCGCTCGCGCGATCGTCGAGCCGGCGACGGTGACCGGGTCGAATTCGGCCACCGGCGTAAGCGCTCCGGTGCGGCCGACCTGCACGCGAATCTGACGAAGCACGGTCGTCTTCTCCTCGGGCGGGAACTTGAATGCGATCGCCCACTTCGGCGCCTTGCTGGTGAAACCCAGCTCGTCTTGCAGCGCGAAGGAGTCGACTTTCACGACCACGCCGTCGATCTCGTACGGCAGCGTGCCGCGAATCTTAAGCGCCCACTCGCAGAAAGCGTGAACGTCGGGCCCCGCCGAGCACGGCTTGATGTCCGGATTCACCCGGAAGCCCGCGTCACGCAGCCACCGCAACGCCGCGGATTGCGACTCGAGGCCCAAAGCGCGCGGTTCCACCACCTGATACATGAACGTCGAGAGGTCACGCGACGCGGTGACAGCCGGGTCTTTCTGGCGGACGGAGCCGGCTGCGGCGTTACGCGGGTTCGCGAAGCGCGGCGCTCCGGCGGCTTCCTGCTCGGCATTGAGGCGCTCGAAGCTCGCCTTGGGCATATAGACCTCGCCACGCACCTCCACATGCCACGGGTACGCGCTGCCAGCGGGCCTGTCGGCAAGCAGCCTGAGCGGCACGCTTTTCACGGTGCGCACGTTCGCGGTAACGTCCTCGCCGGTGACACCGTCGCCGCGTGTTGCCGCGCGAAGGAGCACGCCGTCCTCGTAGGTGAGCGCAAGACTGCTGCCGTCGATCTTAAGCTCGCAGATAAACGTGCAGCCCCTGCTTCCCACCTCGTTCTCGACGCGCTCGAGCCATGCGTCGAGTTCGCCGAGGTCCATCGCGTTGGCAAGCGAGTACATGCGCTGCGCGTGGCGCACCGGCGCGAACTGCGACGACGGCGCCGCGCCCACACGTTGCGTCGGCGATTCGGCCGTGACGGTCTCGGGCCATCGCGCCTCGATCGCCTCAAGCTCGCGCGCGAGCGCGTCGTACGCGGCATCCGAGACCTCGGGCGCGTCGAGGCCGTAGTAGCGATGCGCGTGATACCGCAGCTCCTCGCGGAGCTTCTCTGCGCGAACCGTGGCCTCCTCAAGGCTTGCGGGCGTGAGGGGCTCCTCGGCCACTACTCGCCCTC
>JAJFTE010000090.1 GCA_021373175.1 Actinomycetes bacterium
CAGGTTCCTCTCAGACCCAGCTACGAGCCAGGGAGCGCGCACGAACGTCGGACAGCTTACTGACATCGTGGCAGCCAATCCCAATCTCCGGCTTTCTCTCACGCTGTCTCCTCTGGCGATCGAGGAATGGGCGCGTGCCTCGGACGGCTATGAGACCTCCGGACCCGAAGGCCTTCGGACGTTTTCGAAAGAATCGCCGGGCGCCGTGGCAAGTCGCCACGCTCTTGATCGCGTGAAGGAACTCCTGGGCTCGGGACGGGCCGACTTGCTCGACACACCATACGCAGAGCCGGACCTTGCCGGCCTCGTGTCGATCGGCGGGCTCTCCGACCTCGTCGGCCAATGGGCGCTCACTGACAGCGTGACGAGGAGCGCACTTGGTTCCGAAGTCGCCAGCGGCGCCGCGTTTCTCGGCGACCAGCTGCCCGCAGGAGCGCTGCCCGAACTCGAACGCCGCGGCAACACGTTCGTGGTCCTGGCGTCGGCCTCGGTGCGTTCGGGAACTGCCACGGCGAGCCCGGGCATCTACACGCTGAGCGACAGCGGCATTCGCGCGCTTGTCTATGACTCGCGACCCGTGCGAGCGGCGGCCGAGAACAACACCGACGTTTTTTATGATGCGCTGTTCGAGCGAGCACGCTCAACGCAGCCGAGCGAACCGCTCGTGCTGCGATTTGAGATCGGGCCCGGAACGAGAGACTCCATCGCCAGTTTTGAACGGGCGCTGGGGTGGCTTTCGGATGTGCCGTGGGTCGACATCATCGCGACACGTGAGGCCGCCGCATACCCGAATCCCGGCGAGGCGGGACTGGTGCCCACGCTTGCACCGCGTGGCGCGCCAGCCGGCTACTGGAGCGAGGTGGCGGATGCCCGCACGAAAGCGATCGCTGCTCGTGATGCGTTCGGTTCCGCAGACGCCGACGCCCGGTCCGCGATGTCCGGTGTGTACGTCGCCGAGAGCCTCTGCTGGGCCGGCCCCGACATGAGCTATGCACTCGTGGATCGCGGCCGGGCATTCGCTGCCTCGGCAAGCCGGTACGTCGACGATATCTTCGCGTCTGTCACGATCGGGGCGCGCGATGTCACGCTCTCCAATCGCACTGGCGAGGTGCCGGTATCGGTTGTGAACGGCACCGGCAAGCCGATGATGCTCGACCTGGTAACCTCGGCATCCCGGGTCACGGTAGAGTCTCGCGTGAAGAGGGTTTCGCTCGATGCGGGCGAAAACGTGCTCACCATCCCGGTCGACATGGGATCGGTCATCTCGGACACGCTCAGCATCCGGCTCGTCTCGGCCGATCTGACGATCAAGGAGGCCACGGTCCAGGTACATGCGTCATACCTCGACCGGCTCGCCACCCTTGGCATGGTGTTCCTGGTCCTGGTGGGGCTTCTGCTGTTCATCCGGCGTAGGGTTCGCGCTGCTGGTGCTGGTACTATGCCAGAAGAACCGATCGAAACAGGCGAGTGACGAGCCCCCGAAAGGCAAGGCGATATGCGCACGGTAGTGTTGGACACGAACGTTCTGCTCGCTGATCCCGCAGCGCTCATGGCATTCCCCGGTGCCAATGTCATCATCCCCGAGACGGTGCTTGGCGAGATCGACAAGCTGAAAACGCAGCGAGTCGACCCGGACCTGCGGTTTCGTGGACGCGAAGTGAGCCGCATGCTGTTCGAGTACTCGGAGAACGGGAGCCTGGCGGCCGGCGTGGACCTGCCCGGCGGCGGGACCATCCGGGTCGTGCCCCTGCGCGCCGATCTCGACATGCCCGAGGGGCTTTCGGGCCGCAATGCCGACGACCGTATCCTCGCGGTCGCGGTGCAGGTGTGCCAGAACGATTGCGATGACCTCACCCTCATCACGAACGACCTCAACATGCTGCTCAAGGCCCAGTCGCTTGGGATCAAGGTGGAGCGCCGAGCGGAGCTAGAAGGCGGATTCGCGCGCAAGTACGTGATCCGCCCGTTCCAGCGGTACCGCGTGCCCTTCACGATCCTCGCTATCGCACTCGCGGTGTTCGCCGGCGTACTCGCGCTGGCGTTCTACGCGACGAACCTGAGCTCTCCGACCGAGACAGCACAGGTACCGACCGAGTTCCGAGATCTGTTGACAGCGGACCAACGGAATCTGTTGGACGGTCTGGTGGCGCTGCAAAAGAGTCCCAACGACGCCGCCACGATCAAACAGGTCGCTAACGCTTACTATAATCTGCGTGACCAAACCGGCAACGTGAGCTTCGCCCAGAAGGCGCTTGAGTACTACACCCGCTACCTCGCGACGAACCCGAACGACAACGACGTCCGGACGGACCTTGCCGCCATGTACTTTTATACTGGCGCCACCGACAAGGCGATCCAGGAGGCGACGACGGTCCTCGATGTCCAGCCGGACCATCTTCAGGCGAACTTCAATCTGGGTATCTTCTACTGGCGCGGTCGCGCGGATTACAAGGCTGCCGCACTGCAGTTCAAGAAGCTGATCATGCTTACCGAGAAGAGCGGCGATGCCCACGCGAAGCTGATCAACCAGGATGCCCGTACGAACCTCGCCGCGATCGTGAAAGAAGCCGAAGCGGCCAAACAGCCGCTTGACCTGGATGCTCTCGGCATCCGCACCTACGTTGGAGGTACGCAGTAACATGACCAAGATCGAGACCATAGACATGGCGATCATCGGCGGTGGACCGGCGGGGCTGACGGCCGCACTGTATGGCGCTCGCGCGCGAGCGAAGACCGTCGTGTTCGAAAGTGGCCTGCCCGGCGGACAGATCGTCACGACCGACTGGGTCGAGAACTACCCCGGCTTTCCCGACGGTATCTCGGGGATGGAACTGGGTGACCTGATGCACCGTCAGGCCGAGAAGTTCGGTGCGGAGTTCCGGCCCTTTGCGAGCATCGAGAAGATCGAGCCGCATGGAATGGATTTCCTGCTCACGAATGCCGAGGACGAGCGGGTTCTCGCGCATGCGGTGATCGTGGCCACCGGTGCCGTCCCCAAGCGTCTCAATGTCCCCGGCGAGGCGGAGTTCACCGGCCGCGGGGTTTCGTGGTGCGCTACATGCGACGGCGCCTTCTTCCGCGATAAGGTTGTCGCCGTCATCGGCGGTGGCGACGCCGCCGTGGAAGAAGCGCTTTTCCTCACGAAATTCGCGAGCGAAGTCCACATCGTGCACCGTCGAGACGAGCTCCGTGCTACCAAGTGCATCCAGGAGAAGTGCTTCGCCAACGACAAGATCAAGCTCGAACTCAGCAGAGTGGTCACCGAAGTCATCGGCGACGACGGCACGGTCGCTGGCGTCCGGCTTGCCTCGACGAAAGGCGAGCCCGAGGTCGTGCTGCCGCTCGAAGGCATCTTCATCTTCGTCGGCGTCGATCCCAAGAGCGAACTCGTCCGCGACCTGTGCGATCTCACCGATGCCGGGTACATCAAGATAGACCACAACGGCCTCACGTCGTATCCTGGCCTGTACGCGGCCGGGGATGTGACAGACTCGGACCTCAAACAGGTCGTCACGGCTGCGGCAAGGGGCGCCTCGGCATCCTTTGAGGCCCTGAAATGGATCGACGAGAGGCTCTGCTCGATCTAGACGGCAACGCAACACCTGGAAGGAGCCCGGCATGAGCGAGAATCTGAAGCATGTGACCGACGCAAGCTTCGAGACTGATGTCATCAAGAACGACAAGCCCGTTGCCCTCGACTTCTGGGCGCCGTGGTGCGGTCCCTGTCGGATGATGGAGCCCGTGCTCGAGGAGCTTGCCGCCGAATACGAGGACAAGATCGTCGTGGCCAAGCTCAATGTGGACGATAATCCCGGCACCGCGACGAAGTTCGACATCCTCTCGATCCCAACGCTGCTGGTGTTCAAAGACGGCGAAGTCGCTAAGAAGCTCGTCGGCGCGATGCCCAAGAAGCGGTTGATCGAAGAGCTCTCGCTCTGGCTCGGCTAGAACGCAGCGGCGTGCCTGCGCTACGCATCATGGTCGTCGACGGCATGGGCGGTCGCATCGGCCAGGAAATCGTGAGTCGGCTGCGTGCGGCATTCGGCGAGGACGTCGAGGTGCTCGCGGTGGGCACAAACTCGGCGGCGACATCAGCGATGCTGAAGGCGGGCGCGAACCGCGGTGCGACCGGTGAGAACGCCATGCGCATCACTGCACGGGAAGCCGATGTGCTCATTGGCCCGCTGTCGGTGCTCATCCCGGACTCGATGATGGGCGAAGTGACGCCGCTCATGGCAGAAGGACTTGCGCTCTCCTCGGCGAAGAAGATCATGCTACCTTTAACGAATCCCAGGATCGACCTGGTAGGGATCACGAAGACCCCGCTGCCCCATCTGCTCGAGGAAGCCATCCAACTGGTGGCTTCCGCCCTCGGTAGGGAGGTGTGAGATGTGCGAGGCAAGAGTGATCCTTCAAGACGCCCACGGCAACGAAGTCGAAGCGTTCGAGGACATCACGACGATCGTGCCGGAAGCCGGTGCGCTCAAACTCTTCGACCTGTATGGCGGTCACACGACCGTGGCGGCCGAACTCAAAGAGGTTCGGCTTCTCGACCACACGGTAGTCCTGGAAACGTCGCGTAGCTGATAGCGGGCAGCCCGCTTGAGGAGGAACGTCCATGTGCGAAGGTGGGATCAACACGGGCCAGATGAAGTTGGCCGTAGCTATGGTGAACGACTCGCTTGCGCTCTCGCAGCAGTGGCTGGAGCAGCTCCACCGCCTCGCGGACCAGGGCAAGCGCACCGCGACGAGCGCTGATCTGGCGCAGGTCACCGTGATGCTGGGCGAGGCGCGTGAGAAGCTTGATGCCGCGGTAGAAAAGCTGCACCTGACCCAAGACGACGACGTCTTGGTGGAACGGCTCTAAACCTCGACGATGACGGGCCCGGTGAAGGGCCGATACGCGTTCCCTCGAAGGATCGCACGAAACCCGTAGGCTTTCCTGAAATGGGGGGTTCTCGTGCACATCCCTGATGGCATGCTCGATTCCAAGACGTGGATCACCGCCTGGGCCGGTTCCGCCGGCGTACTTGGCTATGCGGTCCGGGAGGTCAGGCGCAAGCTGACCGACTCCAAGCTCGTGCTCATGGCGGTACTCGCGGCGCTCATCTTCGCACTGCAGATGCTCAACTTCCCAGTTGCGGGTGGCACCTCCGGCCACTTCGTGGGTGGCGCGGCCGCGGCGATCATCCTCGGTCCGTGGCCAGCGATGCTCGTGATGTCGGCGGTCTTGATCGTGCAGGCGCTCTTCTTCGCCGACGGCGGCATCACGACGCTCGGTGCGAACATGGTGAACATGGCGATCATCGGCCCGCTTGTGGGCTGGTGGCTCTACTCGCTCGTCGCCCAGGGTGCGGCCTCGCGCTCGCGCAAGACGGTCGCGGCGTTCGCGGGCGCATGGGCCAGCTGCTTTGTCGCGGCCCTCTCGGCGGGGTTGATGCTGTGGATCTCAGGACGTGTGCCACTTGGCGCGGCGCTCGGCGCGATGGGATTCTGGCACGCGCTCATCGGCGTCGGTGAAGGCCTGATCACGGCGGGACTCGTCTCGTACCTGCTGTCGGTGCGGCCTGACTTGCTCGACGCGCCAACCGGACCGAGCGGCGCGACCATGCGCCCGGTCGTGGTCACCCTCGGCGTCACGGCGATCGCTGCGGCCGGACTGTCGTTTCTGGCGTCCTCGCGCCCCGACGGCCTGGAGTACGTGTACTTCGCCACCGGTCTTGGCAAACCGTTCGTTGAGAAGACGCTTTTCGACAGCCCGATGTCCGGCTATCTGCTGCCCGGCGTGGCCAACGGCATGCTCGCGGGTGTACTGGCCGGCGTGGTCGGCGTCGTGGTCACCGGCACGATGCTGTACGCGGTGGTGTCGTCGGTGCGAACCCGGCACCGGCTTCGGAAAGCGGAGCGACGGTGAGCATGCCACACGCCGAGGGCATGCACGAGCACGAACACCAGCATGCCGATGGCACGGTGCACGAGCATGCGCACCATCACGCGCAGGATGCCGATCCTGCGCTGGGCACGCACGAGCATCCCCACGTGACGGGCTTCGAAGGACTGGCGTCGATCGCGTCTCCCCTCTCGGCGCTCGACGCGCGCGCCAAGCTGCTCGGAGGGCTCGTGCTGATTCTCGCGTTCGTCACGACGCAGCCGCTTCGCCCGGTTGAACTCGGGCTCGTGGCCGCGCTTTACCTTGCGCTGATGCTCATCGGCGCGCTACCCATCGGCCGCGTGTTCGCCCGCAGCGCGCTCGTGCTGCCGTTCGCGGGCACGATCGCGCTCATGGCGCCGCTGCAGGCCTCCTGGGGTTCCTTGAACGTGGGCGGGCTCCTCGGCCCGCAGGCTACCGTCGGCTGGGTTGCCGCGTACGCCATCCTCTCGAAGGCGTGGCTCTCCACCCTCACCGTGGTGCTCGTGAGTGCGACCACGCCGGTACCGGAACTGCTCGACGGCCTGCGTCGCCTGAAGGTCCCGGACGTGATGGTGATGCTGCTGGCCTTCATCTACCGCTACGCGGGCGTGATAGGCGCGCAGCTGCACTCGATGCGCGTCGCTGTGGCCAGCCGCGCCCCCGGGCTTGGGCGCATAGCGCTCGTGCGGTTGTACGGCAACCTCGCTGGCGCCATGGTCGTGCGCGCGTACGAACGCGGCGAACGCGTGCATGCGGCCATGCTGGCCCGTGGCTTCGACGGCACGCTCCCGACCGGACGCACCGCGCGCTTCGGTGCGGCCGAGACGCTCGTGGTCGTCTGCGCGCTGCTCACCGCCGGTGCTGTGGCGCTCTACTGACCGAGGAGGATCCATGCACGGCACGCACCCCATACTGGAGTTCGCTGCGATGCGCTACGCGTACCCCGACGGCACCGAGGCGCTGTGCGGCATCGATCTCGGCATCCGCGTGGGCGAGCGCGTGGCACTCCTCGGCCCGAACGGAGCCGGGAAATCCACGCTGATGCTGCACACGAACGGCATCCTCAGGGCGACCGCGGGCAGCGTCTTGGTGGACGGCACGGCTATCTCGGACGCGACCGTGAAGGCCGCACGAACGCGCGTCGGCATCGTCTTCCAGGACCCGGACGACCAGCTGTTCATGACGACCGTGTTCGACGACGTCGCGTTCGGGCCGCTCAACATGGGGCTCTCACGCGAGGAGGCCGCCGATCGGGTGCACGAGGCGCTCCACGCCGTCGGCCTCGCCGCCGAGGCGAGCAAGTCCGGGCAGCACCTGAGCTTCGGGCAACGCAAGCGCGTGGCGCTCGCGACGGTCATCTCGATGCGCCCTGACGTGCTCGTGCTCGACGAGCCGACCTCGAACCTCGACCCCCGCGCCCGAACGCACATGATCGAGCTGCTCTCGGCACTCGATGCGACGATGCTCGTGGCCACCCACGACATGGATCTCGCGTGGACGCTGTGCGACCGCGCGCTTGTGCTCGACAGCGGCGCCATCGTGGCCGACGGGCCACGCGAGCTGGTGCTCACGGACGAGGACCTGCTCTCCGCGCACGGCCTTGAGCTGCCGTGGTCGGTTCGGCTCTCGGCAGGGCGCCGGTAGCGATTGCGGACTGCTACAATCGGAGGCGTCATGAAGCCGAGCCAGCAGCCACACAAGACGGTGTTCGCCGAGTCGACGGACGGCGCGCCAACGTACTGGGAGTGCCCCAACTGCGGGTTCCTCTCGGGCGACCCGCGCTTTCTCGACCTGGAACACGCCTGCCCGGTGTGCGGCGCGAAAGGCGTGGAGCGGCGGCGCTTCCCGTCCGATCGCATTCGTCGGCTTGATGCACGCATCCGTGAGTACCAGACGCAGGGCGATGGCGAGATCGTGGTCATCCTCGTCATGGCGCTTCTGGAGACGATCCTCGAAGACATCCTCGACCGCATCATGGAAGCGCACGGCGCGGACCTGAAGGTCCGAAGCGTGGTCATGGACGCTGAGCGCTCCATTGGCGTGCGCATCGGCAAGATCTTCCCCTCGCTCACCGGCGAGGAGTTCGAGGATGCGGCGGCCGAACTCGGCTACAGGGACTTCCCCAGGCGCTGGCGATCGATGCGCGAGGCGCGTAACGCCTTCATTCACGACTCGCCGTTCAACGGTCCGCGTGAGCGCCTCGATGCCGGGATGGGCGCCGACGCCATGGTGCTGCTCGACCAGGCGTACCGCCTGTTCGTGCTGCTCAACAACAAGTTCGTCGCCGACGGCTCGCGCAGGGTCTGAGCGGTGACACGCGCGGTCTCGTTGCATGTCACCGGTGTCGTGCAGGGCGTGGGCTATCGCCCGTTCGTCTACAAGGTCGCGAACCGTCTTGGCGTGACCGGCTGGGTCCGCAACGCCTCCGACGGCGTCTGGTGCTTCGCCGAGGGCACGCCGGAGGCCCTCTCGGCATTCGAGCGGGCGCTGCGCCACGAGGCGCCACCGATGGCGGTCGTGGAAAGCGTCGTGGCCGAGGAGGTCGATCCCGAGGGCGCGACCGCGTTTGTGATCGTCGCGTCGCGTGCGCAGGACGGAGCGATGACGCTCGTCTCCCCCGACATCGCCACCTGTGAAGCGTGTGCGAGCGAACTCTTCGACCCCGCCGACCGGCGGTACCGGTACCCCTTCATCAATTGCACGAACTGCGGACCGCGCTTCACGATCATCGACGACGTCCCCTACGACCGTCCCACGACGACGATGCGCGACTTTCCCATGTGTCGGGAATGCGCTGCCGAGTACGCTGACCCGTCCGACCGCCGCTTCCACGCGCAGCCAGACGCCTGCTTCGTCTGCGGCCCGCGCCTGTACCTGAACGGCGTCGACGGCGCGAGCGCGGCGTGGACCTGGCGGCCGGATGTTGAAACCTCCCCCCGCCCGCATCGGGACCGCGACGCCGAGCGCGCCCGCAGCGACGCGATCCTTCAGACGGCGGGCGCGCTGCTGCGCGATGCCGGCATCCTCGCGCTCAAAAGCCTTGGCGGCTTCCAACTGGCGTGCGACGCCACCAACGAGGACGCCGTCGCGCGCCTGCGCGACCGGAAGCGCCGCTGGGGCAAGCCCTTCGCCGTGATGATGCCATCGCTACAGACCGCGCGCGCCTACTGCACGATCTCACCTGAGGAAGCGTCGCTCCTGACGAGCTCGGCCGCTCCGATCGTCCTGCTTCGCCTGCGCGAGGAGGACGGCGGAGGGAGTCGAATGCGAGTTCCGCAGCCGGCCGAGGACGTGGAGCCGTTGACGGCTGTGCGGCGTGGACTGTCCGGGCAGGCGGCCCCCTCTGATGTCCCCGCCCCCCTCGCCTCCAGCGTCGCCCCCGGCCTCGCGGAACTCGGCGTCATGCTCCCGTACACGCCGCTCCATCACCTACTGCTCTCCTTAGCCGACATCCCGCTCGTGATGACATCCGGCAACCTTAGCGAGGAGCCGATCGCCACCGGCAACGCCGAGGCGCTCGAGCGGCTCTCGGCCATCGCGGACGCGGTGTTGCTGCACGACCGCGATATCCGTTCGCGCTACGACGACTCGGTGGCGCGCGTGGTCTCCTCGGGCACCGAGCTCGTGCGGCGGGCGCGCGGCTTTGCGCCGTTCCCGATCAAGCTGCCGTTCCGTTCGGATGTGGACATCCTTGCGCTGGGGCCCGAACAGAAGAACACGGTGGCGCTGCTCACCGGCGAGTATGCGTTCGTGTCGCAGCACATCGGGGACATGGAGAACGCCGAGACGTTCGCCGCCTTCGAGCGCACGATCGAGCTCTATGAGCGGCTCTTCCGCGTGCGGCCTCGGATCGTCGCGTACGACCTGCACCCGGAGTACCTCTCCACCAAGCATGCGCTCAGACTCGGTCTGCCTGCCGTGGGCGTGCAGCACCATCACGCGCACGTAGCGGGCGTGGCTGCGGAACATGGCATCGAAGGGCCCTTCATCGGCGTGGCGCTTGATGGCACCGGCTACGGCACCGACGGCACCATCTGGGGCGGCGAGGTGCTGCTGGCAACGCTTGGCACCTTCGAGCGGCTGGCGCACCTCTCGGCCATGCCCATGCCCGGCGGCGCGGCGGCGGTACGAAGGCCAGCGCGCATGGCGCTCGGTGCCCTTGCTGCTGCGGGGCTGCTCGGCCATCCGGGAGCGGAGCCGCTGCGCTCGCGCCTCGCTCCTGCCGAGGAGGACACGCTGCTCCGCATGATCGAGCGCCGCGTGAACTCGCCGCTCACCTCCTCGATGGGACGCCTGTTCGACGCGGTGGCCGCGCTGTGCGGCGTGCGCGACGATGCCAGCTATGAGGGACAGGCCGCCATCGAGCTTGAGGCGATCGCCGACCCTGCGTCCGCAGGCTCGTACCGCTTTGGGATCACGCCCGGAGAGCCTTCGGTCATCGAAAGCGCACCGGTGCTCGAGGCCGCGCTCGACGACCTGGCGCGCGGCGTGCCGGCAAGCACGGTCTCGGCACGCTTCCACCGCGCTGTCGCAGCCGCTATAGTTGATGAATGCGCCCGGGCGTCGGCGGCGGCCGGCACGAGCGTCGTTGCCCTGGCGGGCGGCGTGCTCATGAACCGTCTCGTCATGGACGGCGCGTTTCTCGGCCTCACGAACGCCGGGTTGCGGCCGATCACGAACGTTCGGCTCCCCGTCAACGACGGGGCTGTGTCGTTCGGGCAGGCGGTCGTGGCCTGGGCCCGGCGCGAAGAAGTGTAGCGACAACAGGAGGTCCTTCGTATGTGCCTCGGAATCCCCGCGCAGATCGTCGACGAGCCCAACGACAACGGCATGGCCGAGGTAGAGATCCTCGGCGTTCGCCGCTTCGTGAGCACGCATATGGTGCCGCACGCGAAGGTGGGCGACTTCGTGCTCGTGCATGCCGGATTCGCGCTCGAGATCATCGAAGAGCAGTTCGCCGCCGAGACCCTCGAGCTCTTCCGTCAGATGGAGATGCCGGGCACCGAGAACCTGGAGCCGCTGGAGCTGCCGGAACTCGAGCGGCCGGCCGGCCTTCTGTGAGCGAGGACATCCTTTCGGGCTTCCGGGACCCCGAGCACGCGGCCACGCTCGTCTCGGCCATTGCCGAGGCCGCGACCGAGCCGCAGACGTTCATGGAGGTCTGCGGCACGCACACGATGGCGATCGCAAAGAACGGCCTGCGCGGCCTCATGCCCGAGAACGTCAAGCTGCTGTCCGGGCCGGGCTGCCCGGTCTGCGTGACCGGCAACGCCGACATCGACATGGCCATCGAACTTGCCCGGCAACCTGGCGTGGTGCTCACGACCTTCGGCGACATGATGAAGGTCCCGGGCTCGTACTCCTCGCTGTCGCGCGAGAAGGCCGACGGCCGCGACGTCCGCGTGGTGTACTCGCCGCTCGACTCGCTCGCCTTGGCCGAGAATACGCCCGACAGGCACGTGATCTTCCTCGGCGTCGGCTTTGAGACCACCGCGCCCACCGTTGCACTCACGATCCGGGAAGCCGCTCGCCGCGGCCTCACGAACTTCTCGGCGCTCTCGCTGCACAAGACGGTCCCCGGAGCGCTGCGCGCGCTTGTGAACGACCCCGACGTCAAGGTCACCGGCTTCATCTTGCCCGGTCACGTCTCCACCGTCATCGGCGCCGAGCCGTACCGCTTCCTCGCCGAGGAGTACGGCGTTCCCGGCGTCATCACCGGCTTCGAGCCCGTCGACGTGCTCCAGGGCGTCTGGATGCTCGCGAAGCAGCGTGCCGAGGGACGAGCCGAGATCGAGATCGCGTACACGCGCGCCGTGATGCCCCGGGGCAACGAGATCGCGATCCGCGCGATTGAGGAAGTCTTCGAGCCGATCGACGCCGAGTGGCGCGGGCTGGGCGTCATCCCCGGTACTGGTCTGGCGATCCGGCCGGCGTTCTCGCAGTACGACGCGCTCGTGCGCGTGCCGGTCACGCCGCCTGAGCCGCGCGAGATCAAGGGCTGCCAGTGCGGCGACGTGCTGCGCGGAGCGGTGATGCCGTTCGAGTGCAAGCTCTTCGGTCGCGGCTGTACGCCCGAGCATCCCATCGGACCGTGCATGGTCTCCTCGGAGGGCTCGTGCGCGGCCTACTATCGCTACACCGACTACGGCAAGGACTAAGCCATTCCAGGTACCAACGGGAGGGACACTATGCAGCAGGACCGGATTCTGCTCGCCCACGGCAGCGGCGGCACGATGATGCGCGATCTGATCAACGATGTCTTCATGACGGGCTTCGACGACGACATCCTGTCGCGTATGGACGATGCGGCCTCGGTGGACTTCCCCGGCTCGCGCCTGGCGATCAGCACCGACACGTACGTGGTGAACCCGCTCTTCTTCCCGGGCGGGGACATCGGGCGCCTGGCGGTCTGCGGCACCGTCAACGACATCGCCACCTCCGGTGCGAAGCCGCTCTACCTCTCGGTGGGCTTCGTGCTCGAAGAGGGAATGCCCGTGGATGACCTGCGGCGCATCCTCCTCTCGATGCGTGATGCCGCTGCCGAGGCGGGCGTGCGCATCATCACCGGCGACACGAAAGTCGTCGAGAAGGGCCACGGCGACGGCTGCTACATCAACACCGCCGGCGTCGGCGTGCTCGCCGAAGGCGTGGACCTGTCCGGCTCACACGTGAGGCCCGGCGACGTCGTCCTCCTCTCGGGCACGCTTGGCGACCACGGTATCGCCGTCATCTCCACCCGCGAAGGCCTCTCGTTCTCGACCGACATCAAGAGCGATGCCGCGCCCCTTGCGACGATGATCGCCGCCGTGCTTGCGGTCGCGCCCGACGTGCGCTGCTTCCGCGACCCTACACGTGGCGGGCTTGCCTCCACCTTGAACGAGCTTGCGGGCGCGTCCGGCGTCACGATCACCGTCACCGAGACCGGCGTGCCCGTGCGCGACCAGGTACGCGGCGCCTGCGAGATGCTCGGCTACGACGTCTTCCAGGTGGCGAACGAGGGCAAGATGGTGGCGATCGTCCCGGCCGGGCAGGCCGAGGCGGCACTCGCCGCGATGAGGCACGCGCCCTACGGCGAGGACGCCGCCATCATCGGCGCGGTCTCTGACGAGTCGGTGGGCAAGGTGTACGTGAAGACCGCCTTCGGCGCGACGCGCATCATGGACATGCTCGTGGGCGAACAGCTGCCGAGGATCTGCTAGCGGCGCCCATGCACCCCCAAACACGCTCCGACTCGCTCGGAGGTCTCCTCCGTATCGCACTCGCCGCGACGATCTGGGGCACGATTCCGGTGTTCGTCCGGCTCGTGCACGCCAACGCGGCGGTCATCGTCTTCTGGCGGGTGGCGTTCGCGGGGATCTTCGT
>JAJFTE010000105.1 GCA_021373175.1 Actinomycetes bacterium
TGAGATGCTTCGCCGTGCCCTCTATCTGCGACACGAGTTGCTCGACGACACCTTCCTTGCGTGCGCGAAGGCCCGCGACATCCACGCGCGCGACGGTCGCGTTCAGGCCGAAGGTGGCGGCCGCACGGGTATCGGCAACGATGTGCGCCGAGCGTAGGATGGTCTTGGTCGGGATGCAGCCCCGGTTCAGGCACGTCCCGCCAAGACGATCGCGCTCGACAAGAACCACCTCGGCACCGAGCCGTGCCGCTTCGAAAGCCGCCGAGTAGCCCCCGGGTCCCCCGCCCAGAACGATGATCCGCATGTCAGACCTCCCTGGTACGGTGCGTTTGTGTCCAGTCATTGTACCATCGCCCGCTTACCTGCCTGACCGCTGCGATCGTGCCTTTTGTCGGCGCATCTGCCCGCTGGTCAGAATAGTGTCGGTCAGGCGAGCACGTGAGCTTGTGACACCGTTCACAATGCATAAAGAGCGACTGCCGGGGTGCCGATATCGTTATCGGATGACCGAATCATCGAGATGGACTTCGGCGAAGAAGGTGCGTCGATGAAGGGCTCTGAACGTATCGGCTTTGAGCGCGGACCGCGGCTGTTCCTGGCGGCGTGCGCCGCAGTCTTCATCTTCCTCATCGCCTGGACGATGGCGTGCACGGCCGTCTCGAACGGCAGCACAAATGTTCTTGGCATCACGCTTAGCTCGAGCCTCACCTCCCTCCTGATGCGACTCGCGTTCGCGGGACTCTTCCTGAGCGCGGCATGGTACACGCAGCGCAAGCTTGACGCCAATATCCAGACGACTCGCGCCTTGCCCATGAGCGGTACAAGCTTGAGCTCGTCTATGACAACAATCCCGACGCCATACTCGTCATCACGAGCGAATTCACGGTGCAGTACGCGAATCACAAGGCCGAGGAACTCACCGGCATCGAGACCGCCGGCATCATCGGCCGCCGCTGCCACGAAGCGATCCTCGGAATTGACACCGCGTGCGACGCGTGCCGGGTGGATACCGTGCTGCGCGCAGGGGAACCCACCATCGCTGTGAAGCACGAGATGACCACCACCGGGCGCGAGCACTGGCTTGAGACGATGTGGTACCCGGTCTTCGCGGACGGCGGCGCCGTCGAATCCGTGGTGGAGATCTCCAAAGACATCAGCGACGTAAAGAAGGCGGAGTTCGCTATGCGGACCCGGACGACGTCTGCGGGATGCGCGTGCTTGAGCTCGTCGACGCCGACAGCGCAGATATCGCGACCGAGCGGCTGCGGACGACCATCCGTGACCGTCGCCCCTCGGAGCCCACAGAAGTGCGCTTCATCCGCAGGAACGGCTCGCGTATCGACCTGCAGATCGCCGCAACGCCGCTCATGTACCACGGACGACCTGCGGTTCAAGCTGTGGCGCACGACATCACCGAACGCAAGCGCTCCGAGGACACGATCCGCAAGATGGCGTACTACGACATGCTGACCGGGCTTCCCAACCGTGCCTTGTTCGACGATCGCCTCGCCGTCGCCATCGGGCACGCCGAACGCGAGGAGACGGGCTTCGCGGTCATGTTCATGGACATGAACGACTTCAAGGCTGTGAACGACACGCTCGGACATGCCGTCGGCGACGCCTTACTCTCGGAAGTGGCCCATCGGCTGCAAATGGCCGTTCGCCGAAGCGACACTGTCGCCCGTCTCGGCGGCGACGAGTTCACGGTCCTGCTGCCAAAGGTCAATTCGCGCCAGGCAGCCGCGCTGATCGCACGCAAGATGACGCGAACGATGGAAGAGCCGGTGCCCACGGACGGGGGCCCTGTCCCGATTGACCTGAGTATCGGAATCGCATTCTACCCGGCCGACGGGCGCTCGTTCAGCGAGCTCATGTACGCTGCCGACATGGCGATGTACGCCTCAAAAAGCGAGGGAACACCGTTCCGCTTCGCCGATTCGGCCACGACGGTGCCCTAGGACCGGAGCTCTTCCTCGGTCACGACCTCGGTCTTGATCATTCGAACAAGCGCGGCAAGCGCCTCGAAGACGTGATCGCGGATATCCCCGCCCACGAGCACGTACATGATGTCATCACCGATAGCGAGCGTTCCCTCGTTGACCCAGGCCTTCACGTGGGTGACGCCCTCCATAAGGCGCGCGCTCTCGACCAGCTCGGCCAATCTGTCGCGATCGACGCTCAAGATCATGCCGGTCACCGGACGGCCATCGCGCGACGTGCGCCGCACGATACCGTTGTGTGCCAGGAACATGCCGGTACCGGCGATGTCGCCCGACTTGACCTCGGCGAGCCATGCGTCAAGCGAAGGCCGCACGCGATCCTGATCCATACGACACCTCCCGCGTCCCGGCGACCTGCCGGGATTATACTCCGGACGCCGGAATGCTGAACGCGGCTAGCTTGCTCGAAGCGCCCGGCCGAGCGAGTCCGGCAGCCCGACGGCGGACATAGCCGCCACCTCGGCGTCGAGATCGTACGCCACCCGGTGCGTCACCGTCCCAAGCCACACGCCGGTGGAGCCTATGCAGGAAGCGAACGGGTCACCGATAGCCTCGACCTCGTCGCGGTTGCCAACCACGAGCTCCATCCAACACGCGCGCGGGTCGCCGTCTTTCGGCTTGCCCACCGAGCCGCTGCTGACGTAGTGGATGCCTGATGGCAACGGCCGGTGGTACGGCACGTGCACGTGTCCCACGCAGACCACGTCCGCCGACGCCTCACGTGCGAGGCGTTCCAGCAAGGCGTCTGTCCGGTCCGGCAGCAGATACTCGTTCACGCGGCGGGGACTGCCATGGCACAGGAGCACGCGCGCGCCCTCGTGCTCCAGCCGGATCTGGGTTGGAAGGCCGGCCAACCACACCGCATCCTCATCGCTCACCGCCGCGACGGTGAAGTCGTACGACGCCTGGCCGTCGGCTCTGGCCTGCTCGGTGGCGTAGTAGCATCCGCAGCTGCCCAGACGCCCGCCGATGCCGCGGTCGTAGTTGCCCTGAACGACCGGGTCACCGCTTGCGCGAACGCGGGCTATGACAGCGGCCGGGGCGGCACCGTAGCCGACCAGGTCGCCCAAACAGTAGCGCTCGGCGACACCCTCGCTGCGCACGTCGTCGTAGACGGCTTCCAGCGCACCGGCGTTAGCATGGATATCCGAATAAAGCGCGATGTGTCGCGCCATGAACGCCTCCTGCCGGTCGCCGATCCTTAGAGCTGGCATGGCTAGAAGCATTCTACCGCATTTGCCCTATCCCAACCCGGCGCCTGCGATGATCCGTGGAACCGCCTCATCAAGGCCGAGGGTCATCAGATGCACGCCATCAGCGATCTCGCGCGCGGCGCGCACCTGCTCAGTCGCAAGCGCGATGGCTTCCGCGGCGGGATCGCCGGCCCGCTTGATGCGGCTGCCGATCTTCTCCGGCACCATCAGACCGGCGAGCCGCTCGTTGATGAAGTCAACGGCCCGGGCGCTGCGCAGCACCAGCACGCCGGCGATGATCTTCGCGCCGAGCGGCCGCAATGCCGTTACCGCACGCTCGAGCTTGCTGACATCGAAGATCGCCTGCGTCTGAAAGAAGCGCGCACCGGCCTCCACCTTGCGGGTTGCGCGAAGCAGCTGCATGTCCCACGGCTCCGCCTCGGGGAACATGGCCGCGCCGAGAAAGAAGTCCGTCCCCCCTTTGAGCGGGCGTCCGATCATGTCGTGCCCCGCGTTCATCCCGGCCGCGACGCCGAGCAGCTGCGTCGAGTCCAGGTCGAACACCCCTTTGGTCTGCGGATGGTCGCCGCCGCGGGGGTCGTCGCCGGTGACCATGAGCACGTTTTCAAGCCCGAGCGTCCATGCGGCGAGAAGGTCGGACTGCAGTGCAAGCCGGTTCCTGTCACGGCACGTCTGCTGGAAGATGGGTTCGAAGCCCATCTCGAGCGCCACACGCGACGCGGCCAGGCTCGACAGGTGGAGCGAGGCGCCCTGATTGTCGGTGATGTTGATCGCGTGGCAGTGCGGCCCGATCGTCTCGATCGAGCGCCGCATGGCTGCCAGATCCGTACCGAGCGGGGGCGCGATCTCGCCGGTGATGACGAACTCGCCGCGCTCGAGCGCGTCACGAAACCGGCTCACCGGACACCGCCCTTCTTCGACTCGCGGAGGTTGACCGAGCCCGGCTTGAGTTTCTTGGAGTAGTCTTTGGGCGGCAGCACACCCATCGGACCGCGGCCCTGCTCGGCAAGCCGTCGCTGGATGCGCACGTGCGTGCACTCACGATTGGTGAGCACCTCGCACATGCCGTTCCACATGCCCCCGCAGGGACCGTTCAGCAGGCCCTTGGGGCACGTCGTCACCGGACAGATGCCAGCGGTCTTGTCCAGCACGCAGTCGCCGCACATCTGGCAACGCTCCTCGAACACTCCGTGTCGAACCACGTTGCCCAGAAAGACCGACTCGAGGCCAGGCAAGACGGGCTTGCTCACGGCGTCGGCCACCGTCTGCACGCCGGCCCCGCATGAGAGCACGAGCACTGCATCGGCGGCCTGAAGGTCGCCATAGTGCTTGCGCGTCTCAAGCTTGGTGCCGCCCGAATGGCACGTCACCTCGCCCACGGCCCAACCAGTCACCGAGAAGCCCGCCTGCTCGAGGGCTGTCTTCGCCTGCAGAACCTCCTTCTCGCCGCCGGTGCCGGCAACCGTCGCGCACTGCCCACAGCCCATGATGAAGACCCGCTCGGCACCCACCTCGGCAAGATTGTCTTTGATGCGTCCCCAGTCGCGGGGCCGTGTGATAATCATCGCTCGTTCCTCCGAACGGGTGCTAACCCTGCTGTATCGCCTCTCTGACAACGTTCACACAACCCGGCGCATCCGCCGAGTAACCAGCGCCGATCGACGCCGCATATTCGGCGGTCACGACCGCACCGCCGACGAACACCGGAACGCCGGCGGCAACCGTGACCGCCTTGACGGACGCTTCCATCGCAGGAAGCGTGGTCGTCATGAGCGCCGAGAGACACACGGCGTCGGCCGCCCGGGCCGCCTCGGCGAACCGCTCGGCTGGCACGTCGACCCCGAGGTCATTCACGTCGAAGCCTTGGCTTTCGAGCATCGAGATGCAGATGTCCTTGCCGATGCTGTGGATGTCGCCCTTCACGGTGCCGAACGCCACGCGCGCTGCGGTCGGGCTCGAACCCTCGGGCAGATGCGCTTTCGCGCGCCCGACGGCGGCTTTCATCGCCTCGGCGGCAGCGATCAACTGCGGCAAGAAGACCTCGCCCCGGCCGTAACCGTCGCCAAGGCGCTGGATGGCCGGCGTGAGCACGTCGCCGATCACGGCGCCGGGCTCCATGCCGCCTACGATGAGCTCCTCGACCAGCACGGGCGCGCCATCCGCATCGCCATGCGAGATCGCACGTGCAAGGCGCTCCCTGACCGTCGCGGCGGCGTCGAGGAACGCGGTCGCGTCAGTCGCCCGCGAGGCCGTGACACCGGCGACGGGAGCGCAGGCCGCGGCGCGCGCGATCCAGCGCTCGGCCTGCGGGTCGCGCCCCAGGAGCACACCAGTTGCAGCCACGGCGCGCATCGCCTCGGCATCCGAGGGGTTCACGATCGCCGCGTCGATGCCGGCGCCGACCGCCATCGCAAGGTAGGCGGCATTAAGCGCGGGGCGCGCCGGAAGCCCATGGCTCACGTTGCTCACGCCAAGCACCGTCGCCAGTCCGCGACCCGCCGAGACCTCGCGCACCGCTGCAAGCGTCGTGGCGGCCGCATGCGGATCCGAAGCCGCGGTGAGCACCAGACAATCCACGACGAGGTCGCTGTCCGAGAGACCTTCAGCGTGAGCCCGCTCGCGCACGCGGTCCACGATCGCGAGCCGGCCCTCGACGCTCGGCGGGATGCCGTCATCGTCAAGCGCCAGCACCACCACGGCCGCGCCATAACGCGCGACGAGCGGAAGGATGGCCGCGAGCGATTCCTCGCCGCCGTTCACCGAGTTCACAAGCGCGCGCCCCGGGTACACCTTGAGCGCCGGTTCCAGCGCCGCCGGATCCGTGTTGTCGAGCACCAGCGGCGCTTCGACGAGCCCCACAAGCGCGCTCACAGCGGCCGGGAAGACCCGCACGGCGTCCACGCCGGCAGCGCCCACGTTCACGTCTAGCAGATGAGCGCCCGCATCCTGCTGCTCGATGGCGTACTGGCGCACGACCGCCATCGAGCCCTCGCGCAACGACTGCGCAAGCGCCTTCTTGCCGGTGGGGTTGATTCGCTCACCGATGATCGCCAGCGGGAGCCCCGCGCCCAGACGCGCGATACCGCGCGGACCGGCCAGCACAACGCCGGCGAGCCCCACTCGGCCCTGGGGCACCCGGCGCTCCTTCGCGAAGTCGCTGATGGCGCCGGTGAACGCCGGTGTCGAGCCGCAGCACGAGCCCACGACCGAAGCGCCCGCGTCCACGAACCGCGCGGCATACTCGCCGAGCTCATCCGGCGTGCCCGGGAACACCGTCACGCCGTCGAGGAGCCTCGGCAGGCCCGCGTTCGGCTGCACGATGATCGGCAGCGACGTCGCCGAGGCCATCTGCTCCACCAGCGGCAGCATCTGCTCGGGCCCGAGGCCGCAGTTCATGCCCACCGCCGACGCACCGGCGGCCTGAAGGATGACCGCGGCAGTCACGGGATCGGTGCCGGAAAGCTCCATACGCCCCGAAAGGCCGAACGACACCGTCACCATCACGGGCAGCTCGCACGCCTCGCGCGCGGCCAACACGGCGCAGCGTGCCTCGGCGATATCGGTCATCGTCTCGATGAGGATCGCGTCGGGGCCTGCCGAGGCAAGCGCCGCCACCTGCTCGGCGAAAAAGCCGTACACCTCATCGAAGGTCGCGCTCCCCAGCGGCTCCATCACAAGTCCGGTGGGCCCCACATCGGCGAGCACGTGTAGCGCGCCGCTGTTGCGTGCGATCCGGACGGCGGCAGCGTTGAACGCTCCCACCATGTCGGCCAGCCCGTACTCGGCAAGCTTGGGTCGCGTCCCGCCGAATGTGTTGGTGGTGACGCAATCCGCACCGGCGGTGACGTAGTCGCGGTGAATCTGCTCCACCACATCGGGCGCAGTGAGATTGAGCTGCTCGTTGCACTGCTCGGGAGGGATGCCCGCGCGCTGCAGCATCGTGCCCATCGCGCCGTCGACGACAAGCACCTCTACGCCGAGACGGCGAGCGATATCAGGCATCGGCGTCATCCTTCCCTGTCGCCTCGGAAGCGAGGCTCGCGATGTAGCGGCTCACGAACAAGAATCCGGTTGAATACACTATCGCGAAGAACATGCCCATCTGAAGTGCCGCGCCAGGGCCGAGCGTCGCCCAGAACTCGGCGAGTTCGCCGACCGCCGCACCCCAGACGACAGTCCCGATGACACCGGCCAACGCAAGCCGCGGCACGTCTTCCTCCTCATCAACCCGATCGTGAAGCGGTCAGAACGAGAGCGTGACGGCCCTCCTCGGACAGGCTACCACGCACGCTTCGCAGTAGACGCACTTCTCCTTATCGAAGAGCAACGCTCCCGTCTCGGCGTCCATCATGAGCGCGGCGGGCCGGCATACCGCCGTGCACAGGCCGCAGAGCACGCAGGCGTCCTCGTGAAGCTTGATGTCGGTCGCGGCGGGCTGGACGGTGATGCCCTCGGCCTCGAGGAACGCGACACCGGCGTCGAAGGACTCTCTCGGGCCGGTGATCTCCAGCAGCATGCGGCCTTCCTGGCCCGGCTGGATCTGCGCGCGCAAGATGTTCGGCGTGAGATCGTAGTCCTTCACGAGGTGATACGTGATCGGCTTCGTCGCCCGGTTCGGGGGAAACGTCAGGTCGAATCGTTTGCGGGGCATCTTAGTTCGCCTCCTCGGCACGGATCTCGAGCGGCTTGGTGGACTGGGAGCCGGGTTGCGGCAAGAGCTGCAGCGGCTGGGTGAGCGTGAAGCCCTGCTCGGTGATCCAGGTCTTGAGCTCGCTTGCGATACGTCGGGCCTTGCTGAGCGATGAGATCGGACCGGTCTGCACGCGCTTGCCGTCTATCTCGATCTCGCCGCTCCTGAGCTGCGCGTACGTGACGTGGCCGAGCGACGGGCGGCTGCGCCGCGCCACGCCGTAGTCGACGATCGTGGCCGTGAGGTCGGCGTCGGTGAGCGCGAGCGTCTCGGCGATGTCCTCGTCGAGCACCGGGATCGGCACGCCAATGCCCATGAACGCCGAGGCGCCATACCCCGTGAACGTGGCCGCCGAGAAGAACTCGGGGCTCGCCTGCTTGAGGTCGCCGATGACCGCGAGCGTGCCGGCCGGCCCCACCGGGACACCGTGCTCGTCGCGGCTCTGGTTCGGGTTGTGCTGCGTGCCTTCCCAGGCGACGTAGCCGGGCGCGCCGGCGACGAAGATCCTGCTCCCCACACCAATAGTCCGGTATGTCGGATCGTTCAGCAGCGGTGAGAGCGCCCCCGCCGAGCAGAACGTCGCGTTACCCAGGTGCGGCAAGAGCGTGCCGAGGTACGTATGGATCGTGCGATCGGACGTGTTCACCGCCACGGCGTAGTTCTGATACGCGTTGCGCGGGTTGAAGAAGTACGCCTGATTGAGGTCGTCAATTGTGACCCAGGTGTCGATCTCCGTACGCGGGTAGCAGTCGGTGCCCGCGCTCCACGCCCGCAGCCGCACGGCCCTACCTCGCAGCAGGTCCTCGATGACGTGGGCTCCGCCGTACTCGATGCCCTTCGTGCGGCTTGGCTGCGTGACGCCCAGGTACGTGTCCACAGCCGCCAGCCCGCCGTAAGCGTCGACATCGTTGAGCGTGATCTGGCCCATGCGGATCGGGGGATCAGAATGCCCGAAGTTGAGCACAACACCTGAGGAGCACATCGGACCGAACGTGCCCGTGGTCACGACGTCCACCTTCCTGGCGGCCGCCTTGAGGCCTTCGTCAGCAGCGAGCGAACCGAACTCCTCGGCCGTCATGACCACCGCCTCACCCGATGCGATGCGCGCGTTGATCTCGTCCCATGTCTTTGCCACACCTACCACCTCCAGCAATAACAAAACGCCCCCGCCCCGGACTGTCATGTCAGGGCGAGAGGCGTCGTATGCCTTCGCGGTACCACCCGACTTCGCCGCTTTCGCGGCCTCATCTCGAGCACGGGACCGGTGGTGGTTTCCGCTCGACGGGCAGGAGTGATTCGCCGAGGGGGTCCGATGCTCAATCAGCCTACGATAACGGGGGCTTCCGTCCGGCATTACTCCGCGTGTGCGTTTCCTCCGGATGCCTCAGGGGCCATGTTCCGCGGGTTCTCGGTCGCCGGTTCTCAGCTGTTCTCCGGCTCTCTGCAAGACCTGTCGTCCGCGTACTCATCCCCATCAAGGGCTGTGCTATAGGTTTCATCGCAGTCTAGTGAGCGACGAGGCCGCTGTCAATCTCGGCTCAGAGCATGGCGAGCGCATCAGCGACGATCGCGTCGTGGTCGAACGCGAGCGCCGGTAGCGCGTCGATCGGGAACCAACGGGCCTCCTCGGCATCGTCTCCGCCGAGCACGGGCGGCGCTTCGCCCTCGATCTCCCCCACGTACGCTGCCGAGACGGTCCACCCGCGCGGGTCGCGTCCGCGGTCGCCGTACACGCCCACGAGCGCGAGCGGGCCAGTGTACTCGAGCCCGGTTTCCTCGGCGAGTTCGCGCCGCGCCGCGTCCTGCGGAGGCTCGAAAGGTTCGATGAAGCCACCGGGGAGCGCCCACGCGCCCTGGTACGGCGTGCGCCCGCGGCGGATGAGCAGCACTTCGCGGCCACCGGGACCTCGCCTGATGATCACGCTATCGCCGCTCATCGCGGGCCTGGGATACGTTTGCTCCTCCATGTCCCCAATCTACCCGAAGTGGTGATATTCGCCACACGGTGCCAGGTGTATCCTGTTCCGACACGCTTGCGAGGGGGATCTGTGAAGCTCAATCCACTGCGTTGGTCGCACAAAGTCAAGCTCATCGTCGCCTTCGCGGTCCTCTACGTGGTGTGGGGCTCGACGTATCTCGGCATCCGCATCGGACTGCAGGCCGATCTGCCGCCGACGCTCTTCGCCGGAGTGCGCCTATTCTCGGCCGCGATCATCTTGCTCGCGTTCGCGCGCTGGCGCGGATCGAGCCTCCGCATCCCGTGGGACGAGTACCGCGTGGTGGGGACGGTCGGGCTCTTCCTGCTCGTCGGCGGCATGTACTTCACCTTCCTCTCCGAGCGAACCATCCCCTCGGGTCTGGCCGCGCTCATCGTCGCGCTACTGCCTCTGTGGACCGCAGTGGCCGAGTCCCTGCTGCCGGGCATGGAGCGGCCATCGGCGCGCGGCGTGCTCGGGCTCGTGCTGGGCTTCTCCGGCCTCGGCATTCTCATGGCGCCACGCCTCGTTGGCCTGCACGGCACCCGCGCGGAGCTCATCGCCATCGGCATCCAGGTGCTCGGCACGTGGCTGTGGACCTTCGGCTCCATCTACTCTAAGCGCAACCCGGTGAAGACCGACGCGCTCGTCGCGACCGGCTACGAGATGGGCACCGCGGGAGTCGTCCTGCTCGGCATCGGGACCGTGCTCGGTGAGTGGCCGAAGTTCGTGCTCACGCCCGACGGCATCGGCGCGATCGTGTACCTGAGCGTCATGGGTTCGTGCGTGGCGTTCACCGCGTTCGTGTGGCTGCTCCGCAACGCGCCAGCCTCGAAGGTCATGACGTACGCGTACGTGAACCCGGTCATCGCGGTCTTCCTCGGCTGGCTCGTGCTTCGCGAGCCGGTCGACGCCTGGGTGGCTGCCGGAATGACCGTGATCGTTGCCGGCGTGGCGCTCACAACGAGTGCCCCGACGCGCCCCCCGAAAATCCCCCACGCGGAGCCGGATCCGGAGAGCATCCCGATCGAAGCCTAGCGGCCTGTCAGCAACTGCACGCGTTCTTCACATCACGCTCACCGCTGCTGCACACCTGCCGGACATACTCATTCTTGTACACAAACAAGCAACTCCCCGGAAGGAGTCCTCACAATGGGCTACGGACGTCTTGGATACGGAGCAGGCCATATGATCGACGGCGGCTTCGGGTTCGGCGGCATGATCTTCGGTTTCTTCCTCTTCGCACTCGTGGTCGCTCTCATCATCTGGTTCGTGGTTGGTCGCAAGCACGGCATGCGCCACGCCGCGATGTACAACCAGATGCAGGACAACGTCCCCACGACCAGTGCCGAAGACACAGCTCTAGCGATTGCTCGCGAACGCCTGGCCAAGGGCGAGATCGATGCCGAGCAGTACAACGCGATCGTGACTGCACTGAAGGGCTAACGACACACATTCCCCCTCCCTCCCTCCTTGTTTTCGGAGAAGGCTCAACCCCCTCAGAGCCTCCTCCAACCCCCTCCCTCGCGGCGGCCCGGGGCACCTCACCCCGGGCTGTCGTACGTCATGGAGGCGAGGCTCCGTCCCAGGGCGAGCCGGTTAACACCGGACATCACTTTGCGGACAGCAGCCGCAGCGTCAGGACCACAGGTGCGCCACCTGCAGGGCATGCTGGGAGAGGGTCAAGGTTAGTACCCGCCCGTGCGGACTGTACCATGAGTTCTGGCCATGTGGACCCCGAATGCGTCCTCAAACGGAGCGACCAAGCAACGCACGTCGCAGGCCCTCCGTCACGAGAGCACCAAGCAGCGAGACCGTGCTCACGATGCTGACGGCAATCACTGAAACAACGATCAGCGTGACCAGGCCAAAAGGATCATGAGGGATGGCTCGGATGCGCAGGACGAGCGCAGCCATGATGCCAACGCCCAGCATCGACGTCAGCCCATGACGCAGGAGGGGTGCGCGGCTCGTCATAGCGAGACGAAGCGCACCCGCAGCGAGCAACGTGAGCGATGCAGAAATGCCCACTACGCCAACCAGCGGCACTTGGTTGGTCACGTAATAGACATCCACCGGCCACACCTCGACCAGAAGTATAAGAGACGACATCGCGAAGACTCCTGCGACGCAGTTTGCGGCGAATGAGAACTTGTCCCGTCTCAGCACCGCACCCCGCGTCCCAAGTAAGACGAGCGGGACAACACCATTCGCCGTGCGCCCGACGAGAAGGAGCACTCCATTTGTAGCGGTGGAGCAGAGTACCGCAATCAAGAACCCCACAAGCGCGGAAACCCACACCCACAACCACATGGACTCACCAGAGTCCAGCCAGGACCATTTCGCATCAACGCGCGCGGGATTTGGCGCTGGGTTGCGGAGACCCTCCTTCACAGTGATCCTCGCTTTCGTCGCAATACGCATCCCGGAACCATCATGCAAGCCACACTCTGAGTGTCGCGTGACCGGGGTAGATGAATCGATCAACTTGAGACGACGAACGATTGACGTAGCCGAAGTCACCGAACGCATAGTATCCGCGGGCAATTTCGCGTTGATCCTGAATCTCATTTGAGCCCGCTCGCAGAGTCAGGTGAGTAACACCGTTTACGACGGCACTTCCTCTCTTTAGTTCAGCGAGAGAGAAACCCGCTGCATGACCCACCTAACCGAAGTGGATGTTCCCAAACGCTTCCATCGAGATCCGCGTCGCAAAGAACCCGAAGGATGATGAGAACCTCCATTTTGACGGAGCACACAATTTGAGATCCCACGCACCGTTCGGACGTACCGCATTTACAAACCATCCATAGAAGGCTGCCCGTGACAACGATCTCTTCTGGCGAATGGTTCTTCCCGCATTCACTCGCAGAACCTTCACAAAGTACTGGGTCTGGTTCCCAAGGTCGGGCACGAACTCATGTGCGTAGAGCCCGCTCGGATCGACCTTCCCCGCCGGGTCGCCGCCGCAGTACTGGTACGCGCTCTCCTCGTCGAAGAGGTAGCTCAATGAGAGCGTCGTGCCGTCGCTGCGCTCGGAGGCGGTGCGCTCGAGCAAGAGCCCGTCGTAGGTGAAGGTCGAGGTGGTCGTGAGGCTCCCTTGCGTCGTGACGGTCCTCACGCGCTGGCCGGTCGCGTCGTAGGCGAAGGCGGCCGTGGTCGAGGCGTTCGGGTCCGCGTAGGAGGTGAGGCGGCCAGCCACGTAGGTGTAGGTGACCGAGCTCTCTCCCGAGCGCTTCGCGCTCGTACGAGTGCCCTCGGCCCGCCCTCACAAGCAGCGCACAAGCACCCGCCCTAGCGGACTACCCACTCGTAGAGGAACGCCGAGCCGATTTGTGCCAAGACAATGACGCCTATTCGTGCAACGAGCGCGAAGATCACCCACCACAGACCGAGCCTCGCCCGTCGAGCCAGCACTACATCAACCCACGCTGCCGTGAGAGCAACCCCCGTGGCGTACCCGAACATTCCGCCGGGACCGATGCCGTACGCGACAAGACGATCCGAGTCGTCGTAGCCATAGGTGACGGCCCGCGGGCCCGCGGGCGTGCCCTGGCTCTCGCGGCGCCCGCGCGAGTCGAATCCGAACACCGCGGTCGTCCTGGTGCCGGAGCGGAGCGCCGCGAGGCGGTTCCCCTCGGCATAGACGCGCGTCGTCTGTCTATGGTTGTGCCAACCAGAGCGTGGAGTCGCGAAGCTCCACGTCCATGCTGACCCACCCATCATCCGTGCTGCCAACTCTGTCTTGCATCATTAGGGCGTCACGTTTCGTTGTCATGAAGACCCGGATGATCTGAAAAACCGTCGCATCCCCCAGACTGTCGGGACACACCACGTCAACGGATCCGTATCCGTAAGCATCGGCGTCATCCGAGACAGCTGACTGCCCAAGGTACCCCTCAATCACAGCTCGCTTTCCGCCACTCGTGAAGTCCAGCAGAGGGGCAACTTCAGCCGTTCTGGTACTGCGCTTCAGTAGGTCACCTGAGCGCAGATCGATACCTGGCGGATAGTCGTCGGGTGTCCGGCTCTCAACAAGCCGTTCGCCGTAGTCCAGCCGATCAACGAATATAGTCTGCTCGTTCGTCAGGTGAAACTCGGCTCGGAGGAATCGACCTCCAGGCTCGTCGAACGGGCTGCTTAGTAGATCAGAGAACTTGACGTCCCGCCCTCTCCACGTCACCGCTGTGTGTTCGTCTATCACTGCGGGAACAGCTCGGAAGCGGACCAAGTCCCCAGCGCTTCCTGGCACGATAACCGTCACCAAGAACCGGGACTCACCGAGATCGTACGCCGACCCTGAAAGGTATCCATCGATGCGAATCGCACCACCGTCCCGTATTTCGAGCCACTCGTTGTGGGTCCCCTGGCCGACGCCAAGAACTTGGCGCATCGACTCGACGCTCCTCCTCACACCGCCAATTGGCACAAACTGCGTGGGTCTCAATCCTGATCCTGGCAGCTGGGCGGCGGGGAGCGACGGCTTGATTGCGCAGCCTGATGCCATGGATAGCATGGTTGCACCCAATACAAGCAACGCCGAGAAAGTTATGTTCTTGCGCATCCTGACCTCCAAAATCACGCGACGACCGCTAGAGAATCGACATGGGCGAGTAGCTGCGGGCGTCGTTCATCGCCCGGAGAACTTATTACTCTTCCACACGCCCCAGAAATAGCGTCCGACATGGCCGCCCGGAGCCCAGAATCCGACCAGGTAGCGGACATGGGCTCTTGTAATCCAGTACGTGCTATAAGTGTTGCTCACGAATGATGATCCCTTGTCAGCGACCATATAGTACTTCCCGTTCTTAGGCACAGGGGTATTCCGATTCGAGGCCTTGAGCGTGGCACTATACGTCCAGCCACTAGGCTTTCTCACCTTGATGATCACAGCATCTGGCCCGCCAACTCCGCCCTCCATCGAAGAGAAGGGGTCACCGTTGTCGAGCAGCTTGTAGGTGACTTGAAGAGACAACTTACCAGCCTTGAGCACCCACTTCATCGTGATTTTCGCCGAGATGGTCGTTCCGACTCCATTGTCTCCGAACCAACCGACGTACGTCGCCTTCTCAGTGTATGTTGGAGTTGGAGTTGACCCGTTTCTGTTGACGCCTTTTAGTGGGAGGGTGCGGAGCACCCGCTCGAAAGGAGCCAACATGCCAGGATCACCGTCGACGAGATACCCGGAGGAGTTCAAGCGCGAAGCGGTGCGCCTCTATCGCTCAGGCGAGCACGGCGGCATCGACCGGACGGCCAAGGCGATCGGGGCCGGCCACATGGCGCTCCGGCGCTGGGTGCACCAGGCCGAGATCGACTCAGGCAGGCCGAGGGGCTCACCACCGAGGAGAAGGCCGAGCTCGCCCGCCTGAGACGCGAGAACGCGGTCCTCAAAGAAGAGCGCGAGATCCTCAAGAAGGCAGCGGCTTTCTTCGTCCGGGAGACCGATCGAACCAGATGAGGTACGGGTTCATCGATCAGGAGAGAGCACACCACGCAGTCTCCCGGCTCACCCGTGCGCTCGGTGTGACGCGCGCGGCCTACTACGCGTACAAGCGGCGCGGTCCGAGCGCGCGCAGGATCCATGACGACGCGCTCAAGGACTGGATCGAGTACTTCTTCGAGCAGTCCCGCCGCATCTACGGCGCCCCTCGCATCCACGCCGACCTCACGCTCGGGCTCGGGGTCGCGGTCGGGCGCAAGCGTGTCGCGCGCCTCATGCGGGAACTCGATCTGACCGGGGTGTCGAAGTCGCGCAACAAACGCCCCGCCCCCAAGCTGCCACCCGAGTGCGAGGCGGCGCCGGATCTCGTCCGGAGGGTCTTTGCCGCCGACGCGCCGAACCGTCTGTGGTCCGCGGACATCACCTACCTTCGCACGCACGAGGGCTGGCTCTACCTGGCGCTCGTCATGGACGTGTGCTCGCGCCGGATCGTCGGGTGGTCGATGGCTGCGACGCTCCACGCTGAGATCGTCGTCGACGCGGTCGTGATGGCGCTCACCCGCCGCGAGCCGCCTCCGGGACTCATCCATCACTCGGACCGGGGGTCGCAGTACCGCTCGCTGCTCTTCGGCCGCACGCTCGCCGGCAGCGGCATCGCTGCATCGATGGGATCACGTGGCGACGCATATGACAACGCCGTCACCGAGAGCATCATGTCCACGATCAAAGCGGAACTCGTCGAACGGGAGGTATTCGGCTCGAAGGACCTCGCCAGGCTCGCGGTCTTCGACTACATCGAGTGCTTCTACAACCCGCAGCGCCGACACTCCACGCTCGGGTACTTGAGTCCGATCGAATTCGAGGAGAAGATGTGGTCGGCGGCCTGACGCCGTCTATCACTTGGACGTGTTGACAGGAACGGGGCAAGTCCAACTCCAACTCCAAACTTCACGAGGCTGCGGTTCTGACCGGTCGTGGAATCGTAGTAGCCGCACCGAAGCTCGGTCGATGAGTTGTAGTTCGTGGTGGGGTACGCGCTCGAGACGTAGGTGTCGAGGGAGGACACCGCGCTCAAGGTGGGGTCGATCATCACCGGGTAGGCGCGCGCCGGGTCGGTGAGCCACGCCCGGGGAACCGAATAGCTCACGTAGGCGCCGCCCGAGACCGGCTCGACGCTCATGGTGGCGTCGCCGCAATAGGCGGGGTCACCGGCCGCATTCTCGCCCGAGTCGAAGACGGAGAGACCCCCGAGCCCGAAGACGGGCTTTCCGGTGTCTTTCTCGCAGAGCACCCAGCCGACCGACGCGTCGCCGCGCAGGGCGAGGTCCCCGGCATCGAGGAAGAACCGGTAGGAGTCCGGAGCATCGGCGCTCGCAAGGACGATCGTCTCCTTCACGCCGTCGTCCTGCGCCTCGTACACGAGGTTCGCGTCGTGCGCGACGCCCGCGTAGCGAGCGAAGGAGCCGAAGGTGAGCGGACGCTCCTCGGTCGCGGCGAGCATGTCGAGGCCGACGGTGTGCCCCGACGCGGTCACGCGCACAGGGGCATCGCCTGAGGACTCCGAGCCGAAGGAGGCGACGACCGGTGCCGAGCGGGTCCGCATGCTGCCGGGGACGACGGTATCGCTCACGAGCGTGGTGTCGATGTCGACCCACGCGCCCGAGGCGTCCTTGTGGTGGATCGGCGCCTCGGAGACGACCGCGGTGATGCGCCCGTCGGGCAGACGGTACTGCTTCGAGTTCTCGGTGCGCAGAGCGGTGTCTTCGACCGCGCCTGCCGGGACGCCGTTCGCATCGGACGCGGGGACGGTCTCGGGGGACACCTCCTCAGCGAAGGCCACGGCGGGAAGTGCGGTCAAGAGCGGAGTGGCGACCAAGACGAACGCGAGCAGGGCCGAGATCGAGCGTGTTCTTCGTGCGAGTCCGGCGCCGGTCATCAAGCGACCCCCTTTTGCGAGATGACCCTATCCCCTCGCGACGACTATCGGTCGTGACCTCCGTTACGTCAATAACGATTTGACAAACGGCCGGCCTGTGATGCGCGACACACCTCCGCGGCGGCCCCGGAAGAGGGCGCCCCTGCCTGTCATTTGGGCCGCAACGCGGTATGCTCACAGCAACGCCCAGGCGAGTCCGGCCGCCGCCGAGGAGCCACGTGAACACCGACCTTCTTCGCTCGCTCCGTTTCATGCGTCGCTACCGAACCGTGGCGGTGACTGCGGTCGTGGCCGTCCTCGCTGCCTCGGCAGCGGACCTCGTCGCGCCACAGCTCCTGCGCCATATCGTCGACCAGGGCATAACCGCAGGTCACACGAATGTCATCGCCTCAGATGCTCTCTGGCTGGTCATGGTCGCCACCGTAGGAGGCATCGCGCAGTTCCTGCAGGGCTACCTGTCGGGCAAGGCGAGTCACGGGGCCGCCTACGACATGCGTGAGGCGATCTTCGAGCGTCTCCAGACGCTCTCGTTCTCCTACCACGACCGCGTTCAGACCGGTCAGCTCATCACCCGCGTGACATCCGATGTGGACCTGGTGCGAGATTTCGTGGGGGGCGGGCTCGTGCAGGCAATCGCGGCGGCGATCCTGCTCGTGGGCGCGGTCGTGCTCGTGACCCTCATGAACTGGCAGCTCGCACTGGTCGCGTTCACCGCCATCCCGCTCACGATCTTCGTGCTCGTTCGCTTCGTCTCCGGGCTAAGCCCAATGTACCGCAGCTTCCAGCAGCGCCTCGCGGCGCTCAACTCAGTCCTGCAAGAGAACGTTGCCGGCATCCGGGTGGTCAAAGCGTTCGCGCGCGAGCCGTACGAGGCCGAGCGGTACCGCGCAGCTAACGAGTCACTGCTCGATCAGGGCCTGCAGGTGCGCCGAAACGTCGCGAACGCCTTCCCGCTGCTCTTTAGCGTCGGGAACCTCGGCGTGGCGCTCGTGGTGTGGGTAGGCGCGGTCAAGGTCGCGCACGGCACGCTCACCGTCGGCGAACTCGTCGCGTTCACCAGCTACCTCATGATCCTGCTGCAGCCGCTCTTCATCCTCGGCTTCGGCGCGCAGACGATCGCGCGGGCGGGCGCCTCGGCAACGCGGCTCTTCGAGGTCCTCGACGCCGAGACCGACGTTCCCGAGCGACCCGGCGCCATCGTGCTGACCGGTGCCGAAGGTCGCGTGGAGTTCCGCGACGTGCACCTGCGCTACCCGGGCTCCGATGCCGAGACACTCGCAGGGGTGTCTTTTGTGGTCGAACCCGGCACGACGGTCGCGCTCGTCGGCTCCACCGGTTCGGGCAAGACATCGGTCGTGAACCTCGTGCCGCGCTTCTACGACGTTACCGGAGGGGCCGTGCTCCTCGACGGTCACGACGTCCGCGACATCACCCTCGCATCGCTTCGGGGTGTCATCGGCGTCGTCATGCAAGACAGCGTGCTCTTCTCGGGCACCATTGCCCAGAACATCGCGTACGGCAAGCCGGAGGCAACACGCGAGGCGATTCGGCAGGCCGCCGAGGCGGCGCAGGCGGACGCGTTCGTCATGCAGCTGCCCGAGGGCTACGACACGCGTGTGGGCGAGCGCGGCATCCGCCTCTCCGGCGGTCAGCGCCAGCGGATCGCGATCGCGAGGGCGCTCCTCATCGACCCGCGCGTGCTCATCATGGACGACTCCACCTCTTCAGTAGACGCCGAGACGGAGGCTGCGCTGCGGGTGAGCCTCGACCTGCTCATCGGCGGACGGACAACGTTCATCGTGGCGCAGCGCCTTTCCACCGTGAAGCGTGCCGACACCATCCTCGTGATCGAGGACGGCACGATCGCGGCGCGCGGCACGCACGAGGAGTTGCTGGCCACGAGTTGCGTCTACGCCGAGATCGCCGCAAGCCAGCTTGCAGGCGGAGAAGAGATCGAACGACCCGGCGCGTGCGACCTGGAGGGCGAGTAGCCATGGCGCGCGGAACCGGATCGCTCACCTCGCTCGCCAAGCGCGACCGCGCCCGCAACGCACGCGCGTCGGCACTGCGACTGCTCGGCTACCTCAAGCCGCACCGTCACGGCGTGACCGTCGCCACGATGTGGCTCGCGCTCTCGTCGCTCAACACCGCCGCGTCGCCGGCCATCACCGGCTGGATCGTGGACACCGCTCTTGCCGGCGCCAAGGCGGGCGGACAGACAGCGGGGCTCGCGGTCCCCATCGTCGCGCTCTTCGCGTCCACGTTCGTGGGCTGGTACTCCCAGCGCATGCAGATCCTCCTTCTCGGCACGGTCGGGCAAAAAGCGCTCTTCACACTGCGCGAGCAGGTCTTCGGTAAGGTCCAGGACCTTTCGGTGGCGTTCTTCGAAACCGCCGAGTCGGGCGACATCATGAGCCGCCTGATCAACGACATCGAGCAGGTGAACTCGTTCCTCACGCAGGGATTCCGCCGCGTGCTCGGCGCGCTTCTCGGCTTCGTAGCGACACTCGTGGGCATGTTGCTCGTGAACTGGCGGCTTGCGCTGGTGACGCTCCTCGTGGTGCCGTTCATGTACGTGGCGAGCGCGCTGTTCGGCTCACTTGCCCGGCGGGTCTTCAAGCGTCGGCAGGAGACGATCGGCGACGTCTCGGCGAGCCTTGCCGAAGACCTCGCCGGCATCCGTGTGGCGCAGGCGTTCGTCCGCACGGGACGCAACCGCGACGAATTCGCCGAACGCAACGCCACCAACCGCGACGCGAACGTCGCGGCGTCGGCTGTCTCGGCGGCGTTCCCGCCCGTGCTCGCGGTCATCTCGGCGGCTTCGACGGCGCTCGTGGCGGGTTATGGCGGCTACCTCGCGGCAGGTGGCGTGGTCACCGTGGGCGTGGTGGTCGCGTTCTTCGGCTACTCGCGCTCGTTCTTCAACGCCGTGAGCCAACTGTCGAGTCTGTGGGCCGAGACGCAATCGGCGCTCGCGGGCGGCGAGCGCGTCTTCGACCTGCTCGACACGCCGCCCGAGGTCACCGACGCCCCCGACGCGACCGACGTTGGCCGTCTCCGGGGCGAGGTCGCGTTCGAGAACGTGCGCTTCTCGTACAGCACGGGCCCGGTCGTGATCGACGGCATCGACCTTCACGTGGAGGCAGGCACCACGCTCGCCATCGTCGGACCAACCGGTGCCGGCAAGAGCACGCTCATCAACCTCCTCGCCCGCTTCTACGACCCCACCGAGGGCCGCGTGCTCGTGGATGGTCACGACCTGCGGACGCTCACGCTCGCGTCGTTCCGCCGGAACCTCGGCGTGGTCCTCCAGGACCCGTTCCTGTTCTCGGGCACCATTGCCGAGAACATCCGCTACGGCAGGCTGGAGGCGACCGATGCCGACGTTCGCGCGGCCGCTGAGGCCTCACGCGCGACGACCTTCATCGACCGGCTGGCCGACGGGTTCGACACGCCCGTTGGCGAGCGCGGCGTGCTGCTCTCGACCGGCCAGCGGCAGCTCATCGCGTTCGCGCGAGCGGTCCTGGCCGACCCTGCGATCCTGGTGCTCGACGAGGCGACCTCCTCGGTCGACACGCGGACTGAGCTCCTCATCCAGGAGGCGCTGGAGACGATCTTGCGCGGACGCACCGCGCTCGTCATCGCGCATCGCCTGTCCACGGTCCGTGACGCCGATAGGATCGTCGTCGTCGATGATGGGCGCATCGTCGAAGACGGCGCGTACGAGGCGCTCCTCGCTCAAGGCGGGCTCTTCGCCCGGCTGCATGCGGCGCAATTCGCGGGCGCCTGAACACCCGCTACGGGATTCGCTCAGTACGGCACGATCGCCGACGAACTCGCCTCAGCCGTCGTGGCGACCATCGCGGGCATCGGGTTCGTCTCGGTCGTGTTCTTCAAGACGCGCAAGGACCGCTGAGGCTAGAGCAGGCCGAGCGCGTTGCGCACCCGCTCGTCGAGCGGTCTCCGCGAGCGCTCGTACTCCGCCCACGGATCCTCGCGCAAGGCGGCGACCCGCCTCGGCACGCTCCTGATGGTGTAGGCATCGGAGCGCACTCCGGCTTCGACCTCGTCCCAACGCACGGGCACGGACACCGTTGCGCCGGGTTTCGCGCGTGACGAATAGGCGGCTACCGCGGTCGCGCCGCGGGAGTTGCGAACATAGTCGATGAACACCCTGCCTTGCCGGTGCGCCTTGAGCGGATTGGTCGTGAAACGCGCCGGATCTGCGGCCGCCACGGCCTCGCAGAACGTTCGCGCGACTTCCTTCACGGATTCCCAATCCCCGTCGCGCACGATCGGGGTCACGACGTGAAGCCCCTTACTGCCGGTCGTCTTGGCAAAGGCGGCAAGTCCGATGCCCTCAAGGCCGTCTCTGATGAGAAGCGCCGCGTCGGTGACGGTCTTCCATACCACGCCCGGTCCGGGATCCAGATCGATGACGATGCGGTCCGGACGCTCGACGTCGTCGGCGAGCGCGCCCCAGGTGTGGATCTCCAGTACGCCGAGCTGCACGAGCCCAATGACATCTTCAATAGTGTCAGCGAGCGCGTAGTTTACGATGCCGTCTTCATGTTGCACCGGCACGGTCCTGAGACCGACCCTGAAGCCCTGCGTCGCTTCCTTCTGGTAGAAGCACGCTTGTTCCGTCCCATGGGGACACCGGACCAGAACGAGCGGGCGGTCACGAAGCTCCGGGAGGAGCTGGCCGGCCACACGCTCGTAGTAGCGTGCGAGCTCGCGCTTGGAGACGCCGATCCCATGGAAGAGCACCTTGTCAGGATGGGTCAGAACCACGCCGGCGACTTCAGCGTCGCCTGGTGGCAGTTCCTTGCGTACCTCGGACGGGGGTTTGTCCTCGCGCACGCCGATGAACGACGCCTGCCTGAGATGCCCCGACGGCGTCCACTCGGCGAACTCGACTTCCACGACGACCTCGGGGCGCACCCAGCGCACGCCCGAGGCCTCACGCGCGGGCACCTCGGCGACCGGCGACACATCGACCGCGAGCGCGTCGAGGCGCCGCTGGAGCGCGCCACCCTCCTTGGCCGAGAAGCCCGTCCCCGCTCGTCCGGCGTAGGCGAGCGCTCCGCTCGGCCCATTAGCCGCGAGCACGAGCGCGCCGATGCCCGCGGCTCCGGACGTCGGCCGCGTGTAGCCGACCACGACGAACTCCTGCCGCAGGCGGCATTTGTGTTTGCGCCAGTCGCGCCAGCGCCCCGAGCGGTACGGCGAATCCGCACGCTTGCTGACGGCGCCTTCGAGCGCGAACGCGCACGTCTGCCGGTGGAACTCGGCGCCGCCGCCACGCACGTGATCGAGGAAGCGCACCCTGCCCGTTGCACCTGATAGGATCGTGCCGAGGAGCGCCTTGCGGTCCTCGAGCACGCACGCGCGCAGGTCGAACCCTCGAGCGTACGGCACGTCGAAGGCGAAGTACGTGACGTTCGCGGCGGCGCCGAGCCTGAGCTCCGCCTGCAGCGCCCCGAACCCCGAGCGGCCGTCGGGCAAGAGCGCCACGACCTCACCGTCGAGCCAGGCGTCCGTGAGACCGAGCGCGCGCACGTCAGGCACGAGCGCCGAGAACCGCTCGGTCCAGTCCGCGCCGCTGCGCGTGAAGAACCGCACGTCATCGCCGCGCACACGGCAGAGTGCTCGGTAGCCGTCGAGCTTGATCTCGTGGAGCCAGCCATTGCCGCTCGGAGGCGTGTCGACCGCTATGGCGAGCATCGGGGCGATCGTCTCCGGCGAGGGAGCGGCGACCGCCCCCGGTAACGCGGACGGGTCGTCGTCTACCTTCGACCCCGAGGCCGCGCGTGCGCCGGCGGCGATCTCGTCCATCGTCCGGCCGGTGGCTACCGAGCGGTCCATGTCGAGCACGTCGCCCTCGGCAAGCGGGCGCACGAACCCGTCGCGCTCCTTGATCAGCAGCCAGTTCTTGTCCTTCTCGCCTGCGCGCGGCTTCATGCGGACGAGCACGAAAGCGCCGTTGAGCTTCTCTCCCGAGAGCCGCACCTTGAGGTCGCCCTTCGCGTACCCCTCGGCCGAATCGTTGATCGGCTCCCACGTACCGCGGTCCCAGAGCATCACGGTCCCGCCACCGTACTCACCGACAGGGATCGTGCCTTCGAATCCACCGTACTCGAGCGGATGGTCCTCCACCTGGACGGCGAGCCGCTTCTGCGAGGTGTCGAGGCTCGGGCCCTTCGGCACTGCCCACGACCGCAAGACGCCGTCCATTTCAAGCCTGAAGTCGTAGTGCAACCTGGAAGCCGCATGCTTCTGCACGACGAAGACCGGCAGGGGGGTCTCAGCCACGACTCCGCCGACAGGCTCAGACGTGCGGTCGAAGCGCCGCTTCTCGCGGTATTGCTCGAGCGGCATCGGCTACGCTCCCCCTGCGGCCTTGCGCTCGTCGAGGCTGCGCTTCAGCAGCGACATGATGTCGACCACCTCGCCTGCAGCCGGCCGCTCCTCGGGTTCGGGCGGCGCGAGCACCTCTCCTGTCTCGACCTTGCGCTTGATGAGCGCGAGCAGCTCCTCACGATACGTGTCGTGGTACGCGGACGGGTTCCATGGCCCGGTCATCGCCTCTACGAGCTGGGAGGCGAGGTCCATCTCGGCGTCGGTGACGCCAAGCTTGGCCAGGTCGCTCCCGGGCAGATCGAGGTCGGCGGCGTCGCGGATCTCGTGCGGGAACCGCAGCACGTCGAGCACGAGCGCATCGTCCGCTGGAAGAAGCGCCGCGAGATGCTGACGGGTGCGGATAACGATGCTCGCAACGCCCACATAGCCGGTCTTCGCGAGTGTGTCGCGCAAGATGGCGTATGGCTTGCGGGCTGCCTTGCTCGACGGCGCGAGGTAGTACGGGTGGTCGTAGTAGAGCATCGAGATCTCCTCGGCGCGCACCATCGCGAGCACGTCGACCGTCCGGGTGGCTTCGACGTCTGCCGCGCGGAAGTCCTCGTCGGTCACGACCACGTAGCGCCCGGGCTCGTACTCGTACCCCTTGACGACGTCCTCCCAGGGCACCTCTTCGCCGGTGGCGCCGTTCACGCGCTCCTGCCGGATGGGCGCCATGTCGCGCCCATCGAGCAGGTGAAACGCGAGGTCGTTTCGCTCCTCGGCCGGAAAGAGGGCGACCGGGATGGTCACCAGGCCGAAGCTGATGTCGCCCTTCCAGATGCTGCGAGCCATGCGCGCTCCTTGAGTTCGGCTGCCGCTCGCAAAGGAGATACCCCCGCCACGGCGCCCACAAGCGCTAGACGAGGAGAAGCCGCATCACGCCGAAGCCCGGGTCGACCCGCAGGCCCGTTGCCTTCGCCGCTTCCTCATCGAAGCCTGTCGCCCCCGAACGCTCGACGCCCGCGCCTGCGAGCACGAACGGGACGGCTTCGCCAACGTGCGTCTTGAGCGCGATGGGCGTGGGGTGGTCGGGCATGCAGAGCACGCGGATCTCGCCCTCGTAGTCGCGAACACGCGAAATCACCATGCGGTCGATGTCTTCGATCGCTCCGATCTTGCCCCCGATGCTGCCGGCGTGGCCCTCTTCATCCGGCGACTCGACGTGGATGACCACCAAATCGTGGTTCTCAAGCGCCGCCAAACCGCCCTCGGCTTGCGCGACGTAGTTGTTGTCGGCGCCGTCAGAGACTCCCTGAATATCGAGCCGATCGATGTCGAGCAGGACCGCAAGTCCGTTCAACAGGTCTACACCTGAGGTCATAGCAGCGCTCACCCCGAACGTCTCCGAGAACGAACGCAGCCCTTGCGGCGCGACTCCCGGCCAGAACGGCCAGATGTCGGTCGCCGGCAGACCGCCGGCCTGTTCTCGGGCGCGATTCGCTGCCGACCGCGCCAGAACCTCGCGGGCGCGCTCCATGAACTCGAGCAGGATCGCACTCCCGACACCTCTGGGCACCTGCCCGGCGATTGGCTTGTCCGAGATGTCATGGGGTGGCGTGTATTGGGAATCTACGAGCTCGTTGTGGCCCTTCACGACGAGAATGTGCCGATACGCGACGCCGGGATACAACGTGAACGTGTCGTCGCCAAGCGTTTCGGCAAGCTCCGCGACGATCGCGCGCGATTCGGGAGTGGTGATGTGCCCGCACGCGTACGAGGCCATCCGCCCCTCGGCGATGTTCACGAGGTTCATGCGCAACGCCACTTCGTCCGGCGCAAGCGTGATCCCCATACTCGCCGCTTCGATGGCGCCGCGCCCCACGTAGCTCTCGATGGGGTCATAGCCGAGGATGGCCGTGCACGCCGCCGACGAGGACGGCTCGGCACCCTCAGGGACCGTCTGTGCGAGTCCGACGCGTCCAGCGAATGCCAACGCATCCAGGTTCGGCGTGTTCGCGGAGGCGAGCGTCGTGCGCCCACCAAGCTCCGGCAGGGGCCAGCCAGCAGCTCCGTCAAGGATCACCACGACATACTTCATCCGGACCTCCAACACATGGGGCGACGTGCATGAGGTTACCAGACCGGCCGGGCTCGTGGCGGACGTCAGCCCGCGTCGTCTGAAGGAGTGAACTCTCCAGTCAGGTCATCGTCAAGCAGATGCGCCTCGGCCGGTGGCGCGCCGCGCAAGATGAGGTAGCCGCCGAGCCCCGCGATGACCGACGTCATGAGGATTGCGAGCTTCGCCTCGGATTGCAGGACGCCGGACCGGAACGCGAGCCCGCTGATGAAAAGCGACATCGTGAAGCCGATTCCGCCGAGCCATCCCGCTCCGTAGATCTGTCGCCAGGTGACGCCCTTCGGTAGCTCCGCAAGTTTGAGCTTCACCGAAAGCCATGTCGATCCCGTGATGCCGATCTGCTTGCCTAGCACGAGGCCGCAGAAGATGCCGAGCGAGACGGGCTCGAGCACAAGCTTCGGCAGGTCGAGGCTGAGCAGCACGACGTCGGCGTTTGCTAACGCGAACAGCGGCAGGATGACGAAGGTCGTCAGCGGGAGCAGTGCGTGTTCCATGCGCTGGAGCGGCGCCTGGATCCAACGTGCATGCGCCTGGAGTTCCTGAGCGGCATGTTGCTGGTCAGGGGTCTGCAAGACGTGGTCACCCGGAACGTCCTTGTCGGCGATCTCGTCGATCTTGCGCCGAGCCCACGCTACGAATTCCATCGGTTGGATACGAGACGTCGCGGGGATGGTGAACGCGACCAGGACGCCTGCGATGGTCGCGTGAACACCTGAGTTGAGGAAGCAGAACCACACGGCGGTTGCGACGAAGAGATATGGCAGGGGCGATTCGATCCGCATCACGTTGAACAGCACGAGCACCAAGAGCAGGCCAAGACCGATGAGGAGCCAGCCCCAGAAGATCTGCGACGTGTAGAAGATCGCGATGACGAGGATGGCTCCTAGGTCATCAGCGATCGCCAGTGCCGAGAGGAAGACTTTGAGATTCGTCGGGATACGGCTACCAAGCAACGCGAGCACGCCTAGGGCGAAGGCGATGTCCGTCGCCATCGGAATACCCCAGCCACCAGCTCCCGCTCCCCCTCTGTTCACGACCGAGTAGATAAGCGCAGGAGCGATCATGCCCCCGAGCGCAGCGAAGATCGGCAGTGCGGCCTTCCTCAGGGTCGAGAGCTCCCCTACGAGTACTTCGCGCTTGATCTCGAGGCCCACGACGAAGAAGAAGAGCGCCATCAGTCCGTCATCGATCCAGTGGAGCGCGGACTGGCGTAGAGCGAACGTGCCGAACGAGAACCCGATCTCCGTGTCCCAGAAGCTGACGAACCCCTCGTGAAACGCGGTGTTGGCGAGCACAAGCGCAGCGACGGTAGCAGCCAGAAGAACCAGCGACCCGGAGACCTCGAGGTGGAGGAACTCGTCATAGCCATCGCGCACTCTGGCGTGAAGGTTGCGCAGGCCACGCCTGGCGCGCCTCACAGAACCACTCACTTCGGCTCCTTCGGGGAGTGTGCGTTCTCAACCTGACGCGCGAGCGACAACGCTACCCCGCGCGTCATTTCGGTACGGATGCAACCTGAAGCATCCCTCGGGACTATACCCGGTCACCAGAGGCAGACCAACAGCGGCTCTACAGCGTCGCCATCTGAACGTTGCTGAAGTTGCGCCGATAGTGCGCCGCGTACTCGACCTTGCGCTCGAGCGCGTCAAGGACGCCGTTGGCGAAGTTCACCTTCTCGAACTTCTGCGCGCTGCCCAGGCCGCCGGGCGAGAAGACGTTGATCTCCATGAGCTTTTCGCCCACGATATCGAGTCCCACGAGGAACATCCCGTCAGCTACAAGCTTCGGCCGCACGATCTCGGCGACGCGCAGCTCAGCTTCCGAGATGTTCGCCTGAGCGATGGTGCCACCGGCGTGCACGTTGCTCCTGATGTCGTCGCCCTGGCGGGCCCGCCGGAATGCCGCGTACTTGCCTTTGTAGCGCAGCGGCTGGCCGTTCATCATGAACAGGCGGATGTCACCTTCCTCGGCGGCCTCAAGGTACTCCTGGCAGATGACGTAGCCGTCTCTGGTGAGCGCCTCCACCATCTGATTGAGGTTCTTGGTCGACGCGTGATCCACCATGAACACGCCGCTTCCCCCTGAGCCCTGCAGCGGCTTGAGCACAGCGCGACCGTCCTGCTCCCGCACGAACGCCTTGATCTCGTCGCGATCGCGCGTGATGAGCGTCCGGGGGCGCACCTCTTCGGGGAAGAGTTGAAAATACATCTTGTTCATGGCCTTCGCCAAGCCGTTCGGATCGTTCAGCACGATGACGCCGTTGCGCATGGCGATGCGGCCGAACTCGATGCCGGCGCTCTGTGCCCACGGACGAGTGCCGACCTCCTCGGCAGGATTGCTGCGGAGCATGAGCACGTCGAGGTCGTCGACGGTGATGCGCTCTACCTTCGCCTTCGGTCCCCGAACGCCCGCAAGGTACGCGCTACCCGAGGCGTACTTCTGCCCCGGAGCGTGGCGTGCACGCGCCTTGATCTTCTCGTCAGGGTCGTAGGCGAAGTCCCCCGCCGAGAGGACCCATGCCTCGTGACCGCGGTTGATAGCGGCGACGGCCAGGCGGGTGGTGGTGTACCCCGCCTCTTCGGTTGCGATGTCGTTGACCATAAAGCCGATGCGCACGGCGTGCCCTCACGTCTCTTCGGATGGATTCATGGCCGCTCAAGACTAGCCAGCGGCAGGGGCTCTGACAAGCCATTTCACCACACAGATACAAAGAATCCACACCACCTCCCATGCGCGGTCACGCCGATGCGAGCGAAGCCTCCAAGAGTGCCGGAGCGACGAGTCCCAACGCGCGGGCGATGCGATCGCAGGCGGCTCGGTCGAGCTCTCCGGTCCACTCGTCCATGTAGGTCTTCTTGAACTCGATCGCGAGCACGCACGCGTCGCCGCGAAAGGTCTCCTCCGCCCAGTGAGCGAAGTGTCCGCCTTTGAACCTGACGTTCTCACGAACATCCGCCTCCGGCATCGCAACGCGCATCCTATCCACGAACGCATCAGCAACGCTCCCCCATCGCACCCGGTCGAGATGCCCCGTGCCGAGGTTGACGTCGGGATTCTCCTCCTGTGCGGCAGGCGGTTCGCTCGCACCGTCGCGCCGGTGATTGTACGAGTGCAGGTCGAGCACGAGCGCGATTCCGTGCCGCGCGATCACGTCCGCGAGCACCGCGCCCAGCCGGACGTAGAAGTCGTCGTACAGGCCGAGCGACGCCGCTGCGGCCGATTCCGGCAGCGCCTCACGCCACACCGGGAGTCCCCACGCGTCCTCCGGCGCCCGGTACACGGCGCGCTCGCGCGGCCGGTTGCAGTCCACCTCGAAGCGCGAGCGGTTCACAACCACGCGTGAGGGTGCGCAGCCGGTCCACGCGGCGGTGTACGGGTCCTCCTCGCGCAATCGATCTCGGTCCGAGAGTCTGGAGATGGCGGCAAGGTCAGGCCGCAACTCGTGGCCACCGTGCAGTGCGACCGCGACGAGCGGGCCTGCCCCTCGAGTGAATGTCGCGAACTCGCGCACGGACCGCCTCCCATCTTGGGGTCGCTTAGATTCTCGCACACCGGCGCTCCTCTGGTACCATGCACGCATGGAAGCCAGACGCTACCGGGATACTCGCGGACTCGACACGACCCGCCCCGTGTTCAGCGACGCCGTCGTCAAAGGTATCGCGCGCGGCGGTGGCCTGTACGTGCCCGAGACGCTCCCGGCGCTTGAACTCGGCGAGATCCTCGCGCTTGCGGACGAGCCGTATCCGAAGCGCGCGGCGATCATCTTCGAGCGCTTCGGCGTGGACCTGCCTGCCGGGCGCATCGAGGAGCTCATGTATCTCGCGTACGGCGAGAACTTCGACGACGGGCGTATCGCGCCCATCGAGGAGGTCGTCGCGGGCATGCATGTGCTCGAACTGTGGCACGGCCCAACCTCGGCGTTCAAGGACATGGCGCTGCAGTGCATGCCGCTGTTCTTCTCGGAAGGAATCGCGCGCAAGCAGGCGCGCGGAGAGCTCACCGACGACTACCTCGTGCTCGTGGCGACCTCGGGCGACACCGGCAAGGCCGCGCTCGAAGGGTTCGCCGACCGCGACCACACGCGCATCGCCGTCTTCTATCCCGCCGAGGGGGTCTCGGACATCCAGCGCTCGCAGATGGTCACCCAGCGTGGCGGGAACGTGAGCGTCTTCGGCGTTCGCGGCAATTTCGACGACTGCCAGAACGCCGTGAAGGCCGCATTCAACGACGAGGCCTTCAACGCCGAACTTCGCGAGCGCCACGCGCTCAAGCTCTCCTCGGCGAACTCGATCAACTGGGGCCGGCTGCTGCCGCAGATCGCGTACTACGTGAGCGCGTACGCCGACATGGTCGCGAGCGGCGGGGTTGCGCCCGGCGACGAGATCGACGTGTGCGTGCCCACCGGCAACTTCGGCAACATCCTCGCCGCATACTATGCGAAGCGCATGGGCGTGCCGCTCGGCAGGCTGCTGTGCGCGAGCAACGAGAACAACGTCCTCGCCGATTTCATCGCCACCGGCACGTACGATATCTCCGCCCGCACGTTCGTCACCACGCCGAGTCCGAGCATGGACATCCTCGTGAGTTCCAACCTGGAGCGGCTGCTCTTCGAGCTCGCCGACGCCGGACGCGTCCGCGACTGGATGGCGTCGCTTGCTGCCGAAGGCCGCTTCCGGGTGGACCGCGAGACCTTCCGCCGCATGCGCGAGCACTTCATCGGCGACTGGGTCACCAACGACGAGTCCCTCGGCGTGATCGCGCGCATCTTCGATGAGACCGGCTACCTGATGGACCCCCACACCGCTGTGGCGTGGGAAGTGGCCGAACGCCTGCGCGACGCGAACCCCGTGCTCGTGGTCTCGACGGCCCACTGGGCGAAGTTCGGCGGCGACGTCTACAAGGCGCTCACCGGCCTGCTCTACGACGACCCGTTGCCCAAGGACGCCGCAGCGCTCTCCGGCGTCGAGCTTCTGCGCAGGGTGCGGGAGCTTGCGGGGGGTGCCAACATCCCGAAGGCGCTCGCCGAGCTGGATGTCGCCGAGCAGCGCTTCACAGCCGTCGTCGACGCCGGCAAGGACGGCGTGGAGAACGCGCTGCGGGAGTGGCTCGGCGAGCGCGCGGTGAGGCAGCAGCCCCTCTAAGCGCGGCAACCGGCGTCGCATTCCGGTATCATGCCCCCATGCCTTCAACAGACGACCACGAGACGCTCCAGCGTCTCATCGACACGCTGTATGCCGAGCAGACCCGTGTGCGCCGCCTCGAATTCATCGTGCGCGCCGAGCTCGCCGACCTGGCCGGGGACGTTCTCGACGTCATAACGCTGCTGCCGCCCGGCGTCTACTCACGTGACAAGCTCTGCGACCAGCTCAACTCGGCCATCACCGCGCACGGCTGGGGACGCAGCCTGGGCACCGTGGAGTGAGCGCGTGATTCGCGAGCGTGAAGTGGCATGAACTGGCGGACGAAACCAGCCGCTGGGGGATTCATGTCCGAGAAGCCACACCGCAGCACGCCCACCCGGCTTGTCGTCTGGCTGGTTGTCGGCGTCGTGGCCGTCGCGCTGCTCATCGGTGCGATGGTGTACACCGAACAGCCGGCGTTCTGCCAGGTCTGCCACGAGATGCAGCCGTACTATGACGCCTGGACCGCAGGTGCGCACCCCGACGTATCGTGTGTGGACTGCCACGTCGCCCCGGGGCTTACCGCTCACTTCTTGCACAAGTTCGTGGCGCTCAAGGAGGTCTGGGACCACGTCACGACCAAACCGGCCTTCCCCTCTTTATCGGTCGTCGTCCCGGACGCGCGGTGCACGGTGTGCCACAACACGGTGAACGTGGACATCGGCAGCGGCCTCACGCACGCCGAGCACGCCAAGAAGCTCGCGTGCCAGCAGTGTCACGCGAGTGCGGGGCATCGCATCACGTTCGCCTCCCTCGGTGCGGCCGGCATCTTGCGCGCCGGATCGCAGCCGAGCGGAGCGCTGGTGGTGGGCGAGTCGCTCCCCGCCGCGGGAGCGCACACCGTCCTCATCGGCCATAAGACGGTCGTCTGCTCAAACTGCCACGACATGGCCCAGGCGGCATGCTCGATGTGCCACCGGCCGCCGGCCGACCATTTCGGTGCCGACTGCAAAGCGTGCCACAAGCCCTCGATAGCGTTCAAAGACGCCGTCTTCAATCATCCGCGTGTGGGCGAGCACAGCTACCGAAGCTTCCCCTGTGGTGACTGCCATCCCAACGGATACGCGAACGCGACGTGCGTGAAGTGCCACAAGAACGGGGCGCCGACGGGAGACTAACGCCTCTTGTGTAGACGATTGGCGCCCCGTGCGGTACGGTCGTGGAAGCGAACGTGAGCAGTTCGCGCCAGACGAGAGGATGCGTCGCGTGTCAGCCCTCAGCGAGTGGATCGGGCGGCTGTTTCCGGGCACGCCGCCCAAAGACACCGAGCGGCACGGCCCTGAGTACGTCCTCACGAAGCATGCCGGCCGACTCATGCAGATCAAGGGTGTGATGTCGATCGGCATCGGCAAGGATGACGATGGGCGCCCCGCTATCGTGATCGGCGTCTCCTCAGGCACCCCGGATGCCGTGGGCCAGCTCCCGGATTCCATCGAGGGCGTGCCAGTCGTCAAGCGGAGCTCTTAGCACCATTCGGACGCGCTCACCAGCTCCATCAGCGGATCCGGCCCGTTCGGGAGCAGTTCCACGGGCACGTTTGCATAACCCCGCGACGCGGCCACGGCATACCGTGCACACTCGTTCCAGCCACCCCGGCAATACGCGCGGCGATACCGCAAACCGACGTGTGGAAGCGGGCCAAGCGCCGTTGTGAAGACCGGACAGGTCGCGGCGTACTTGCAGAGACTAGCCATCGCGTATTCCCTCGTCTTCGTACCGCCAGGTGCTGCTTTGCTACCGTTTATCTCGGCATTCGGGCAGCCTGACCTGAAGCGCAGCCGACAAACGGTCAGCAATGCGCGTTGTGCAGGCGGTCGCATTATGTCGCAGAACATCGTGGCGGCGTGACGAGGCCGTGCGTATCGTGAGCGAGTAGGTGTACACTCGCGTCTCGGGGCTGTCTTCTCGGCACGAATCAACGCCACCTCTTCCGACGGAGGCGGCGTTGTGTTCCTGAACACGAAGGACCACCGCGATGAGCCAAGCGCCAACCCACGAAGACGACCACTTCCCCATCGAGCCGCCGACGGATTCCGCGACTCGTGAGGCAGACACTGTTGGCGCGCCGCAAGGGATGCTGCGGCGCTTCAGGACGTTCGAATCCTTCAGGCACCGCGACTTCAGGCTGTTCTTCTCCGGCGCGCTCGTCTCCAGTGTCGGCACGTGGATGCAGACGACCGCCCTCGGCTGGCTCGTGTACGACCTGACCAAGCATTCGGGCTCGATCGGCCTGGTGAACTTCCTGGCCGGAGTGCCCATCTTCGTTCTCATCATCTTCACCGGAGCCCTCGCCGATCGCACCGACAGGCAGCGGCTTCTCATCGTCACGCAGGTGGTGCTCATGCTGCAGGCGGTGGCGTTCGCGCTGCTGGCAGCCAGGGGAAACATCAGCATGGCCTGGATCTACGGACTCAGTCTCGCAGGCGGCGTGGCCAGCGCCTTCATGTCGCCGGCATGGCAGGCGATGACACCGGACCTCGTGCCCCGGGAGCTGCTGATGAATGCCATCGCGCTCTCGAGCGCCCAGTTCAACGCGGCGCGCCTCATCGGCCCAGTGGCGGCAGCGATGGTGGTCGCCCTGTTCAGCCACTCGAAGAGCTCCGGCGTGACCGAGGTGTTCTGGGTGAACGCCGCGAGCTATCTGTTCGTGATCTGGGCGCTCGCGGTCATCCATCCGCACCAGCACATCGTGCCCAAACGAAGTGGAGTCTCACCCTGGGGCGCGCTTGCCGCCGGCCTTACGTACGCCCGCGAGCACCGTCGCGTCCGGATGCATCTGCTCACGGCGATGATGATCACGATCTTCGGTATGCCGTTTGCCACGCTGTTGCCGGCGATAGCCACCAAGCTGCTGCACTTGGGAGTCTCAGGATACTCCGGTCTGATGGCCGCCAACGGTCTCGGCGCGCTCGTCGGCGCGCTTGGCGTCGCAAGCATCTCGGCAAACGTCAGACGGGAAGCGGTCATCCGCACCGCGCTGATCGTGATGCCGCTTGCCGCGACCGTGCTCGCGCTCTCAAAGACGACGGCACTCTCGATGGGCGCGCTGGTCGTTATGGGTGCGGCGTTCCTCACGACGGTCTCAAGCGTCAACACGAACCTGCAGACCGCCGTGCCGCCCGAGATCAGAGCACGGGTGATGTCGCTGTTCGTGCTGTCCTTCATGGGCATGATGCCATTCGGCGCGCTGCTCTTCGGCTGGCTGGGCGATCTGATCGGTGCTGAGGGAGCGATACTGGCAGGTGCGTCTGTGCTGTTGGCATACGCGGTATTCCTCACCGCGAAACCCGCACTGCTCTGCGACCAGATCACTGGTTGCTAAGAGCCGCCGTACCGATCTCTTCGACGATGATTCGATCGATCTCGGCTCTCGCGGCGTCGTCAAGCGCGAAACCCTCGACACCCGCGGTAGCATCGAGCTGTTCGGGCCTGCGTGCGCCCCACAACGCGATCGTCATTCCGGGTTGATCAAGCACCCAGCGGATAGCGAGGTGTATGACCCGCCGGCCGTACGTCTCCCGTGCGAACGCATCCAGCCGCTCGACTGCCGAGAGGTGCCGCGCATACTCGGCACCGTGGAACATCGAGCCCCGACGCGCGTGGTCGCTCGACTCATGACCCGGCTGCATAGCGCCGGACAGCAGGCCGCGTGCGAGCGGGCTGTACGCAAGCGTCATGAGCCCGCGCGCGCGGCAGAACGGTACCACGTCGCTGTCGGCCGAGCGCTCGAACAGGTTGTAGCGGAACTGAGCGGCGTCGAGCCGTCCTCCCTGAGAGAACGCCGCCATCTGTGAGGCCGTGTAGTTACAGACGCCTACCGCACGCACAAGCCCCTCCTCCACAAGCATGCTCAGCGCCGCCGCCGTCCGGTCGAGATCGACGGTCTCGTCGGGCCAGTGCACCTGGTACAGGTCGATGTAGTCGGTGCGGAGGCGCGCAAGAGAGGCGACGACCTCTTCGCGTATTCGGCCCGGCGAGGAGTCACGCCAGGGTTCGTGACGTGAGTCCCACGACAGGCCAAGCTTCGTGGCGATGACGACGTCCGCGCGGTTCCCGCGACGCTCGAGCACATCGCCCACGAGTTCCTCGGAGAGCCCGAAACCGTACACCGGTGCGGTGTCGATGATGTCGATACCACGATCGAGCGCGCGCGCTATGGTAGCCCGCGCGGCGTCCTCATCGGCGCCGCCCCACTGCCAGCCGCCCATCGACCACGTGCCGAGCGCGATACGCGAGACATCTCTTCCAAGAGCAGGTAACCACACTCGGTCCATCAGAGCTTCTCCTGTCGCCATACTCCCAATTCTACCCACTGTTGGCACGCTCGTTGCTCACAGATTCCCGAGCAGAGCGACCCGCTCCATCCCTCCCCCCTCGGACGCGGGGGCGCCGCTCGAACGGAACGGGGCGCGTCCCCCCACGCACCTCGTTTGTTTTCCGGGAGACTCCTGGAAACACGAACGACCCGCCTTCCCCCGGGCGGGTCGTTCACTTTTCTTACCGGGAATACTAGCCGAATCGGCCCGTGATATACGACTCTGTGCGCTTGTCGTTCGGGTTGGTGAACATGCGTTTCGTGTCGCCCACCTCAACGAGATGTGCGGGCTGGTCCATCGACTCGCGCAGCATGAACGCGGTCTGGTCCGAGATGCGTGCGGCCTGCTGCATGTTGTGCGTGACGATCACGATCGTGACCCTGTCCTTCAGCTCGGCGATGGTGTCTTCGATCTGCTGGGTGGAGATCGGGTCCAGCGCCGAGGCGGGTTCGTCCATCAGCAGCACCTCCGGCCTGGTCGCGAGCGCACGCGCGATGCACAGTCGCTGTTGCTGGCCGCCGGAGAGCTCGAACGCGTGCTTCTTGAGGTGGTTTTGGACCTCCTCCCACAGCGCGGCGTCCCGAAGCGCGTCCTCGATGATCGCGTCGAGTTCCTCACGCTTCCGGATGCCTTGCGTGCGGGGTCCGAACGCCACGTTGTCGTAGATCGACATCGGGAACGGGTTAGGGCGCTGAAAGACCTGCCCGACGCGCATCCGAAGATCCACCGGGTCGATGCTCTTCTGATAGATGTCGAGACCGTCAAGCGTGATCGTACCGCCCACGCGCACGTTCCCGATCTCATCGTTCATCCGATTGAAACAGCGCAGCAGCGTGGACTTGCCGCACCCCGACGGGCCGATGAGCGCCGTGACCGCTCGGCTCGGCACAAGCATGTCCACGCCCGCGATGACCGTCTCGTTGCCGTAGGCCACGGAGACGTCCGTGAGCGAGAAGCTGCCCGAGATCTCCTCGGCACCCTCCGCATATGTGCGAGACCTACCGGTCCCGCTGAACGGCGCCTCCATCGCGACCTCCTCGAGTACCGCTGACATCACCATTTGACCTTCCTTCTTTGGACCGAACGCCACGCTGCCGCGATCATGCTGACGACGCTGACGCCGGCGACCAGAACGAATGCCGTACCCCACGTGATCTCGGGGGGCACGTTGGGAACCTGTGTGGCAAGCACGTACAGATGGTACGGGAGCGACATATACTGCGAGAAGACCGAGTTCGGAAGCGTTGGCAGGAAGAACGCCGCGCCTGTCACCAGGATAGGTGCCGTCTCGCCAGCCGCGCGCGAAAGGCCGAGGATGGAACCCGTGACGATACCGGGGGCCGCTGCGGGCAAGACGACCTTGTAGATCGCCCGCCACCGGGTGGCGCCGAGTGCGAGCGCCGCCTGCCGCAGGTCCGTGGGAACCTGCCGAAGCGCCTCCTCAGTGGAGGTGATCACGACCGGCAGCGTGAGGCACGTGAGCGTGAGCGCCGAGGCAAGAAGCGACTTGCCGAAGTGCATGAGCAGCACGAACACGGCAAGCCCGAACAGGCCGTAGACGATCGACGGCACGCCTGCCATGTTCGCGATCGACAGCCGCACGATACGTGTGAGCAGGTTTCTCGGCGCGTACTCGGCAAGGTAGATGCCCGCCATGATCCCGAGGGGGAGCACAAGCACGGCCGTGAGCGCCACGAGCATGAGCGTGCCCACGATGACCGGGAAGATCCCTCCGGCGCGCATACCCATGCCGGGCTTCGAGAACAAGAAGTCGAGACTGATGCCGGGTAGCCCGGCCGCGACGATCTTGCCGAGCACGAACAACGCCGTCCCGATGACGAGTGCCACGCACGCGCCGGTGACGACCTTCATGATCGCCTCGACGAGGCGGGCCCTGCGGGCTCTGGTGGGTCTTACGCTCATCGGCGCCACCGCTTTCGCTGGCGCTCGAGCACGAGGTCGGCCGCCAGGTTGATGACGAAGGTGATGCCGAAGAGCACAAGCCCCACACTGAAGAGCACCGAGTAGTGCAAGCCGCCGAAGACGACTTCGCCCATCTCGGCGGCGATCGTGCCGGTCATCGTGCGCACCGACTCGAAGATGTTCGTTGGGATGACAGCGGCGTTGCCGGTGAGCATGAGGACGGCCATGGTCTCGCCAATCGCCCGCCCGAGACCGAGCATGACGCCGGCGAAGATGCCCGAACTCGCCGATGGGACAACGACCTTGTACGCCGTCTGCCACCGCGTGTTACCAAGCGCGAGCGATCCTTGCCGCAGCGCGTCCGGCACCGCGTGCAGCGCATCTTCCGAGATGGAGATGACCGTGGGCAGGCTCATGACGCCGAGCACGAGGCCGCCAGTGAGCGCAGTCATGCCCGAGGTCAGGCCAAACGCCGTCTTCACCCACGGAATAAGCACGGCCACGCCCAGAAAGCCGTAGACCACGGAGGGCACCGCCGCCATGAACTCGATGACCGTCTTGGTGACCTCCTTGAGCCACCCTGCTGAGAACTCGGAGATGTAGACCGCGGCACCGATTCCCACAGGCACAAAGACCACGAGCGCTACGCCGGTGACCATGAGCGACCCAATGATGAGGGGGAGGAATCCGAAGATCTTAGGCGTGCCGGTGGGAAACCACTTCGTGCCAGTCAGCATCGTGCCGAGTCCAACCTCGGCAATCGACCTTCTGGCCTCAACGAACAAGAAGACCGCGATCGCGAGAAGAATCACAATCGACAGTAGACCTGCCGCGTATATGAGAACACGGACAACGCTCTCGGCCGCACGACGTCGTGTCGTACGGCCGAGGCGCTGTCCCGCCGTCTCGGTGGGAGTCACCTTCATCGCATGTCGGCCGTCCTACTGGACCGGCACGAAACCCTCGTCCTCAACGATTTTCTGACCCTCGGCGCCGAGGATCCAGTCGAGGTACGCCTTCATCACACCGGTCACCTCGCCGTTGCTGTACATGTACAGGCCACGGCTGATCTTGTAGGTGCCGTCGAGCACGCTGTCAACGGAGGCTGCAACTCCCTCCACCTTCAGGATCTTGATCTTGGCCGAGGTGTAGCCCACGCCCACGTAGCCGATGGCAGCGTCGTTGGCAACGGTCTCGTCCACGATCGCCTGGTTGGACGGCAGGAGCTTAGCGCTTGACGCGTAGTTCTTGTCCGTGCCGACAACAGCCTCCTTGAAGTACTCGTACGTGCCGGAGGAGGAGTCGCGGGACAGGACCACGATCGCTTTGTCGGAACCGCCAACCTCTTTCCAGTTCTTGATCTCGCCCCGGTAGATCTTGCCGATTTGCTCGATCGTGAGCCCCTCGACCGGGTTCGCCGGGTTCACGATGACGGCGATGCCGTCACGCGCCACGGTGTGCTCGACCGGGTTGACGCCGTTAGCCTTTGCCTGGTCGATTTCTTCTTGCTTCATCTCACGGGATGCATCGGCGAAATCGATGGTCTTGTTGATCAGCGAGGCGATACCGGTTCCGGAACCGCCACCCTTGACCGAGATCATAACGCCCGGGTTCTCTTCCATGAACTTCTGCGACCACGCCGTCGCGACGTTCACAAGCGTATCGGAACCCTCGACATTGATCGTGCCGGTCAGCTGGGGCGCGGCCGGCGTTTCCGTGGTGCTCGTCGACGTAGTGTCCGACGCCGTCGTACCGCAACCAGCGAGCCCGACCGCGCCGAGCGCGAGCGCTGCGATCAGACCGAACGCAACAAGCTTCTTCACGTTGCTGATCCCTCTCCTCGTATCGGATAGACGCATGCCCGGCAACGTCTGCCGGACACGTCCATCGTAGGCAGCGACAGCGCCCGAGTGGTTGCACGCTCGTTAAAACAAGGGGACCTGGCGTAAAACAACTGTTAAATCCATTTGAATCTGGGAACGAGCCCGTCATGATGTGCGCATCGTCACCGCGCACCCACCGGAGGAAACGTGTCCAAGATCCTTATCGTCGAAGACGACCCGATCATCCGCCAGACCGTGGAGTACGCGCTGCGCTGCGCCGGGTTTGAGACGCTCGCTGCAGCGGACGGCATCCAGGGCCTTCAGCTGGCTGCCCAGCAGCTGCCCGACCTCATCCTGCTCGACCTCCTGCTGCCAGGCATCGACGGGTACGCGTTCGCCGAGCAGCTGCGAGCCAAGGACAAGGACGTCGCGATCATCATGGTCACCGCGCTTGGCCAGGAGCGCGACAAGGTCCGTGGCCTCGACTCGGGCGCCGATGACTACATTACCAAACCGTTCTCGGTCGAGGAACTGCTCGCACGCGTCCGGGCGAACCTGCGACGCGTCCGCGAGCGGCAGGTCCTGACGGATGAGAAGGTCATCGAGACCGGTGATTTGGCGATCGAGCCCGCGCAGGTGCGGGTCACGGTCGCGGGCAAGCCGGCTCGCCTTCGCCTGAAGGAGTTCCAGCTGCTTGTGGCGCTGGCATCCAACCCTGGCCTGCTCATGTCGCGCCAGCGCCTCGCAAGCGAGGTCTGGGGCTACGACTTCCTCCCCTCGTCGCGCACGATCGACGTGCACATCCGCCGGTTGCGGCAGGCGATCGAGGACCCCTCGGCATTTGTGTACATCCACACGGTGCACGGCGTGGGCTACCGGTTCGAACCAACACCGAAGGCAGCGTCATGAGACCTCGCACGCGATGGCTCGACTCCTATCGGCTGCGGCTGATCCTCGGCTATGTACTGGTCGTAAGCGTGCTCGCCGGCGCCTGGGCATGGAGCCTCTTCGGCCCGCTCACCAACGCCGTCATCCAGCAGCAGCAGGCACACCTGCAGAGCGTGGCGCAGGCCGGCGTGCTCGTCATCGCACGTGCGCCGGGCGTCCCCGAGCAGACCGTCCGCGAGCTGGTGGCACGCACCGACCTGCGGATGACGCTTGTGGCAGCGGACGGTACCGTGCTCGCCGACAGTGCCGAGAACCCCTCGGCGATGGGAAACCACGCCAACCGCCCGGAGATCATCGCCGCGCTCGCCGGAAGCGTTGGCCGAGACGTGCGGCGCTCGGCCACGCAGGGTGTCGAGCAGATGTACGTCGCCGTACCCGCGACGTACGAGGGGCAGCGCGCGGCGCTCAGGGTCTCGGAGTCGCTCGCTAAGATCCGCCAGCTGTCCGCCAACGCGCGCGAGACGGGGTTGCTGCTGCTGGGACTCTCCGTCGCGCTCGCGCTCGCGCTGGCCGCGCGCGCCGCGACACGCACCGCACGGCCGGTCGAGCGCCTCGCGGACGCCGCATGCGCCATGGCGGCCGGCGACCTGGCCACCGGGGTGCCCGCCGAGACCGGCGCGCTCGAGCCGCTCTCGGCGGCGCTCGGCGAGTTGCGCACGCAGCTGCGCTCCCGCATTGGCGAGCTCGAGTCCGAGCAGCGCAACCTGCGCACGGTGCTCGATGGCCTCACCGACGCCGTGCTCCTGCTCGATGGCCGGCAGGTGCGGCTCGTCAACCGCGCAGCCGCCACGATGTTTCGCACCGCGTTGCCCGAGATGCGCGGACGCGCCATCGACGACGCCGGGCTTCCGGCGTCGCTCGTCTCGGTCATCACGGATGCGCTCAACGTGCCGACCACCACCGTTTGCGAGATCGGTCCCGATCCGCTGCAACGGTACCTTCGCGTGACCGTCGTGCCGCTTGACCCTGCCGAGGGAGCCACGCGGCACCTCGTCGTCGTAGCCGACGCCACCGCCCGCATGCGCCTCGACCGCGTGCGTCGCGACTTCGTGGCGAACGCATCGCACGAGCTCAAGACGCCGACCACCGGCATCCTGCTGCTGTCGGAGTCCGCCGCTCACGCCGCCTCCGAGGGCGACACACAGCAAGCGCTCGCGTTTCTCGGCCAGATCGAAGCCGAGGCGGCCCGGCTCCGGCAGCTGGTGCTCGACCTGCTGGACCTCTCCCGGCTGGAGAGCGCGCCCGACCCTTCGAGCGTCACCGACATGCGTCACGCCATCGACCTGTCGCTGGCGGCGCACGGAAGAGCCGCGCGCGCCAAAGGGCTTGGGCTGACCGCCGACTTCTCGGCCGTTGAAGGGCGTGACGTCTACGTGCGCGGCGACGGAACCGACATCGCGATCGCGCTCGACAACCTGCTTGCCAACGCGATCGCGTACACCGAGACCGGCTCCGTACAGGTCACGCTCGAAGCCGCCGAGGACTCCGTCACCTTCTCGGTCGCCGACACCGGCATCGGGATCCCGGC
>JAJFTE010000112.1 GCA_021373175.1 Actinomycetes bacterium
CGAGGTCGATCGGCTGAAACAAGAGGTTCTGCGCATCCGCTACGAGGAGCAAGCCAAGCGCGAGACCAGACGAGTGGCTCAGACCCCGGTTGCAGGCCGACCCGCTGGCGGGCTCTCTCCGTGGCGCCACGTCATCAAGCCGCATCCCGACGTCTACACTGGGCGCTACACGGCTGCAGAGTTCGCAGCCGACCTCGCGCAGGTGCATCGTGGCGAAGGCTCCGACGAGTACCGGGACCCTGTGGAGTTCTTCCGCCGCACGTACATGACAGAAGGCATCAAAGCGCTGCTGATCGACGCCGCACGGCGCCTGTCGGGTGAAGGCGGCGACCCCGTCATCGAGCTGCAGACCAACTTCGGCGGCGGCAAGACGCACTCGCTGCTCGCGCTTTACCACCTGTTCTCTGGAGCGCCGGTCGACAAAATGGCCGGAGTACCCGAGCTCATGCGCGAGAAAGGTGTGCGACTTCCCGACAAGGTCAGACGTGCCGTGATCGTTGGCACAGCGATCCCGCCAGGGCAACCGCAGACGAAGCCGGACGGCACCGTCGTGCGCACGCTTTGGGGAGAGATCGCCTGGCAGCTGGGTGGAAAAGAAGGCTTCTCTATGGTGGCGCAAGCAGATGCGACCAGCACGAACCCCGGCTCTGCGCTCGTGGATCTGTTTCGCACTTATGCGCCATGCATGATCCTCATCGACGAATGGGTCGCTTACGCGCGTCAGCTTTACACCAACAACGAGCTGCCTGCGGGGACTTTCGACACCCATTTCACCTTCGCGCAAGCGCTCACAGAGGCAGCGGCGGCGGTCCCTGGCACGCTGCTCGTGATCTCGATACCCGCCTCAGATGCTGCCAACGGCAGCCAGGGCACGAGCGTAGCGGAGATAGGCGGCGAAGGCGGTGCCGAAGCGTTGCGACGGCTGAAGAACGTCATCGGCCGTCTGCAGTCGCCATGGCGGCCGGCGAGCGCAAAGGAGAGCTTCGAGATCGTGCGGCGCCGGCTCTTCGAGCCTGTGACGGACCCCGAGCTACTTGTGGCCCGGGACGCCGTGGTCCAAAGTTACGCCGACCTCTACGCCTCCCAGCGCGAGGAGTTCCCGAGCGAGTGCCGCGAGGGCATGTACCGGGAGCGCATCAAGGCTGCTTACCCGATCCACCCTGAGCTCTTCGAGCGCCTGTACTCGGACTGGTCCTCGCTCGAGAAGTTCCAGCGCACGCGTGGCGTGCTGCGCTTGATGGCGGCTGTCATCCACGCATTGTGGGTGCGTGAGGACGCAAGCCTGCTCATCATGCCAGGGACGGTACCGATAGATGACGAAATCGTCCTCAACGAGCTCACTCGCTACCTCGAGGACAACTGGAAGCCCATCATCGAGAAAGACGTGGACGGACCGGCGTCTGTCCCTGTGATGATCGACCGGGAGAACCCGAACCTCGGCCGGTACTCTGCGACAAGGCGCGTCGCACGCACGATCTACTTGGGTTCGGCACCCACTGTCGGGACGAAGCATCCCGGCCTCGAAGACAAGCGCATCAAGCTCGGCTGCGTGCAGCCCGGCGAGCCGCCCGCGGTCTTCGGCGACGCGCTCAGGCGACTCTCGGACAAGGCCACGCACCTGACCACCGACGGGTCGCGTTACGCGTACACCGTGAAGCCCACGCTCACGCGTCTTGCGCTAGATCGTGCCGACGGGCTCAAAGAAGCCGACGTGGACGCGGAGATCGTGAAGCTGCTCCGCTCTGCCGCCACTGCGCGTGGAGAGTTCTGCGGCGTGCATGTGGCGCCTGAGTCCCCCTCGGTGGTCGCCGATGAGGCCGAGGTGCGCTTGGTGATCCTCGGACCCCAAGACCCCCACTGGCCTAAGAGCGAAGACTCGGACGCTCGCGTGCATGCCGCTGAGATCCTCGCCAGCCGAGGCACCAGCCCCCGGCGCTTCCGCAACATGGTCGTCTTCCTCGCGCCTGATCGCTCCACTCTCGAGCTCGTGCGCTCAGCCGTGCGCTCGAAGCTCGCCTGGGAGTCCATCGCGCGTGACGAGGATGCGCTCGACCTGGGGGCATCGCAGAGTGCGCAGGTGGAAGCAAAGGTCCGCGATGCGAGCGAGACAGCACGCCAGCGCTTAGGCGAGACGTGGCAGTGGGCCATCGTGCCCACGCAGCCTGACCCGAACGGCGAGGTCGAGTGGCGCCCCATCAAGGTAGGCGGAGACGGCCAGCTGGCGGTGCGCGTCTCACAAAAACTGGTAAGCGAAGAGCAGATCATCACCCGAACGGCCGGGACAGTGCTGAGGCTTTGGCTCGATCGCATCCCCCTGTGGAAGGGCGATGCGATAAACATCCGCGAGTTGTGGCATCTCTTCGCGCAGTACCTGTACCTGCCACGGCTTAAGGACATCAACGTCCTGCTCGCTGCGGTCCAAGATGGCGTGAGCTCGCTCAACTGGCGAAGCGAGACGTTCGGGTACGCGGAGGCCTTCGATGAGAAAACTGGCACCTACCGAGGCGTCCACGCCGGGGAGGCCGTGAGCGTGATGGCAAGCGGCTACATCCTGAAGCCCTCGCTAGCGGAGGCGCTGACCGCGAAGATCGCCCAAGAAGGTGCCGGCCTTGAGGTAGGAGCCGAACAAACGCTCCTTTGGGCGCCTGAGGGGACTCGCCCTTATGACGGCGAAACAGCGCCTACCGGTCCTGCAGGAACCGCGGCCGATCTGCCCAAGCGCTTCCATGGCACCGTGGAGCTAGACCCGCTCGCCCCTGCCGGGGAGGTCGGCAAGATCGCGCAAGAGGTGCTCGCGCACCTCTCGGCGCTCCCAGGCGCCAGGCTCCGCGTAGAGCTCGACATCCAAGCCGACGTGCCGGGCGGCGTTCCCGACCACGTGCAGCGCACCGTATCGGAGAACGCCGCCGTCTTGAAGTTCAGGGAGTACGGCTTCGAGAAGGAGTAGGGACACACCGATCGCAGTACCGGGCCACGCACCCCATCCCGCGGTCTGCGTGGCCTCTTCATGCTGCCACTATAGGGGCTCGCCGCCCTCGCTCAGCACCTCCAGGTATCGCTCGTAGACGTACACGCGGTTACGCTTATGACCCGTGACTTCGCGGATCACGCCGAGGCGTTCAAGCGCCTCGATGCTGCGTGCCACTGTCGAGTAGCTCAGACCCGTACGGTCTCGGAGCACCGGAATGCTCGTCACAGGAGAGTGCTGCAGCTCCTCGAACACACGTCGTGTCGTCGGCGCTCCTCGGCCGACACTGCCGAGGCGCGCTGCATCCTCGGCGAAAAGTGCGAGCAGACGATGCGCGGTATCTACGGCGCCTTGCGCGGTGGATCGAACGCCTTCGAAGAAGAAGTCCAGCCACGCCTCCCAGTCACCCTCCGAACGGATCTGGTCCAACAGACGGTAGTACTCGTCGCGATGCTGCTTGAAGTACAGGCTCAGGTACAGCAGCGGCTGCCGCAGGATCCCCTCACTTGCGAGGATGAGTGCGATAAGCAGCCTGCCCAGGCGGCCGTTGCCATCGAGGAACGGATGAAGCGTCTCGAACTGCGCGTGGGCGAGCGCGGCTTTCACGAGCACGGGAAGCCCAAGAGACTCGTCGTGGATGAACCGCTCAAGCGCGGCCATCCCGTCCTCAAGATGGTCAGGCGGCGCGGGGACGAAGCGGGCGTTACCCGGACGGGTGCCTCTGATCCAGTTCTGAGAGGTGCGGAACTCCCCGGGGCGCTTCTCGGCACCCCGCCCGTGCGACAGCAGCAGCGCATGGGTCTCGCGGATCAGCCGGTTGGAGAGAGGGAAGCCCTCCTCTAGCCGGCTCAATGCATGTTGCAGGGCAGCGACGTAGTTCGAGACCTCTACGACGTCGTCGAAGGGCACGCCAGGCG
>JAJFTE010000119.1 GCA_021373175.1 Actinomycetes bacterium
GGGCACTCTCGCGAGGAACGAGGGCACTCTCGCGAGGAACGAGGGCACTCTCGCGAGGGGCGGAGACGGCCGCGGCGCTGGGAGAATGCCGGGCACCGGCGCGTGCGACACGCCCGAGTTTGCGACACGCCCGGGCCGCACGTAGACTAGTGAGGTTCCACATTCCGGCGGGCGCTTCGTGTGCCCCTGGATCACTGCCAGGGCAGTGCATAGGCGGCGCGCACGCGCAGGGTCCTAGGCCGCAGGCAGCAGAGCACAACTTCCCACATCAGCATCCCGGAAACGGGCGTGCGCATTCGTGTGCGACGCGGGTGGGGGAGCCGGAGGCGCGAGTCCCCGGTTTGACAGCAGAACAGTGGTGCAGCATCACCGCGGAAACGCGGTATGCGAAGTGCCAAAGGGCGAGGGATACCGATCCCACGCCCCCGTGCGTCCGATGCCCGTGAGGTATGACGCGTAAAGAGAGAGAGCAGACAATGGCGGGACAGAAGATCCGCATTCGCCTGAAGTCGTACGATCACGCCGGCCTCGATTCGTCGGCCCGCAAGATCGTCGACACCGTGACCCGTGCCGGTGCGACCGTTGTGGGCCCCGTGCCCCTTCCGACGGAGAAGAACGTGATCTGCGTGATCCGTTCCCCGCACAAGTACAAGGACAGCCGCGAGCACTTCGAGATGCGCACCCACAAGCGTCTGATCGACATCATCGACCCGACGCCCAAGGCCGTCGATTCGCTGATGCGCCTTGACCTGCCGGCTGACGTCAACATCGAGATCAAGCTCTAGGACTCGCCATGGCAGACATCAACTCAAAGATTTCGAAGGGGATGCTGGGCACGAAGCTCGGCATGACCCAGGTGTGGAACGAGAACGGCAAGCTCGTTCCCGTCACCGTCATCGAGCTCGCGCCGAACGTGGTCACCCAGGTTCGCACGCCCGAGCGTGACGGCTACAACGCGATCCAGATCGCCTATGGCCAGATCGACCCGCGCAAGGTCAACAAGCCGCAGACGGCCCACTTCGAGGCCGCCGGCGTGACCCCTCGTCGTCACCTCACCGAGGTGCGCACGGCGGATGCCGCGGACTACTCGCTCGGCCAGGAGCTCACCGCTGAGGGCACGTTCGAGGCCGGCCAGCTGGTCGACGTCGTCGGCACCAGCAAGGGCAAGGGCTTCGCCGGTGTCATGAAGCGTCACAACTTCAATGGCGTCTCGGCATCGCACGGTTCGCACCGCAACCACCGCAAGCCCGGCTCGATCGGCGCATCGTCGACCCCGAGCCGCGTCTTCAAGGGCATGCGCATGGCCGGCCGTATGGGTGGCGAGCGCGTGACCGTCCTGAACCTCACGGTGCACGCCGTCGACGCCGAGAAGGGTCTGCTGCTCGTAAAGGGCGCCGTCCCCGGTGCTCGCGGCCGCATCGTCTTCGTCCGCAACGCAGTGAAGGGGGCTTGAGTCCATGGCTGACCAGACTCTCGCGCTCGACGTCACCCGCGCAGACGGCAAGAAGGCAGGCTCTGTCGAGCTGCCCGCCGCGCTCTTCGACGTCAAGACGAACATCCCGCTCATCCACCAGGTCGTCGTCGCGCAGCGCGCGGCGGCTCGCCAGGGCACGCACTCGACCAAGCGTCGTGGCGAGGTCTCGGGTGCCGGCCGCAAGCCCTTCAAGCAGAAGGGCACCGGTAACGCCCGTCAGGGCTCGATCCGCGCGCCGCACATGACCGGCGGTGGCATCGTCCACGGCCCGAAGCCGCGCGACTACTCGCAGCGCACCCCCAAGAAGATGATCGCCGCCGCGCTCCTCGGTGCGCTCAGCGATCGCGCCCGCGGCGAGCGCCTGCACGTCATCGAGTCGTTCGGCATCGAGGGTGCGCCCTCGACCAAGGCGGCCGCTGCGTACCTGACCTCC
>JAJFTE010000003.1 GCA_021373175.1 Actinomycetes bacterium
ATCGTGCGCCTGAGCGCGGTCAGCCTCGGCTCAGCGTACATGAGCGCCCTCCTTGATCGCGTCGACAAGCGCCTTTAGGCCGAGCGCGTACGATGCGGCACCAAAGCCTGAGATCTGTCCGATACACACCGCAGCGGTGACGCTGCGCTCCCGAAACGGCTCCCGGCGATGGATATTGCTCATGTGAACCTCGACCACAGGCATCGAAATGGCGGCGATCGCATCACGCACGGCAAGCGAATAGTGCGTGAGTGCGCCGGGATTGATGACGATGCCGTCGACGTCGTCGAGGGCATCGTGTAGCCGGTCGATGATCGCCCCCTCATGATTCGACTGGAAGAACGCCACCTCCACGCCCATCTCATCGGCGATCCGCATCACATCGGCCTCGATCTGCCCGAGCGTCATCGACCCGTAGACGTCCGTTTCTCTCCGCCCGAGCAGGTTGAGGTTGGGCCCGTTCACGACCAGTACGCGTAACATCGCATTCACTCCTGCCTACTCACCGTCAAGGAACCTCTCTAGCTGCCCGCGCAGCACCCCAGCCTCGACCGGCACCACAGTCCAGTCGCCGGGAGTACGGACGAGCACAAACCTCACGACGCCGGCACGCACCTTCTTGTCGCTCAGCATCGAGGCAACCACATCATCCGCGCCGAGTCCTGCCGGCATCACCGCAGGCAGCCCAAGCGCCGCCAGCAACGCATCCGTGCGATCTGTGAGTTCGTGGCTTGCGCCCACGGAACGCTCGGCCAACCGGGCCGCGAAGCGCATGCCTATCGCGACCGCTACGCCGTGCGGCAGCACACCGTAGCCCACGATCCGTTCGAGCGCGTGCCCGAGCGTGTGTCCAAGGTTCAGGCACTCCCGGTCGCCGGACTCGCGTTCATCGCCGCTCACGACGGCGGCCTTGTAGCCCGCCGCCATCCGTACCGCACGCAGAACCGCACGATGGTCGCGCGAGCGCAGCCGCTGCGCATGCGCCTCAAGCTCAGCAGTCTCGGCTTCGCCGGCCAGAAGCGCGGTCTTGGCGACCTCGGCAAGACCGCTCGCCCATTCGGTCTGGGGCAGCGTCGTCAGCACAGACGTGTCCGAGACAACAGCGCTCGGCTGCCAGAACGCGCCGGCCAGGTTCTTGCCCGAGGGAAGGTCGACTCCCGTCTTGCCGCCGATGGAGCTGTCCACCTGGGCGAGCAAGGTTGTGGGCACCTGCACCACCGGCACCCCCCGCACGTAGACCGCGGCGGCGAAGCCAGCCACATCCCCAACGACGCCCCCGCCGAGAGCGACGACCGCGCCGTCCCTGCCAAGCGTGCGTGCCGCGAACTCCGAGACGAGCGCGCCCGCGGTTTCCCAGCTCTTCGAAGCCTCGCCGGCGTCGATGATCGCAAGCTCCGACTCGACACCGGCGGATCGCAGCGATTCCACGAGGCGCGGCGCGTATATGGGTGCCACGTTCGTGTCGCTCACGATCACCACGCGCTGCGCACCGGTCGACCCTGCGACGATCGAACCGATCTGCTCGAGCGCCCCGGCTCCTATCGCCACGTCGTAGCCGCCGCCGCTCTGGACCCGGACGATGTCGATCACACCCGAGGCGTTCAGGAGAGACAGCACCTCTCCAACCACCGCATCCGCAGACAAACCATTCGTATCGATGATGAAGTCCGCTGCCGAGCGGTACAGCGGAAGCCGGGTCTCAAGGATCCCGGGCGCGCGGCGAGCGGCATCACCGGCCAAAAGCGGGCGTCCGGACGTGTCTCCGATCCGCGCAAGCGCCTCCTCGGCACTCACCGAAAGATACACGACACGACCAAGGTCCTTCAAGACGGCCCTATTCGCATCACGCAGTACGATGCCTCCGCCGCACGCCACAACGGCAGGCGGCTCGTCGCGTAACGACACAAGAGCCGCGTGCTCCGCGTCCCGGAAAGCCTGCTCACCGCCTCGGGCGAACAGTTCGGGCACCGACGCGCCTTCTCGCGACTCGATGAGGCGATCCAGGTCGATGAAGTTGACACCGAGGTCGCGTGCCAGGGCCGCCCCGACGCGGGACTTGCCAGCGCCCATGAAACCGATGAGCAGGACGTGGCTCATCGGGCGATCCGCGCACGATACTGAGCAAGGCTCGCCTTCATATCCGCCAGGTCATCGCCGCCGAACTTCTCGGCGTAGGCTGTGGCGAGGACGAGCGCCACTTCGGCCTCGGCCACCACGGCAGCTGCCGGAACCGCGCACACATCCGACCGCTCACGCAACGCGTCGACCGGCGCAAGCGTGTCGATGTCTATGCTGGAAAGCGGTGACATGAGGGTGGGAATCGGCTTCATCACCGCACGCAGCACGAGCGGCTCGCCATTCGTCATACCGCCCTCCAGACCTCCCGCGTGATTCGAGTCCCGCACGATGCCACGTCCGGGCTCATACCTGATCGCGTCGTGCGCAAGCGACCCGGGCGTCCCGCCGAGGGCAAAACCGTCGCCGAATTCGACGCCTTTGATCGCCGGGATCGACAGCACCGCCGAGCCAAGCCGAGAACCCAGCCGTTGATCCGCCTGCGCGTAGCCCCCAAGTCCAGGGACCAGGCCGGTCGCTACCACCACGAAGATGCCCCCCAGACTTTCCCCCGCCGCGCGGGCGCGATCGATGGCGGCACGCATCGATGCGGTGGTGGTGGCGTCCGGGCAACGGACGTCGCTGGCCTCGACGAGCCCGTAGGCGAGCTCATCGGGATCTGGCTCGGCATCAAGGACCACATCGCCGATGCGCGACACATACGACATCACCGAGACACCCACTTCCACCAACAGCGCTCTTGCCACGGCGCCAGCCGCCACCCGTGCCGCCGTCTCTCGCGCGCTCGCTCGCTCGAGGACGTCCCTGATGTCGCGGGACCCTATCTTCTGGATTCCCGCAAGATCCGCATGCCCTGGTCGAGGCGTGGTCACACGAGCGGACTCAACCGGCTCGCCTGATGTCGCCATGACGTCGATCCAATTGTCCCAGTCACGATTCCCGATGGTGAGGGCTACCGGCGTGCCGAGGGTCTTGCCAAAGCGAAGGCCGGAGAGCACGGCCACACGATCGTTCTCGATCTTCATGCGACCGCCGCGCCCGTATCCGCCCTGCCGTCGCGCAAGATCGGCGTCGATCGCTGCAGCCGCAAGCGGGATTCCCCCGGGCACCTCCGTCACGATCGTGACAAGGGCTCTTCCATGTGATTCTCCGGCGGTGGTATAGCGCATCTCTCGGCCTCTCCGTGGGCTAGTGCGATTCTAGCAGGAACGAGAAACGCCGCGTTAAGCGGCGCTTCCACTGGCTCTCATAGAGGCCGGACCCGGGTCATCCGCTATTTTGATATGCCCTGACCGACCGACAAGACGACCTGCTGGTCTCCGTAGAGCATGACGACATCGCTTGTCCGTATCGTGAGCACCTTCCACGGCGTATCGGGAATCGCGTCACCTTCGTTGAGCTTATACGTCTTCGAGTTCCACACCATGTTCGCGTACGGCGTGCCGCTGTCGCTGCCTATCGAAACGAGGTACAGCGTGTCGGCAGCATACTCGTTGACGTCGATCGTATCGGTGGTGTTTTCGGTCGCGGTAGTCGTGGTCGTCACCGATTTGCCAGCAAGCGGTTTGAAGACGTCGCGGAACGTGAACACCTCATCATTGGCGACCGCAGGGGCCGGTTTGGCAGATGCGGCCGTTTGCGTGGTGGCAGTAGCGCTCTGCTGCGGCGTTGTCGCACCCGGCGTGCGGACTTCAACCTCGTTGGGAGCTTGAAAGACAAACATTATCAAAGCAGCGGCGATGCCGCCGATGACGGCGAGCACGGCAAGCGCTCCCAGGGCGATCATCAGCCCGCTGTTGCGCTTCTTGGGCACAGTCGCTCCCACAGGCACCGCCGTTGACGGCTGGCCGGTCTCGGTAACTGCGGACTCATCTGGCACGGTGATCCCTTCCGTCGGACTACTGCGAAGGCTGCGCGTCAGCCGCAGGCGTGGCCGGCACAGACGGAACGGCAGGCTTATTCACGTTGATCACAGACATCGTGTAAACCTCAAGGACCAACTTGGCGCCAACGTAGCGCTCTTGAGTCTCCGTAGCGTCGACCCCGTTCAGCGCCACTGACTTCACTCTGATGCCGCGAGTGTACTTGCTCAACGTGCGAACATACTGGATGATGTCCGCCCATTGACCCTCGACTTTGACCTCAATCTGAATCGAGCTATAGCCGAGGGGTTGTCCGTCCGCTCCCAGAACCGCCGCCGGTGTCTGCGGGGTGATCTGCGCGAAGACGAGCCCTGCCTGATTCGCCGTATCCTGCAGATTGATGATCAGAGACGGCAACTCCGGCGATTCGGGAACCTGGTTGGCGATCTTGATCAGATCGACTTCCGTCTGCGCAGCCTGCGCTTTTGCGCTTTGACGGCTCGCGACCACTGCATTCTCGGTCATGATTTGGCCATCCAACGCTGAGATGCGGGCATCCATTTGCCGCGTCTTGTCGAAGACAGGCAGAATCCCGAGAAACAGACCGGCAACGGCGATAACAACGATGATGACACCGGCTACAATCATCTGCGTCTGGGCCGAGAGTCGATTCACCATGCCACCTCAGTTCCCTGCGCCCGAAGAGGCCACCGTAGACTCACTGACACCCGCAGTGACACTGAATTGGATGACGTCCGTCTCGTTCACGGCCGTCTTAGCTGCGTTCGTCAACCACACATCATAGAGCTGGTCGAGGTCCGCCAGTCTGACGAGAAGCTTCGCGATCGACTTGTGGCCCAGGTCGGGCGAATCGGTCGCGCTGTCGAGCGCGTACCCGTCCAGAGACAGCCCGGTCTTCTCATCAGTGTTCATGACCGTCGCCCACATATCGGTAGGCATCACGAGTGAGACTTCGTCGTAGAGTCTCGCCCAGTTCACTCTCCCAGCGAGCGCGGCGTCACCAACCGACGTGCGGCGCTGGAGCTCAATGGATTTCTCCTCAAAGACCCTGAGCTCATTCGCACGAGCGGTGGCCGAGGCGAGTTCCTGCTCACGTGATGCTACCTGACTCTCCTTGGCCTTCATCTGAACGTAGGCGAACCCGTAGACGCCAACGAGAGCGACGATCACGAGCACCGCCACGAGCGCGACATATACGAGACGCTTCTCGGCTTTGCGCTTCTCCAGGATCTCAGGAGGCAGCAGGTTGATGCGCATCACTGGTCGATCCCCCCCATCGCCAACCCGATGGCGGTCACGCTACCCATGCGGTCGGCCAGGACTGCTTGCTGCAGGTTAGCGGGGACCTGCACTCTGCCGAGAGGGTCGGCGATAACCACCTGAGCCTGCAGCCCCTTTTCAAGGTAGCCGGTTAGATTCCTGAGCTGAGCACCGCTGCCAGTGAGCAGAATGCGCTGGATCGTACGGACTTGCGAAGTCTGGGTGAGGTAGTAGTCGAGCGAACGACGTACCTCGGCGATGAACTTGTTGACCTCTCGCTCAAGCGATTCCTGGACCACCGATGCCACTGCGGGATCGACATCGAAGGAAGGCTGCGACGCGCCCGCATCGATGTCCGGCAGACCGATGCTGATCTTCAGACGCTCGGCCTCGTCGAAGGTGAGGTTGAGGACGTTCGCGATCGCCTGGGTGAACTGGTTCCCCGCAAGCGACGAGATGCGGTTGAACCGGGGGACGCCCTTCTCGACCACCGCGATGTTGGTGATGCCAGAGGAGATGTGAACGATACCGGTGGCAAAGCCCGACTCGTCAAGATCCGACATCTCGCTGGATCCCATAAGCGCCCGGACGATGGCGAATGACGACACGTCGATCTGACTCAGACGAAGACCCGCTCCCTCGACCGCCGCGACTGCCGAGCCGATCATGTCACGATGCGCGGCGACGAGCAGCACTTCCATCATGTGCTCATCGCTCGGTGTCATGTAGTCACCGATGATCTGGAAGTCGAGGATCGATTCCTCGATGGCCATCGGGATATAGTCCTGAGCCTGATACTGAATGGCGCCGGCCAGCTCGGTGTGTTCCATGAACGGAAGGTCGATCAAACGGACGATGACCTTTTGGTTCGCAACGCCGATGGAAGCATCCTTGCCCCGCACACCGGAGCGGCGCCACACCTCGCGGATGACGGAAGACACGGCGTCGACGTCGACGATCTCGCCCTCGACGACCGCCCCCATGGGCACTTCGACCGTGCCATACCCTGTAAGCGCGAAACCAGCACCTGCGGACCGCAACTGAACGGCACGCACATGATCAGTTCCGATATCCAGGCCAACGGGCGACGAACTGCTGCCGAAGGAGAGCGAGCTCAAAGGAGTCCTCCTTCAATCCTTGCCACGACTAGGCTTCGACTTCTACTGCGTTGTGCGACGTTCCCCCGAGCTATTCTAGAGCATAGACCACGTGCCGCCAAGCGCAACTACCTGCAACGCCTGCATATACTCCGCATTATCGAACCGCAGAAGCATACCGCTTGTCAATACAATCATCCCCGCGTCCACAGTCCGGGCATCAGCAAACCCCGATCAATGCCCGGAAGTGACTCCGGCAGATATGTCGGCAGCAACGGGTTAGTCACGAGACACATGTTCGGCCCACCGGAGTCAATCTTGCCCGCAATGACTGAGCCTCTCACGAGTGGGTTGTTCGAGAAATGAACCGTTCCTTGCGCGAAGAACGCACCCGCCATGTCTGGCGTCGTGGCTCTGATCTCGTCAGCGGTCTTGTTCGCATAGTTGTTGTTGCTGCTGAAGTTGACGTACACGTCGCCCGGCGTCACAAGACCGAGCGCCCACTGGTTGTCTTCACCCTGGGTATTGGTGCCGTATGGACGCATGGTGCCGTTGATGTAGATGGGGCCGTTCGCGATGATGCTGCCGTTACCGACGTACGTGAAGTCCTCGCTGAACGTGACCGGTCCATCGACAAAGACGGTGCCCGAGATGTAAAGGCGATTGTTCTCATCGTCGTAGGCGAAGTCATCGTGCTTGTTGGAGAGTGTGTAGTTGGCGCCTGTCGGACCCGCCGGAAGCGAGACACCGTCCGTCGTGGTAACCGATCCCCAGGCCCCGAACGAGCGCCCACCGATGGTAAGCGCCGTCGTCCCGGCGCCGAGCGCAGAGACTTGGGGTAGATTGTCTGAACCGACCGTACCTATGAACTTGTAGTTCGCATTTGTCGGTGTCGACTGAGCCCTTTCTCGTGTCCAGGTGGTCGTGCTCGGCGGCTTCATGACCGTGTAGTCGGAGGGCTGGCCGTCGGTCGTCTCAAGGTTGGCTCCCAGATTCTTGTCCGGGCTACCCATCATGTTGTCGATCGACTCGGCCTGCGCTTTTGTGGCCCAGGTCACCATCTGGTCGCGGTCGACGGTCGGCAGCGTGATATCCGGGACCGAGCGAGAGACAGACGTCACGAACACGCCACCGGCCCCGCCCTTGGCGCCGTTCTCCGGGACCGCGGGGTTGCCGGTGCCGTCGCAGTAGACCTTCACATACTTGCTTGATGTCCCAAGCGACCCGCTCGATCCGACGGTGATGTTGCCGCCCTTGACGAAGAACGGGCCCTCCAAGCACGACATGTTGTTGGCGATGGCCAGGTTGCCCTTCATATAGAACGGTCCAATGATGTTCGACGTGCCAGCGAGTCCGCCCGAACCACTGATGAGCGACTGCGGACCGGTGCCGGCGAAGTTCATCTTCCACAGGTTCATATAGTAGAACTGTTGCCTCACGACCTCCTGGCTGCCGTCGACCCCGATACCGGTCGACGTGAGCCGGTACTCGCTGCCACCCAGATCCTCGAGCGTCACGGTGTACGAACCATCCGGCGTGGATCCTGGAATGGGAAAATCGGTCGCGGTGGACTCATCCGAGAAGCTGGTGAGCACGGTATCCAGTCCGCCGCTCGCTGCACGGAATGCCCGCGACTGATCCTCGACCTTCTTCGACTCGAACAGCGTCTGCTGCGCGAGCATGAACGAACCGACGGACAAGATGGTGAGAACCGCCATGATGCCGATGACGGTGACGAGCGCGACCCCACTCTCGTCCGAGAGCATTCTGCGCATCTTCGCGTTCATGGGGCGGACCTCCTGATGCCTTCTTACCGGTTCCGGAAGAACACACGGCGTGTGTCCGAGAACGACTGCCCATCGTATGTCGTCATGATCGTCATCGTCATGCTGCGAGCTTGGCTGTCAACATTCCCCATGTTGGTGATCTCGTTGCCGGCTCCATCGAAATACCGGAAGAGCGGCTTACCCTGGGCGACATTGGTGTTGTGCGATGAGATCACGTAGACGCTCGGCGTCGGCTTGTCGGCTTCTTCCGAGTTCGTCACTTTCAGCTGACCGCTGCTGGTCGCCTCGAAGATGTACCTTTCGGCATGATCATCGTTGTCACGATCGGTCAACGTCGCGATACGGTAGCCGGTCGTGCCGGGGTAGGTGCTGTCAAACCCGTAGTTCTGAATGAGGATGCGCTCCATGTAGTCGAGCGGGAAACCTACCTCACGGCTTATCTGCGACTGCCGGTCGCTCTGCTTGCTGCCATTGTTCGCTACCTGGAAGCCGAGCCACGCCGCGCCGAGGATCACTGACAGCAGACCGAGCACCACGATCAGCTCGGTGAGCGTGAAGCCGTCTTCGCGCATGACGCGCGGGGGCACGATCACCACGTCCCCTCGGCATACGGGCTAGTGGCGACCACTCCCGTGTGAGTGGTGGCAACAGTGTTCGACGTCTTCATCTCGCTGGTACCGCCATTGACTCCGAGCGGTGTGTAGGTGACTTTGCAGTAATAGCGCACTTCGGGCCATGGGTCGTTATTCTTCACCGTCAAGGGACAGTCATCCCCCGTCAGACTCGCGCCGGTACCCACCTGTACGGCAGGAGCACCCGCAGCGCTCCTATACCACGTGTACGTGAGTCCCGATGTTGGGAACGTCGGAACTGTGCACGATAAGGTTGACGTCACCGTATACTCGTTGTTTTTGTCCTCCGTAATGGTGTAGTTGCCCGTGATCTTCGGCCGAGTTACGAAGATCGGTGTGCCCGCGGTGTACGCGGACGCCAGATTGCGGGGGCTGAGTGCTCTGACGACCGGGTAATAGCGGCTGAACGCGGTCGCATTCGTAATCGCCAGCGACGTACCTGTCGGAGTGCCCACAGTGACCTCAGGCCAGTGCTCGTACGGATTCATTGGACCGGAGTCATCGATTGGCTGTTTGAACACGCGGACGCCGTAGTGGTCGGCGGGAGAGGTACCGTCGGACGCCGGTGCCCAGGTGAGTGTGGCATTCACGTTTGTGAGATTGGATGCAGCCGGAACGCCTGGAACGCCGGGCGCATGATTGTCGACGAGGAAGTGACGGACAGAGTAGACGCTGACGCTCCGGTCGTCGAGCGTGTACGCGCTGATCGTACGCATGCCGTCCGCAACGATCTCCACGGGAAGGTACGATCCGTCTTCTTGAATGATGTCTTCAGTCTGCCGCGTGTCCCAGACGAAGCTGGTCTCGCTGAACGTTTGGGTCGCCGGGTTCCAGGAGCCCGATTCGCCGAGGGCGTTCTTGGCAAGACGAGAGTCGTCGATCCACAACGCGACATTCGTGAGCACGCGGCCCTCACTCGCGGTCGCTTCAACCGCCAACTTGAGCACGCCCGTTCCGCCGATGCACGAAGTGCCCCAAACGACCGTGCCCTCAGGAGGCGTGTACGCATCCAGGAAGGCCACAGTGGGATCTGTCGCCGGGTCCTGATTTGCCTGCGTCAAGAACTGGCTGCGATCGCGAACCGGAACGGTCGTCGTCATCGTGACGGGGGTTCGGCCGGTCGCCGACACGCTGATGGCCACCGTCAGCTGTTTGAGGGCCTCGTTCGCTCCGTCTGCAACCGAGGGCGAGATGGTCACCGTGAACTCGCCCACCTGTGTGGACTCCTCCGACGCAAGAGCGCCCCCGTCTGCGGCGAGCGCGACCGAATCGAACGGCAGCGACTGAACGCGCTCCACGTACGCGTTGAGCGCGTTCACCATCACGTTGCGCTGCTTTGCGTCGAGGCCCATATTGGTGGTCGTTCCCACGAGCCCCAGAACCCCTGTCAGCACGATGAAGAGAATCACCGACGCGATCATGATCTCAAGGATCGAGAAGCCCTCGTCGCGGCGAAGCGCGCTACGAACGAAACCAATCATCTCTCTCACGCCCCAGTCGTCGGCCACAGCCGAATCGAGCGGATAACGCAAACCGCCCATATTCAGCTTATCGGCACCCACGCTCGTCTACTTGAAGACAGATGACTCGCTCTGTAGAGCAAGGCAACAACCGGTGTCCCAAGAGGTATTGTACCCGCCCTCGCGATTGTCTTCAGCTCAGACCGGCCAACCCGATGTACCAGTTCCAGATACTCGGTCCCCACGCGGCGACGATGACCGCTGCAACGGCCAGGAACGGTCCGAAAGGGATACGGGCTGCCGCTCCCTCGGCGTGCTTGCGCAGCGTCAGCAGCCCAGTGACGGCTCCCAGGATGCTTCCGGCCATGAGCACCATGAGAACGTACGGTCCGAAATAGATGCCGAGCACACCAAGCAGTTTGATATCCCCCGTCCCGAGGCCAGCGGACTTGCGCACCAGCGCGTAGCCGCCCGCCATGGCGACACTCACCCCCACGCCAATCAAGAGCCCGACTGCGGCCGAGCCAAGCGGGCTCGCGGTCACGCCGCCGCCGAGGAAGAAGGGCACAGCGGGCATCCCGCCCCACTGCGCGACCGCAACACCGATCACACCGATTCCGGCAAGCGTGGCCACGACAGCGTTCGGCAGGCGCAGATGATCGATGTCGATGTACGTGAGCACAAGAAGCAGGTAGAACAGACACACCCCGAAGACGGTGCGAATGCTGATCCCCCACAGCACGGCGGCAAGCAGCCACAGGATGGCCGACAGCGCTTCCACGATGGGGTAACGTGCCGAGATCCTCGCCCCGCACGTTCTGCAGCGAGCGCGCAGGACGACCCACGAAACAACGGGCACGTTATCGTACCAGCGGATCGCAGTCCCGCACGTCGGACAGTGCGAGCCCGGCGACACGATGGATTCCCCCCGGGGCACCCGCCAGATGATGACGTTGGCAAGACTGCCGAACAGCAGCCCGAACAATCCGACGGACAGCAGGAAGAACCACTGTGGAATCGACCCCGCCATCTGCTACCTCCCGAGTTTCGGTCTTCGACAGGGTAGCAGGTTGGGAGGACTCACGAAACGCCGAAGGCCGACGGCACAAGCCGCCGGCCTTCGTGTGAGCCGATCGAACTGACCTAGAAGTGCACGTGACCCGTGGTGGTCGTCCAGGTTCCAGGTGCGGTCCCGCCGGTCGCAAGATTGTCGGCAGTGACCGTGCCGCTCCCGTCTACACC
>JAJFTE010000009.1 GCA_021373175.1 Actinomycetes bacterium
CTACATTGCCCTGCTTCGGAAGCACGGTCTTTCAAGGGCTCACGAGGGGCAGACGAGGGGCTCCCGAGCCCCACTGGATAAAGATAAAGATAAGGATAAGGAAAAAGACAAGGAACCGGAAGAGTTCTCCGGGTTCTGGGATAGCTACCCTCGCAAGGTGAACCGTGCGGGCGCGCTGAAGGCGTGGCGAACTCGAGCGCACGAGGACGGCTTCGACCCCGGCGAAGTGATGCTCGCCCTTCAGAACTACAAGCGGCAGGTTGCCGGCAAAGACCCGCAGTACACCATGCACCCCTCGACGTTCCTCGGCCCGGGGCTGCGCTGGAAGGACTTCCTGACCCCCGCCAAGCCGGTGCGGAAGGTCGTCCACAAGTTCTGCGGTGCCTGCGGCAAAGAATACTGGGGCTCGGCCTGCGACTGCGGGTGGAGCGAGTGATGGTGCTCGCCGACACCCAGAGCGAACGCGCGATCCTCGGGGCGGTCCTCGACGACCCGTCGTGCTTCGAGTCGATCGAGCTGGCGGACGAGGACTTTCAGGACGCCGACTGCCGGCTCGCCTGGTCGAAGGTGCGCGCGCTCATCGACGCCGGCAAGCGGCCCGACCTGACGCTGCTCGGCTCGGAGATGGCCGACCGCCCGAAGTTCCTTGCGGAGCTCAACCCGATCACCGCGGCGAACGCCAGCTACTACGCCGAGAGGATCCGCGAGTGCTCGAAGCGCCGGGGGATCGTCGCCATCCTGCGCAAGGCGAAAGAGCTGATCGACGGCCCCGTGGACGCGGTGCTCGAGGCGATCGAGGCCGGCCTGGTGGAACTCCAGGGCCAGGATCGCCGGGACATGCGGATGCTGCGCGACCTGCTCGACCCCGCCATGGCGGTGATCGAGGAGCGGTACAAGCTGCAGGGGCGGACCCCGGGGATCGAGACGGGCTTCCACCGCCTGGACGCTCCGCTCGGGGGGATGCGGAAGGGCAACCTCATCATCATCGGCGGCCGGCCCTCGATGGGCAAGACCGCCCTCGCGCTGTCGATGGCGCTGAACATGGCGACCCACGAGGTGCGCGTGGGGTTCTTCAGCCTCGAGATGTCGGCCGAGCAGCTGGTGATCCGCGCCCTGGCGAATGTCGGCAGGATCAACTCGCAGTCGCTCGCGAGCGGGCACATGGGCCCGGCGGACTTCGCGAAGATCCTCGACGCCGGCGCCGTGCTGCAGCGCGCCTCGGTCATCATCGACGACACCCCGAATATCGCCCTGACCCTGCTGAAGAACAGAGCGCGCCGCATGAAGCGGCTCGGTGTCGAGATCGTGTTCGTCGACTACCTCACCCTGATCCGCCACGGGGACGCGCGCACTCCTCGGTGGGAGCGGGTAGGGGACGTGTCGAAGAACCTGAAGCAGCTCGCCCGGGAGCTGGACATCCCGATCGTGGTGCTCTCGCAGGTCGCCCGCGACGCGGAGGATCGGATGCCAACGCTGGCGGATCTTCGTATGTCCGGGGAGGTAGAGGAGGACTCGGACGTGGTGCTGCTTATGCACCGCGACCGCGCCGCGGCTGAGGGCGAGCAGGACTATACCACGCAGATCGACATCGCGAAGAACAGGCACGGCGCGACGCAGATGCTCGAGCTGGTGTTCCTGCCGACGTACGTGAGCTTCGAGGAGAAGTTCGAGGGTGGCGGCGGTGGGCCGCAGCATCGGCCGGCGGCCAGTGGTCGAAGGGCAACCGGGTTGAAAACCGTCAACTCCCCGACCAACGAGGTTTCCGACGCCGACGACTGGCCCTCCGCGGCGCCGGAGGGGCAGAGGTGAGCGACCTGCTCTTCCCTATGACCGAGGACGATATGCTGCGCGTCCTGGCCGCGAAGCACTCACGCGACCTTTTCGTCCCTCACTGCAAGACGGGTTCGACATACATGAGCCCTGGTCCGATCCTCGACGCTTGGGTGATGCCCTACTCGTGGACGCGGCCGATCATCGGCTATGAGGTGAAGGTCTCGCGTTCGGACTTCCACCGCGATCAGAAATGGCGGGCGTACCTCCGATACTGCAACCTCTTTTTCTTCGTGACACCCTGGGAGTTGATACGGGCGGATGAGGTGCCGGAGGAAGCCGGGCTCATCTGGGTGACGAAGACCGGCGCCGGCCTCCGCTACAAGAAGCACGCGCTCCCGAACTGGCACCACGCGATCCCGCAGACGATCTTCCAGTACGTGCTCATGTGGCGGAAAGAGGCTGCGCCAACGGAGGCCGCGCCGTGAGCCCGATCCTCGCGCCGAACAGGCACCGCTACCCCGCGGACTGGCCGGAGATCCGCGCGCGCATCCTGCGGCGAGCTCGCAACCGGTGCGAGGAGTGCGGCGTGCCGAACCACGCATGGGGCTGGCGGGATGGCGAGGGCGCGTTCCACCAGGTGCGGAAACGTCCGCTCATCGAGGCATGCCTCGGTAACTGCCGACCGCCATTCGACGTCGCCAGTGACGGGGGCACGCTGCACATCATCGAGATTGTGCTGACCATCTCGCACACCGACCACGACCCGGGCAACTGCGCCGACGACAACCTGCGCGCGCTCTGCCAGCAGTGTCACAACCGGCACGACCGCAAGCATCGAGATCACACGCGGCGCTATGGGTGCGAGGTGGGGCAGCTCGCGCTGGAGCTGCCATCGTGAGCGTCACGGCCCGCGATCATCCACGCCGGAGAAACGAGATGATGCACACGCCGATCACCGTCGGTGCTCTCGGCTTGGCATATGGGGTGGCCGTGGCGGCGGCCGGACCCGCGATCTTTCACAGCTCGGATACCTGCAAGGTGCATCGGGTGCCGAGCCTCGTTGGGATCATAGTGCGCACAGTGCGACAGGAGCTGGCCGGGCCTCACCGCCACGAGGCCCGGTGTTTGGACGACGTGCCGGTGCCGAGGGAGAGGCAGCACTCATGGTAGAGCGCCGCGCCCGCCCCTTGGATGGGGAACAGCGTAGGCACCGGTTTCTTTGGGCAGCGCATCCGGCAGCGGCGCGCCTTGGCTGCTATGCCTTACCGCACGGGGGCTCGTGGTGATGTGCGGCGAATGGACCACCACGGGGGTGCGCTGCTCTGAGAAGGGCCATGGTGGCTGGCCTTCGCCCGGGCGAGAAGCGGAGAGATGGGCATGGGGGCACCAGAGATGCAGCCACCTTCTTTGAGGAGGTAGAGGACATGGGTATCGACTTTCATCGTGAGGGGTTCCTGAGCAGAGAACACGTATCGTGGAGCTACGGCGGCTTCAGCGAGTTTCGCCGGCGCATAGCCCGCGCGATAGGCCTCAATCTGGACGAGATGTGCGGGTTCTATGGCAACACACCGTGGCCCGAGCATCCCCTCGTGCCGTTCCTGACCGAAGACGAGAAAGCAACGATGAAGGCCGATGTCAAGTTGCTGGACGTGGCCGCGCTGGCGAACTACGTGAAGGCGTGGGAAGAGCGCCTTCACCAGAAGGGCGCGTTCTGATGGCCAAGTGCCCGGCCTGCGGGAAGGTGTTCAGCGTCTACCGGGCTCGCACCACGGGGCCGCACTCGCAGAACCATCATCTCCGTGGCCATGTGCGCCAGCTTGCCGAGCACACCGGCTACAGCATGGGAGAGATGATGGAAGTGGTGAAGCAGGAGACGGTGGGGTGGCCGACGCACGAGTTACGGGGGCACACGGTGTGGGCCAGCGAGGCGGACATCGACAGCCTGACGGCGGCGGAAGCAATCGAGCGTTGCCATGTCATCGCTGTTGACCTTGGTGTGGTGCTGAGAGAGCAATGAACTACCTTGACTTGTTCAGCGGGATAGGGGGGTTCGCACTTGGAGCATACTGGGCAGGATGGCGATTTGAAAAACACTACTTCTCCGAGATTGACCCGTGGTGCTGTAAACTCTACCAGCAGAGATTCCCCGACGCTGTTCCCCTTGGAGACATCACCAAGATCAACGGCGGGGCGCTTGTGGAAGACGCCGAAGGCTACAGAGTGGAAAGCGGGGGAGTACGAATACAACGGACACGACTCGAGCGGCGCGAAGGGGATCAGCCTAACGCTAACTGGTCAGGTTCGTCGTGGATTCTTTCCGGTGGCTTCCCCTGTCAGGACATCTCCACAGCCGGTAAGGGTGCCGGGATCACTGGAGCACGTAGCGGACTCTGGTTTGAGTACGCTCGCCTTATTGGCGAGATACGACCGCGCTACGCAATCATGGAGAATGTCGGAGCGCTCACTCGACGGGGGCTTGATAGAGTTCTCGGGTCGCTGGCCGAAATCGGGTACGATGCGGAGTGGAGTGATATACGCGCTTCCGACGTTGGAGCGCCGCACCGACGGGAACGCATCTGGATCGTGGCCTACCCCGCGGTCAAGCGATGCGGAACACGGGGGACCGAATCAGCGGGACAGCAGGGGAAACCCTGCGCTTCCGATGGCCGTGAAGATGTGGCCGACGCCGACAACACGGGACTGGAAGGACGGCGCGAGCATCGGGGAGACGCCGGTGAACTGCCTCCTTGGTCGAGCGGTGAACCCTTCACCGGCGACTGGAGCTTTGAACCCGACGTTCGTTGAATATTTGATGAACTACCCAATGAACTGGACAAGGATGGAGGATGGCGATGGGAAGAAAGAAGAAAACAGATCCGGTGAAGTGCTGCCGAAATTGCGGGAAGATTCTAAGCCGAAGGAAATACGCAAGCGGATGGGAAGATATGGGGGCTTTTCTGAAGAGGAAATATTGCAATCAGAAATGTATGGGAAAAGCCTTCGAGAAGGAGAACCCCGGGAGGAATTTAATCAAGTACCGATATCTTCGGAAACCATCATGCGAGAACTGCGGCACTACAGAGAATCTCTGCGGTCATCACAGAGATGGGAACTGGAACAACAACCATCGGTCCAACTTGATGACGCTGTGCAGTTCTTGTCATACGTCCTTGCATCATGCTCAGGGAGACATCATCAGGAAGAAAGAAAAGCCGCCGTGTTACGTTTGCGGGAAACAATCCTACAGACTTGGACTTTGCTCTACCCACCTTACGCGCCAGAAGAGACATGGGAGTCCCTATCTGAAGATGAGAAAGATTGGTCCATCGTGGCGGCTCTGCGAGGACAGTGGCATTCAGAATGGCCGGGAGTCCCAAGGGTTGCTACCGGCGTAAAGGGCCGGGTGGACCGACTTAAAGGACTTGGCAACGCGATTGTCCCTCAAATCGCAGAACTCATCTTCCGGCAGTTGAAGGCAGGAGGGGACAGGTGAACGAGCGTAAGCGCATCGAGATAGCCGAGCTGAAGCTGGAGAAGTACCACGCGCAGGGCGGTGTCTGCCCGGTGTGCGGAGAGCCGGTGGGCGTGGACGACGGGGAGTTGAGCCACAAAATTCCCCAACGCAAGTGGTGTCTCGCCAAGTACGGCCCGCGTATCATCCACCACCGGGACAACCTAGTGCTCACCCACGCGGGCGCGTGCAACGACGCAGTGAGCATATCGAACCACCCGCTGGAGATGGAGCGGCTGGCGCAGTCGATAAACGACAGGATGTTGAGGCTGGAGTGATGCACAACGGCCAACCCTCGTCGAGGAGCGCCGAAGGCATACGGCCCGATGGTGGCGGCCACGGAGCCATTGATCTTTGCAAGACTCGGACTACCAAGAGGTGCGTTGGAATCCCGAGCCTTGGTGACAGAGTGCGTGTCATACCAGGACGTGACCGGGTGCCCGCCAGCGCCCGGTGTTTGGCGATGATGCGGCGTGCGACCGCCGGCGTTGACCTGCGGAGTGACGCTGCTTTGGGCCGTGGTGGCTGGCCCGTCCCCGGGGCGAAGGCGATTCTGCGTGAGACCCACGGTATCGCCGCCACATTTTGTATGACGAAAGTAGGCCGTAGGAGTGACCAACGACTTACAAAGTATAACGCGGTAGGGACAGAAAGCGTCTCCAACCGCACGCGGGATGTAGCAGGAGGAGGGTAGGGGATGAAGTTGCTTACGTCTGCGATGCTACGTGGCGCATGTAAGGGGCAGCGGCGGAAGTTCCGTGAGATGTTCCCCGATGGCGCTCCGGTGACTGTGCGCGCGGCCATGCGTGCTCGCCGCGTCGGGCTAGACGTGCTGTGGTGCGCCCGGTTGCTACCCGCGCCGCTGTACGAGCAGTACTTGGCCGCTCGCATCCGTCTGCTTGTGTCAATGCTGCGTAAGGCGTGAGGAGGTGGGGCATGAGTGATACGTCAGGACCGGCGTTCAGCGTGTACACCGAGGATGCCGACAAGGTGCTCACCAAGCGCGAACTGTTCGCCGCGATGGCGATGCAGGGGACGATAGCGAGTGGAAAGTATTTGAACGAGGATACCGTATGCGAACGGGCGGTGAGTTATGCCGATGAACTGCTGGCCGAGTTGGCAAAGGGACGGAAGGCATGACGAGCGAGGAATGGGCCGACTGGTTGGACGCTACGACGGCCGATCGGTACCGGTATAGCGGCGACATGTTTCGGGGTCTCGTGGCCAATCTCGCCGCCGCTGAGAAGCGGGCTGAGAAGTGGGAGACTGCCGCCAGTGGATACATCATCTCCAACAACGTCCTCGCCGCGCAGTTGGCCGAGTGCAAGCGGTTGAGCCGCGAGCGCGACACGATGCTGGACGAGGCCGGCAACAAGATACTCGCGCTCAAGGCCGAACTTGCGGACTACCGGGCGTACTACGAGTGGAGCGTATCGCCGCAAAAAAATGGCGACATCCCAGAAGTCATTACCGGGGAGGTCCGGGCTGTTATCGACCGCATCGAGGCGCGCAGGGCGAAGGAGGCACAGAACGATGGACGCTGAAGTGGCGCTCACACTCACGCACGATGCACGGGATGTGTTGTATGACCTCATAGGGTCGTTCGAGCAGCAGGACGACGTCATCCGTTCCCTGCGCCTCGCCAACGGGAAGATGCGGGAGGCGCTGAAAGCTGTGCGCGACTGGCTAGGTCTCGATGGCGATGGAATAACCGATCCGGTGCGATCGCGGGTCGACGCCGCCCTCTACACCCCCGACGATGGGCTGCTGGATGGATTGCGAAAGGCGCGTGAGCATCACAACGACGACTGTCTGTTCTGCGCCGTGAAAGACACGGCAATTGACGCGCTACTCGGGAGGAAGCCATGAGCAAGCTACCGGCTACGTGCGCGGTGTGCCGCTGGGCATGTAAAGACCGATGGTATTTCGAGCGACCGCGATGGTGGTGTATAAACCGTAAATCGCCACGAGATCGAGTCATCCCCTGCGCTCGCGGCAAGCTGCCGAAGGTGCCGGCGTGGTGCCCGCTGAGAGGAGGGAAGAGGTGAAAGATGACACGCACACCTTTGACACGAAGTGCGACGTGGATGACCGCGTGTTTTGGTTGGTGTGGAGCCAGGCCGCGTTGAGTACCAAGTGGGACACACTCGAAGCCGCCGTCAGCCACGCCAAGCGTCAGGCCTCCGAATGCCCACACAACAGGTTCTACATCCTCCGCGCCGTGTCGTTTCATGAGTCCTTGGGTGTACGAGATGTGAAGCTGAAAGGCGGGACGCCATGACCGACGCCACCGTTGAGAAGATCGCCAGGGAGTTGGCGCGATGGGAAGCTGGTTCGCCAACAACGTCACCAGCATACGAGGCCGAGGCCCGCCGCATCCTCGCCCTGCTTGAACCCGACATCTGCGAGCAGAAGCGGGCGGCGTGGATGAACCACGGCGAGTGGATGTACCACACCCTCGCCACGACCGGACGACTACCGAGCCGCGATGAAGCAGAGGCCGAAGCCGCTCGCCGCTACCCGAAGGAGGAGAAGGCGTGAGCTACGTCCACATCGACGGCTACTTTCCCACAGAGGCGCAATGTCGGTATCACTGCTCCCCAACGTGCCACCCGCTACAAGTTGGGCCGAAGTGGGTATACGGTTGCAATCATCCCTCGTGGCCGCAGAACAAAGATGGCGACTTCTGCCCAATCGTAGACTGCGGCGGGAAGATAGCAAGGTGCGAGCTGCCGAAGCGATATAGCAGGGAGAGACTGCGGAAGGAGGCCAAGCCATGAGCCGCCGCTACGGCAAGGAGGAGAAGGCGTGAAGGAGCGACAGCACCTCGTGATCCAGGGGAAGACCTACGAACTCGCGTGGGTTGACCACATCGACGGCGGGCTCGGGGAGAAGAATCACGACATGCTACGCATCATCTTCGAGCGCGGGCGACCAGCGGAGCGGACCATCGCCACAGTGCTCCACGAGGCGCTGCACCTGATCAGCGACGAGCTCGTGCTGGCGCTGGACGAGGACACCATCAACCGCCTGGAGAGCGGGCTGTACTGCTTCCTCTCCGAATCAGGCGTGGATATGCTGCCGCTGATCAGGGAGCCGGGCGAGTGAGGATCCCGCTGCGCGACGATCCCACGCGGGCCCTCACCCACGACGAGCTCGTAGCGCAGGCCATGCAGTACCTCGAGTATCGCGGATGGCTGGTGCTACCGACGCACGACGCGCGCCATCGCCCGCTCGTGCCGGGGATCACCGACATCATCGCGATGCGCCGAGCGAGGAACCTGCTGCTGGAAATAAAGACCGCAGAGGACGAGCTGCGCGAGGACCAGGTGGCGTTCGCCGACCGCGCGATCGCGCGCGGCCTCGAGGTCCACGTGGTCCGCAGCTTCGAGGAGCTGACCGACCTGATGCACCGCATCTGACGCATGACGCGACCGGGAGGGGACGCGATGATTGCCAAGAGCAACAGAGGGACCGCTTCGTGACCGGCGAAGACTTCGCCACCAAATGCTGGCGCTGCCTTGAAGTGCGGCAGCATATAATCGATCAGGCGAGACGACGCGCGAAGCATGATCGGGCTGTGCAGGAGGAGTATGTCCAGGAGGCATGGCTGGCAATCTCAATGGCGCCCCATTGCCTGGGGGTCGAGAACTGCAAGCATCTCGCAGGGCAGATCATCTATTCGTCCTACTGGCAGGAAAATAAGGCGCGCCTGATTCGGCGCAATCCAGGGTTCATCGGGAATGTGGATGACGAAGACGGGTGGACGAAAGATCAAACCGTATCAGTAAAGGGAGCGCCATTCCACATGGATGCAGACGAGTTATCCCTCGAGATCGCTGAACAGCTCGTGAAGTTCCTCCTACCCGTACTCGAACGCATGGGGTGGCGTCAATTCTAGTGGATATTTTGGAGATTTCACCGGTATATATAGAGGCAAAAGCCTCCTCGTGCAGCCCGGCAAGTAGGCGTCAGAGCGACGATCCGAACATACCGGGCTACCCTCTCCTCCTCCTGCCCGCCTGTGCAGGCCCTGCTTTCCTGCATGGGCGGGTCTCTTTGAGAGCATAACAGCCGGGCCAGTGTTGCCTTCGGGCTATGCGAGTGGAGACGTGAAGCGCCTCCCGGCCCGGCTTCTTCGAAGGAGCATAGATGCCCTACGCGCCAGCTCGCGCATGCAAGTACCAACGCTGCCCGATGCTGACGCGCGACCCATCGGGCTACTGCGAGGCTCATCGCCACACGGCGGGTGCATTCCACCAGGAGTCGGCAGTACATCGCAGCCCAGGAGGATACGCATCTTGGCGACGGATCAGAGAGCAGGTACTCAGAGCATACAGCATTCCCGAATCAGACTGGCATCTCTATGACATCGACCATGAGCCCGTCTACAATCCCGCTCTCGAACCTGATCATACGAAATACAAGCTTACGCCACGCCCGCATGCTAAGCATTCGAGCAAGACGGCGACACGCGATGGAGGATTCGGAAACATCGCAAGGGGAGGGGCAGGTTAAATCCCTGAGAGTATTTCCTCCTACAC
>JAJFTE010000021.1 GCA_021373175.1 Actinomycetes bacterium
CTGGACCTCGAGCTCGCACTCGTGAGCTACATCGGCTGGTACAACGCCCGCCGCAAGCATCGCTCGCTCAAGGTGGTCGAGGATGGCAGGATCAGGCGGCTCTCACCGCTCCAGGTCCTCGAGCGATACAATCAGGAAGTCGCCATGCTATGCGTGGCATCCAAATGAACGAGCCGACGTGAAACCCGGGGCGTTTCAGTTCGCCCAAAGGCAACTGGAGAGCTGCCGGCTCTGTCAAAGCGGTCACATCCAACGCTTCGGATTCTTGGGGCAAGCGCACTCGGATGCTGATCTATGCCCCCGAGCTGCTTGCCGACTGCCCGGAGTTCACCCGCAACACATTCCTGCACTTCGTCGAGGACGATCTTCACCACTTCGGGTTGCGAGATTATCGGGATGGCAAGCGCATCGAGGTCAAGAACGTGAAGGGCATCACGCTCTCGCGAGAGCTGGCGGCCGCATACCCAAGGTTCGAGCTGGAGTTCGACGACGACGAGGAGCTGACTCCGCTCACCGACAACGAGTTCTGGGAGAAGCGGATAAAGGCACACAACGACAACCACCGAGCGTTGCTCGATCGCTCTGCTGCCATCGTCGAGGCCGGAGACTAGGCTGACTTCCGAAGAGACTGTCTAGCGGGTCGAGTTCAACATCCTGATGATCTATCCGTGATCCTCGGTTAGCGCCCCAGATGCTACCCCTATGGTGCCAAGGTTGAAGGAAACCACTCTCAATATTGACCAGTAGTCTCCCACCAGGAGACCAAGAACCAAATCCGCTCCTGAGAAGAGTAGCCCGAGGCCCACAAACACGGCACCGACGGACTTCTTGTGGGTTGGCGCGATGTAGGTCGCCACGAAGACCATGGCCGCGCCTGACGCCACACTGGAAATGAACTGGATCCAAATCTGCGAGAGGAAGGCACCAGGGTCAATGAAGCTGGGCAGCAGCGTGCGATTAGCCAATCCGACGATCAGTCCCGCCAGAACGCCTGCGGCGATAGCACATGGCAGTACGGCAATCCATCGGATCACGCTCGAGTGGCCAACGTCTTTGAGATCACCGCTCAAAGACAATGGGGAGCCTGTTTGTCGCGCTGGGTACTCCAAGGAATCCACCTGTTGAAGACTACGGGTCGTCACTTGCTGGTCTGGGCCCGAGGGTGTCGCATGAGCTCCCGCAGACTCAGCTCCCGAGTCCCGGGACAACCTTTGCGACTGGATTGGTGGGGCTGCAAGTGGAAGGACACCCTCAGTGTCTGGACGCACGTCGTACTCGCTGCGAAGGCATGATCGAGGATGCCCCGTCGCGCAGCCGCCGTCCAAGCCTACCCAGACCCATGCGGCACATTGAGAGCAGTACGCTGCCTTCGCCACGACCCCTCCTCGTGCGATGCGTGTGTCGCGCTGGACGCAGTTTCAGAGCCCTGGGCCCCCACGACTACCCTAGGACACAATAGCGCTTCCCATCGCCGTCGTCTGTCCACGTGCGGATCCCCACTTCATCAGAGCCAATGAACCAAGCGCCTCACAACCGCGTGCTCGAGGCCGCGATGTCCGTGTACTCGTGTATGCTTCATCATGAGTTGGGGGATCGCAAGACGAGTGCGCCGCCCGTCTTTGGCGGGAAGTCACAACGAGGGGGACTCAGTCGTGAGGTGTATCCGGCGGCACGTCGATAGCAACTCCGGCTTCATTGCCATTGGCGGTTGCGCGTTGGTGTTCGCCCTAGTCGTCTTGACCGGATGTTCTGCTCCTGCTAATCCGAACACCGGCTTCTCGCAATCCTCGCCGAGCGCATCGACCACGCAGCAAAGCGGTTGGCAGCAGTATGCCGACCCCAACGGTGACTCCAGCGTCGATGCGTACGAAACCGGACCAGACTACATCCGAGTACGCTTCACTGATGGCTCCGTCTACCTCTACACGTATTCCAGCGCCGGCAAGTCCAACATCGAACGCATGAAGGAACTCGCTCAAGCCGGAAATGGCCTGAACTCCTTCATCATGAACAACGTCAAGTACGACTACGCCAGCAAGCAGCGGTAGATGTAGCCTCGAGGGTAGGGGGCAAATATCCGCAGAATCCGGATGACCTCAATCCTATTTGCCGCTCACGTACTGAAACCGATTTTGGATGCCGAAAACCCTTTTGCATCACGCGCCAGTCACTTCGCTCCTGGCACAGGACGAGAGCGCCGGCAGTAGAGCCCGCAGCTCCTCGACGTATTCCACCTGGTGGCCTGAAGCAGGAAACGGAAGAACGTGAACCGATAAACCCGGGTCGCTTGCGATCTCCACCGCCCGCACGACTTCCGGCTTGATGCCCTTCATCACGACCACCAGGGAACGCGGGCGAACCCTTGCGATGGTGGCTGCAAGGCCCTCGATTCCTCGTCGCCGTGCGGCGTGACGTGCCGGCCTCTTCAATCCATTCACGGGCTCAAGGCACAAATCGACCAAATAGAAGCCTCGGGCCTGAAAGTCGCGCAGGAAACCCAGCATTTCGGCATCGGACTCGGGGCGCCTCCCCCTGAATGCCTTAAACGTGAATCGCGCGAGGTTCGAGTTGCCAAGATAGAAGAACTTCTCTGAAGCCGGAGGTGACTCACCTACGAACAGCGCAGTCACCTTCTGCGGTCGATAGTCCTGACGAGTCTGCTCGAAGTCCATGCTGCGCCGTCCACCTACGCCCCGCCGGTGCGTGTCGCGTAGGCAAGGTCGAGAAGCTCCTTGGCCTTGGCGACGTCGTCGTCCGACTTGATGAAGAGCTGGAGGTCTCCGGTGCCCCACTTGCCTATCGTGGTCACGTCTCTGCAGTTCTTGCAGTCGCCCATAATCGCCGGGTCCTTCGGATCCAGATGGAAAGTCATCGACAGACTCTCCTTGCCTCCTGTGAGACACGCGAAGTTCTTGGAAGTCCGGATGGCGATGTAGACCTGGTGCGGTCGCACCGTCACGTCCGACCCAAGCTCAGCGGCATATTCGAGAATGTCCTCAGCCATACCTCGAGCGGCGCCGAGCTTCCCGAGAACCACCTCGGACGAGAACTCCTTCTTCTCAGCAGAGCTCGTTCGTGGTCCCGGGCCCGTCGCCGGGCCCGACGTGTCGGACCCACTGACCAGATTCAGCACGAGGTATCCGTCGGGGTAAAACGTGTATTCAACGAGCTCGATGTCGCGACCCATCTGCGCAACACCGTGCTGATCGAACTTCGTATACGACTCGGCGATACAGACGACCCGAGGGGAAGTCCAGTCCACCGTGCCGACAGCAGCAGCCCCCTCCTTGTCGGCCACGAGCTTCTCGAACTCAGCTCGATGATCGACGAGCCAATCCAGATAGTAGAGCGCCTGCATCACGACGTTCGCATCCACGGAACGTTTGTACTCGATCACGACCGGCGAACCGTTCTCATCGATGCCGAGCGTGTCTATTCTGCCAGCATGCTTCTCACCCGTTGAATACTCCGTTGCGAGAAAGCGAACCCTGAACGCTTCCTGGAGGTTCTGCTCGATGAGAGCCTGAAGCACCTTCTCCTTGTCGACCCTCGCTGCCTTCACTGATGCGAGCTTGCCGTCGGTGATTCTGAAGAGATCCACAACTGCCTCCTACACAACCCACTCCGCAGACAGCACCTCTGCCTGTTCGGTGACCGTCTTGGTTGCTTCCTCCTGCTTGTCGAGGGAACAAGCACTCCGCGAGAGATCCGCTTCATTGCGTCTGATAGGAGACAAACGGAGCACTAGTCCTCGGCGGCGTACTCGTCCTCGACGAATAGCGCACCCTCGGTAATCTGGCCAACTGAGAAGAGTCTTGACCTCGACCGGTACTCAACCGAGTCCGTTACGTCACCCAACTTTGCTTTGTACTGCAGGAATGAGTCCATCAGCTCACCGAGACTCGTTGGCTGGTAGCGCTCGTAGCTTTCTTGATCGACGAAGACGAAGTCGAACACGACGTCGTCCTGGGCCCGATTCACGTCCTCGCACCACAAACGAAGTCGCTCCATCTTCAGCGGCACGTCAAGATCCTCAAGACCCTTGGTCTCAACGATGACCACTCGCCCATCCGACTTTCGCACGATGAAGTCCGGATAGTAGTTCGAGATATCGCCATCAGCATTCACGTAGTCCAGCTTGAAGTGCACGGCGAAGTAGTTCTTGGCGAAGGAGACGACATCGGGTGCCTTCTCGAGGAATGCGGCGAACTGCAGCTCGAGATGGCTGTCTCCGATGATCCGATTGAAGACGCTCTTCGTCGGAACCACGTAGCCCTGCTCCTTGGCCACGAAGGGCCTCGTGTTACGGAGCTTGATCGTGTCCCGAATCTCGGCGTCACCCTTGTCGAGGACGGTGAGTGCATTGATGGCGGTCTTGAATGACTCGATGAGCGTCTTCGTGGCCGCCACCTCTGAGAGATTCCTCAGCGTATTTGCATCCTCGAGGTCAACGTCCCGGTCGAACAGACCCGCCTTGATGAACGTCTTCACCTTGCCGAAAAGGACGTCATATCCGCTCACGAGTCGCAGCTCTCGCATGATCGTCTGCACGAAGTACCCGACCACACTCCGGTAATCGATGATGCCCGTGGTATCCAGGATCGTCGTGTGTGTGACCTCGCCGGTCGTGATGTCCTTGAAGACGATCTCCCGCTGCTCCTCATCAGTGAACTGCCTGTAGGCAACCCTCCGACCAGCAGGAAGCTCGACACCCAAGTCAGCGAGGTTCTTGTACTCGCGATAAACCCGAGGCGTCAGAAGGGGGAGCTCAATATCCAGAGCGTCCAGATCCTTCTTGGGATCCTCGTGATCCACCTCGACGACCAGCGGAGTCTTCGCAGCGGTACCTTCGCCCATCGGCTTGCGTTCCAGCACGACACCTTCTGCTTGGATCTGCTCGACGAAGTCCATGAACGCTTCGGTTCCGACAACGCTGACGTATTCCTCCACGCTGTTGCCGACGTACATCTTCCGGAGGCCCCGCCCAAGCGTCTGCTCAGGCAGGATGTTGCTCTGTGCCGAGTAGGCTCGGAGCCCGACAATCGTCGTCACATTGCGAACGTCCCAGCCCTCTTTGAGCATGAGCACGGAGACGATGACCTTGGCCGGCGAATCCATACTGTCGATGTCGTTGGCTTGCTTGCGCAGCATCTCCAGCTCTTCCTTGCCCTTGCCGCTCGCAGCCTCGGAGATCTCCCCGTTGTTCTTGGTGTGGATAACGAGTACCGAGTCCTCGGCCCCGAAGTCCGCGTAGTGCCCACGCAGGTAGTCGGCCACCTCGTCGCAGTTGCGGGTGTCGTCCGTCATCACAAAGAGGATTGCCTTCTTGCCCATCTTCTCGTGTTCATCGAATGCCTTGCGCCACTCGATCACACCCAGGTCAAGGTAGTCCGTGTACTTCTCAGTGAACTTGGCCGATTGACGCTCGACGAGCTTGGCTCGGCTCGGTGCATCGGGCAGAACCGGGTGCTTCACCACATTTTGCGAGATGGCCTCTACCAGCGGGTAGTCGCACACGGTCTGGACGAAGATTCCGCCGTTGTTGTGCTTGGGCGTGGCCGTCACGTCCACTTGCAGCGAGAGTTCGCTGCCCTTCTGCAATAGGCGATTGTGGATGTCCTGGATGGACTTGAACCATGCGAGCCTAGAGTCATGGACGTGGTGCGCCTCGTCGTTGAGCACCATCAGCTCTTCGACGTCACGAACAATCATCCCGAGATCGACCTTAGAATCAGTGGTCGCTCCCGTAGGCCGCTTGCCCAGGAAGTAGTCCATCGTGTTCTCGTCCTCCGGAGCCGGCGGGATGTCGTCACCCGTGTAGACCCGGTGGATGTTAGTCAGGAAGATGTTACCGGTGGGTCTGGTGAGCTGCACCTCGTCCTGAAGATGCAGCGTCAGCTGGAAATCGCTTCTCCAGTCGCGACCATCATGCCCGTTGTCCGGGAGGATCGGATCCTCATGGAATATCCGAAGGCCCTGGAAGTCACGGTAGACGCGGTCGAGTACGATAATGTTGGGTGTGATGACGAGGAAGTTCCTCGAGAGCCCCGATTCTTCCTCGTACAGCTTGTGGAAGAAGCTCCATGCGAGCGTGAGTGCAAGCACCTTCGTCTTGCCGCTACCCGTTGCCATCTTCACCACGAAGCGGCGCCAGTCTTCGTCAAACATGCTCGCCGACACTGAACCAGTACTGTCGAACCGCATCAGGTCGAACTTGTCCTTCACCCCGACGACGTCGTACAGGTAGACGATCGTCTCAAGCGCCTCACGCTGGGCGAAGAAGTACTGGAACTCACCCATCGTATCGTCTGACATGGCCAGGAGGTGTGGGGTACCAAACCACCATCTCAGGAGGCTGCGACTCGTCTCCGTCGCTCCAACATAGCCGCTGTCTCGAAACTCCTTCACCTTGCGGCGAAGCTGTGGAACCAACGGGGGCATGAGCTTGTCCATGGTGGTCTCACGCATGGCCTCATCAGCCGGGAACCAACGGATCTCAGGGTTCAGAATCGCATATGGTGAATCAGGGAAGTCAGGGTGAAGTCCCACTACTTGCCACCCCCTACGTTGACCTCGACTATGGCCATCGTGTCGTTGCCGAAGATGTCGACCACCTTGACTGCGACCTTCCTCCTGCCGGGCAAGCACTCATGGAACACGCTCTTAAGTTCGAGCGATCTGTCGCGCTTCGTCCGGAAGCTCTGCCACTCGTTCTCGAAGATGTAGTCGCCGGTCCACTTCTCTTCCCACTCACCCGTATCAACGTCCTGCACACGGATGATCTCGGACTTGTTCTCGAAGTCGAAATCGACGGCCCAGTAGTCGATCCAGTCCGTCCATTCCTTGGTAAGTACCTCCCGGGTGACAATGCCGTCCTTGTCCTTACTCACCTTGATGATCTGCCCGCGCTCGACGACAACCTTGCTGCCTTTGTTCTTCACGGTCTCCTCGGCGCTTGCGACCGAGTCCTGCGAGTAGAACACTGAGAAGTCCGTCAGTTCGACTGACACCGTGTTTCCCACGATGTACGGCTTCACCTCGATGTAGGCCACATCGTGGAAGACGACTTGGTTCTTCTCGATAGCCCGCTTGTCGAAGACGTCGGCAGGGATGTACTTCGGGGAGAGATCGATGCCCCTGCTCCGTGCATCATCCAAGACGTTGGGGAATAGTCCCATCTCGAACTCGAAGCCGAGGATGTCAGCTTTCGTGATGTGCTGTTTGCGGCACTCGAGGATGATCTCCTCGACGAACAAACGGGTCACGGGCATGTTGATGGGGCCCACCGCCACCATCCTCCCGGACTTCCTCCCATTGAAAGCGCTTGATCCAGTCGTAGGTTCCGCCTTGTAGGCACGGAGAATCAGGTCAGTGAACTCACGCTCACGAGCTTCAACCTGAATGCGTTGCTCTTCCTCTCTTAGGTTCGGGTTGATTCCCACGTAGTGCTGGCGCTCATAGCGACCGAGGTTCAGGATCTCAAATGCTCTGTAGTCCTTTCCATCCGCTTTCAGCTGCCTTTGCACTCCGATAATTCGCTTCCTTGTTGTGTGGACAGCGAACTTGCCAAGATCACTGACTATCCATTTTCTCCCTAGTCGCTCAGCGCTCGCAGCGAGGGTTCCCGAGCCACAGAAGAAGTCAGCCACCAAGTCACCCTCGTTAGATGACGACTCGATTATTCGGTCAAGAAGGGCTTGAGGCTTCTGCGTTGGATAGTCGAGCCTCTCCGCTGCCTGTGAGTTGACCGGGAAGACGTCCGTCCAGAGAGTCTGCAGTGGAACTCCTGGCGTCTCGTCAAGATAGCGCTTGAGCCGGATGCCCCCTGCCCTGGTGAAATGCAACTTGCCTTCGGCATCGAGGCGCTCCATCGTCGTCAGCGGACACCGCCACAGGGACTTGATGCCCTTGTACTCGTAGGTATATCCGCCTCCAGAAAGCCCCTTTGCGGTGATGTCTGCGTCAGTCCACAGACGACCGTCCGGATCCTCGTTGCGGAATCGCATTTTGTACTCGTCCGAATGCAGGCAGTACTGCTGGTTCCAAGTGCGCTCAAGAGACTTCGAATAGTAAAAGATAGAATCGACGTTGACCCCGTAGTGGCCAGGATCGCTGTGGGCGCTCGTCCTCTGCCAGATGATTTCGTTCTGGTAGTTCGACGGCCCAAACACCTCGTCGAGAATGATCCTGAGGTGACTGTTGAGCCTCCAGTCACAGTGTAGATATATGCTCCCATCTGATGCGAGCAAGTCCCGCATTAGAAACAGGCGCTCGTAGATCATGGCCAGGAAAGAGTCGGCGCCCTTACCCCATGTGTCTCGGTACGCAATCTCCTCGAGAATACCTGGCTGCTTCGTAAGCTTGTCCTCACCGATCTCGATGTCCATAGAGAAGTCAGCGCCGACATCAAATGGCGGGTCGATGTAGACCAGTTTCAGTCCACCCTGTGCCTCAATCTCTTGACGCAAGGGCCCGCTATTCAACGATGAAAGAATTAGCTTGTTGTCGCCCCAGATGAGTTTGTTCGTCCAACCCTTGAGTTGGCGACCACGATCGTCCAACGAGAACAAGTCCAACTGAAGTAAGGCATCCTCTTGCTTCTCTGCCCTCGGCTCATCCACTTGCTCGATGGTCTGGAAAGGAAGTACGACGTTGGTGACATCGCCCGTCTTCCCATTCCAAACAAGCTCGACCTCTCGCTTGTCCTCGAACAGAAGGAACCTGTACTTGTCCGGCAAAGGCTTATCGGCCTCGAGGAAACGAATGACGTCTTGCTGCTCTTGATCAGTCAATCGAGCCATGGATCCTCCGAGGTCAGAAGCGAGCGCAGCTCCCCTGCTGCGATTCCAACCATCATAGCCAATCTAGCCCGACACATCCTGAACGCCCATTGAGTGAACCTCGATCACCTTTGTCGGCTGATTGGGATTCCTTCCTCTTGCCTGGCGAAGCTTCCATTGTCAGGCCGTTGTCACGTATGTCTCCCGTAAATGGGCGTTCGATGGGCCGTTAGCTCAGCTGGTAGAGCCTCGCAAACGGATCCCTCGCGTTTGCGTAGCGCAGCCGCAGGCGAGCAGGGGACTCCACATTCCCGCATATAGACAGTAGAAAAGCCAGCCCCCTCTCGGGAACCGGCTCTTTGAAGTGCTGATGGTGGGCCGTACAGGGATCGAACCTGTGACCTTGGGATTAAGAGTCCCCTGCTCTACCAGCTGAGCTAACGGCCCATCGAACGCTAGGACATTCTAACGCCTGTTCTAGGAAATGCAAACGCGCCAATGACCTGCGGGAAGCCCAAAGATTCCGGGGTCCCGGCAGCTACCTGGGGTGGGTGACGGGGCTCGAACCCGCGACCTTCGGAGCCACAGTCCGACGCTCTAGCCAACTGAGCTACACCCACCATGAGTGGCTTGGCACGCCCGGAGGGATTCGAACCCCCGACCTAGAGATTAGAAGTCTCCCGCTCTATCCAACTGAGCTACGGGCGCATCTATCACAGACGACCGCCCAGGGTGCCGAGTGAGAACAGTACCCTTGGGGCCGACGCATTGTCAATGGAGCGGCGGACGGGACTCGAACCCGCAACAATCAGCTTGGAAGGCTGATGCTCTACCAATTGAACTACCGCCGCGAATCTGCTCGACACGATCGTACGCTATGCGAACACTCCCCAGCTATGACAGACTCACAGAGCCGGACGCCGCGGGCGGCCGAAACGAGACCAGCGCGTGGCAGCACAACGCATGGTAGCAGGTCTCACGCCGCTGTGTAGAGGCTCGCCCGACCGCATGGCCGTACCGGCCACTCAGGCGCTCATGTGGTGCTTCTCGGCTTCCTCATGCACGAACTTGCCTCCGCGCAGCCACGACGCCCCGGCTGCTATCAGGCACATGATCGCCGAGAACATCAAGACCGCGGCCAGGCCGTGTATGAACGGCGTGCCGATAAGCTGCGGGAAGAACGTCTTGCCGCCAACCACCGCGGCGTCCGACGCGGGCAGCGCGGCGAACGCCGGCCCCAGCAGCGTCTTGACCGGGTTGAACCCAAGGAACGCCGAGAACAGATAGCCCGTCGGCGGCATCTTCGACAGCGTGGTGGCCGTCGCCGCGGCAACGTGATGCGCGGTCAGGCCATTGAACATCGCGCTCGGCACCGACGTGCTCAGTCCGAACACCATAAGCGAGAAGAAGACGCCCATGGACAGCGGCTGTCCCACGCTTTGCGCCGTAGAGCGCATGCCCGCGGCAACGCCACGGTTGCGCGCCGGCACGCTGTTCATCACGGCCGCGGTATTGGGAGCGCTGAACATCCCGAAGGCCAGGCCATCCATGAAGAGCAGAACGGCAAACGCCGCGTACGAGAAATTGGCCGGCAACGTCAGCATCATGGCGAATGTCGCAGCCGCCAGGAGCATCCCGCCCGTAGCGAAGGGACGCGCTCCATACTTGTCGGACAGGCGGCCGAACACCAGTGCGGACAGCATGAACCCGACCGTGAGGGGCAGCATGAAGATCCCGGCCCACATCGGCGTCTGCTCAAAGCTGTACCCGTGAAGCGGCAACCAGATGCCCTGCAACCACATGATGAACATGAATTGCATTCCGCCGTTAGCGACCGATGAGAGCAGCACCGCGATATTGCCCGCGGCAAAGGGCCGGATCTTGAAGAGCGACATGTCGAACATCGGTTCCGCGGTGTGACGCTCGACGAGAACGAAGCCCACTAACGAGAGCACGCCCGCCGCGATCTCACCTAACACCGCCGGGTTCGTCCACCCGGTGTTCAGGCCCCCGTATGGCTGGAGACCACCGTTCACGCCCAGGAGGATCAGCCCGAGTCCGAGCGCGAACGTCACCATGCCGAGCCAGTCGATCCTCGCCGGATGGCGCTCGCCGGTGTCGCGCAGCTTCGTGTACGCCCACACGGTGCCAAAGAGCCCGATGGGCACGTTGACGAGGAAGACGAGCCGCCAGTTCACGGCAGCCAGCAGCCCGCCCAGGACGAGCCCGACGAACCCTCCACCGAGTCCCGCGATCTGGTTCGTGCCGAGCGCCATCCCACGTTCATTGGACGGGAACACGTCGGTGAGGATCGCGGCCGAGTTCGCCATGAGCATCGCCCCGCCGACCGCCTGCACCATCCGGAAGGCGATGATCTCGATCGCCCCGGCCGGGCCCGTACTCCACACGAGGGATAACGCGACCGACGCCACGGAGAACACGAGGAAACCCAGGTTGTACATCTTCACGCGTCCGAACATGTCACCGATGCGGCCGAACGTGACGACGAGTACCGACAGCACCAGCCCGTAGCCCATGAGCATCCAGAGCAGGTACATGAAGTTTTCCGGAGCAAGCGGATTCAACTTGATCCCGCGGAAGACCTCTGGCAGAGCGATCAGCAGGCTCGAGTTGGCCACAGAGGCCATGAGCACGCCGATCGTTGTGTTGGTCAGGACGATCCACTTATAGGGGATCCGATCGCGTTTGGCGACCGCGCTTGGTTGTTCTGTGCTCATCTGGGCTTCCATCCTCACTTCACATCTTCCTTGCACGTTTGGCCGTTCCCGCCAACTGCCACGTCCACTAGAGCGCGCAACCCGCGGCTCAGCGCCTCAACATCGTCATCCTGCATCGCTGCCAGCCACTGTTCTATATGCTGGCGCCTTCCCTGCCGCAGCTCGGAAACGAGCTCCGCCCCAACGGGCGTGGCGGTCACGACGACCCGGCGCCGGTCGGAAGCGTCGGGGACCCGCTCGGCATAGCCCCGTCGAACGAGCTGCTCCACCAGCTGGCTTGCGGCAGGCTCGCCAATCGAGAGGCTGTGCGCGAGTCCGGTGACCGACACCCCCTCGACGCTCGCAAGAGCCACCAACGCCTTGAGCTGCGCCATCGGAAGCCCGAGCCGCAGCCACGCAGGCAGGCTGACACGGTGAAGCTCCGAGTTGATCAGGCGCAGATCGCATGCGGCCTGACCCTCGGAGGCGGCACGAACGCTCATGGCCATCGCTGTTCCTTCCAAGCCGAAAACGAGGACGCCTCGCCCGCACGGGGCGAGGCGCGCAAATCGCGCGTTACGTACGACGTGCTTATTATATCACGGATAGGAATCTAATGCCTGTCTCCGATGCGTTCGCGCGGCGGAACGCCGCAAGCGAGCCCAGGAACGGCGAGAAGGCCTGCCCGGTCCCCCGGAACAAGCCTTCCACCGGCAAAAGTGTGGTCGGGCTGACAGGATTCGAACCTGCGACCCTCTGCTCCCAAAGCAGATGCGCTACCAAGCTGCGCTACAGCCCGAACCCGCCCGAGACGGGCATCTCCTTGCGAGGACCCGCCCCGAGGGCGACCAACAGTATATTCGCGCTGCGGATCGAGCGCTACCCGCGACCGGCGGCCGTAAGCGCCTGCCGAAGCGCTCGGAGCGCTTCGCCGCGGTGGCTGATCGCGTTCTTCTCGGCAAGCGAGAGCTCCGCCATCGTGCGACCCGGGGCGGCCGCGGGCAGGAACAGCGGATCGTAGCCGAAGCCGCCGGTGCCGGCCGGCCGCAAGCCGATACGCCCCTCGCAGGTGCCCTCGGCCGCCGTGACGGCGCCGTCGGGCTCTACGAGCGCCACGGCCGAGCGGAACCGCGCACTGCGAGCGGCTTCGGGAAGGCCCGTAAGCGCGTCGAGCAGCTTCTTGTTGTTGCGCGCGTCGGTGGCGCCCTCGCCCGAGTAACGTGCCGAGCGCACACCGGGCGCGCCGGCGAGCGCGTCGACCTCAAGCCCGCTGTCGTCCGCAAGCGCGGCCAAGCCGAACGCCTCGGCGTACGCACGCGCTTTGAGCAGCGCGTTCTCGGCGAAGGTGGCGCCCGTCTCCTCGACGTCGAGCGTCTCTCGGCCAAGGTCCGTGGCGGTCACGAACTCCCAGCCGTCCAGATCGAGCGCCGAGCGGATCTCGGCAAGCTTGCCGTGATTCGTGGATGCCACGATGACGCGGCGGGCCTCACCAGCGCTCATCGAGCGTCTCCAGGTTCTCGGCGATCACTCGATGCTGCAGTTCGATCAGCCGATTCGTGCCAACGAGCGCCAGATCAAGCAGCGCGTCGAGCCGGGCGCGATCAAAAGGCGTACGCTCGCCGGTGCCTTGTACCTCGATGAACCTGCCACGGCCGTCCACGACCACGTTCATGTCGACCTCGGCGTTGCTGTCCTCGGCGTAATCGAGGTCGAGGAGCTCGACGCCGTCGACCATGCCAACGGATGTGGCGGCAACGTACTCGAGCAGCGGCAGCTCCTTGATCTTGCCGGCATCGCGCCACGTCGCGAACGCGTCGTGGACCGCGATGAACGCGCCAGTGATCGCCGCGGTGCGCGTGCCGCCGTCTGCCTGGATCACGTCGCAGTCGACGTTGAGCGTGAACTCGCCGCCCATGCCGCCCATGTCGATGACCGAGCGAAGGGAGCGGCCGATCAAGCGCTGGATCTCGTGCGTGCGCCCGCCGGGCGCGCCCAGGTTCACCTCACGGCGAGTTCGGGTGTGCGTGGACGCCGGCAGCAGCGAGTACTCGGCGGTTATCCACCCCAGACCGGACCCGCGCCGCCATCCGGCGACGGAGTCCGACATCGAGGCGGCGCAGAGCACGCGCGTGTCGCCGAGCTCGATGAGACACGAGCCGTGCGCGTGCTTGAGGTATTTTCGCGTCATGCGAACGGGACGCAACACGTCCGGTCCGCGATCGTCCGATCGCCGCATATGCGCTCCCTACTTTGAAGCGATCTCGTCGAGTTCGCTTGCCACGATGATACGTCCCTTGAATGACACGCCGGCCTCGGCGGCCGCAGCGACGCGGTCAACGGTCGGCCACAGGTGCGTGAGCACGAGCGTGCCCGCTTCGGCCTCACGAGCGAGCTCGCCCGCCTCGGCAGGCGTCATATGCGCCGCCCGGCCAGCGTACTCCGGCGGCAGCGTGGCTTCGGTGAGCAGGATGTCGGCCCCGCGTGCCGAGGCGAGCGCGATCTCGCCAAAGCGCGTGTCGGAGGTGTACACAAGCCGCGAGCGACCGTCTGAAGCGCTCAGCGTGAAGGTCGGGTCCACGTGGTCGCCCGCTCCGACGTGCACCGTGAGCCCGCCGAAACGGACATCCATGCCCACCGTGAGCTCGTGCACGACGAACGCCTCGGCAAGCTCGGCCTGGCCCTTAGCGTCGAGCACCGCTCCCATGCGCCGGAACAGGCCCGGCGGCACGTACAGGGGCAGCGCCGGTGCGGGACCTGAAGGCGCGTAGCGCAGTGCGGCCTGCAGCGCGTAGATGTCCGCGAAGTGATCGATGTGCTCGTGTGTGACGAAGACCGCATCCAGGCCGAGCGGATCCATCACGCTCGCGAGGTTGGCGAGCACGCCGTTCCCGCAATCGAAGAGCACGGCCGCGCCTTCGCCCCGCACGAGATGACCCGAGCACGCACGTCCCGCGTCGGCGTACGAAGCGGATGATCCGAGAACCGTCAGGCGCATGTCTCCTCCTCGGAATCGAAAGCAATGACAGCGGCACGCATATCGCCGCCGACAAGCGCGCCAAGCTTGGCCACGCTGACAGTGTCCACGGGTCCTGTCGTCCGGCCGAGGATCCTGCTCCCAAGCCGTTCGAACTCTCCCGGGTCGCCGGTCGTGTAAAACGCCCGCCCCGGCCGGCCGGTCTCCGCCGCAAGCTGCCCACGCGCCGCAAGCGTCTCGGCGACCTCGCGCGCGGTCTCCTCGGCGGACGAGATGAGGCGCACGTCCGGACCCACCACCTGCTGGATAGCGGTCGAGAGGAGCGGAAAGTGCGTGCAGCCGAGAACGAGCGTGTCGACGCCGGCCCGCTTGAGCGGATCGAGGTAATCGCGGGCGATCTCGTAAAACGACGGCCTCACGAACACCTCCGAGATCTGCGACATCCAGTCTTCGATGGGGCCGTCGTCCATGCGCAGACCCGCCTCGACGACATCGACGAAGCGCGGTGCCGCGGCCGAGAAGACGGTGACGCCCGCATCGAGCGCGCGAACGGCGCGGCTGTACGCGCCGGACTGCACCGTGCCGACGGTCGCGATGACGCCTACGCGACGGTTCACCGTCGCCTGCACAGCCGCGCGTGCGCCGGGTTCAACCACACCAACGACCGGCACGTCGAAGACGCGCTGCGCAAGCGAGAGCCCGGCCGCCGTGGCGGTGTTGCATGCGATGACGATGAGCTTCACGGGCTGCAGCGTGAGCCACGTCCCGATCTGGAGCACGAACTCGCGTACCTCGGCCGGATCCCTCGGCCCGTACGGACAGCGTGCGGTGTCGCCGAGATACACGATGGCCTCGGAGGGCAGCGCGCGCATAAGCTCGCGCGCGACGGTGAGGCCGCCGAGCCCCGAGTCGAACACACCGATAGGAAGGGAGCGCGTCTCAGACATGACAAGCAGTATAGCGGTTCCGCGCTACAGACCCGCGAGGCGCAGCATCTCCGCGGCAACATCCTGGACGGCGAGAACCACGCTCGCCGCGTGAAGCTCTATCGCCGCCCTCGGCATGCCGAAGACCGTGGAGGTCTCCTCGTCTTGCGCGATAGTCGCCGCTCCTGAATCGTGCATCGCCTTGAGGCCGACGGCACCGTCGGCGCCCATACCGGTGAGGAGCACGCCGATGCCTCGTGCACGATGCGTGCGCGCGACCGACGCGAAGAGCGTATCCGCCGAAGGGATGTAGAGCTGACCCTTCTCGGGCATCGAGAACATCAGCCGGGTGCCGTCCACCGTGAGGTTCATCCCTGTCGGTGCGAAATAGGCGACACCGCGCTCGAGGGTACCGCCATCAGTCGCCGCGCGCACCGAGATCGCACATGCCTCGTTGAGCCAGCTCACCAGACCCGGGATGAAGCCCTCGGCGATATGCTGCGCGATGACGATGGGGAGCGTGAAATCGCTCGGAAGCGGCTTGAGAACGCTCATGAGCGCCGACGGACCGCCGGTCGAAGAACCGATCGCCACGATGCTCCGGCCTTCCGGTACCGGCGTGACAGCGTGACGATCGCGTCGCGCCGGCACCGTCCGCCTTCCCCGGATGTGCGTGATCACCTTCACCCTCGCGAGGATCTTCACCTTGCGAATAACGTCGTGCCCGATACGCTCAAGCTCCGCCCAGTCGCGCGGCTCGGGCTTCTTGATGACCTCGAGCGCGCCGGCCGAAAGCGCATCGAAGGCCAGTCCCATCCCCTCGCCATGCACCGAGGACGAGACCACCAGTATCGGGGTTGGTGTGAATGCCATGATGCGTTCGGTCGCTTCAAGACCGTCCATGCGGGGCATGTGGATGTCCATGGTCACGAGGTCCGGCCGGAGCCGAGCGACCATGTCAACGCCCTCCTGGCCGTCGGCTGCTTGACCGACCACCTCGATCGAGGAGTCGGTCGCAAGAATCTGCGAGAGCATCTCCCTGGCCACGAGCGAGTCATCGACGATGACGACTCTTATGGGCGCTGAAGACGCCACGTGCCGGTGCCCCCCTCTTGTGCGGGTACCATGCTATCTGATCAGCCGCTCAACGGTGTCTATCAGCGTGTCCTGGTTGAACACGGACTTAGTGATGTACGCATCCGCCCCCGCCTGGATGCCCTCAGCCTTCTCCTCTTCACGCTCGAGTGAGGTGACGATGACGACAGGGATCGTCTTGAGCAGCCCATCGGCACGGATCGCGCGCGTGAGGTCGAAACCGCTCATGTTCGGCATCTGCACGTCGGTCACCACGGCGTGGACCTTCAGCCCTTCCTGAAGCTTCGCCAGGCCGAGCGCGCCATCGGTAGCGGTCTCCACGTCGTAGCCTGCGGCTTCGAAGATCGACCGCTCCAGTTCCCGGGTGGTGAACGAGTCTTCGCAGATGAGGATGCGCTTCGGGCCCGTTTCGGCGGCGGCCGCCGCATCGGGCCGGACGCGCATACCCGTGATCTGACGAGCGTGATACATGAGATCGGGCACGTTGAGGATGGGGACGACCTCGCCAGCGCCGAGGATCGTCACGCCGGCGACGTTATCGACGCGCACCAGATGCGTGCCGAGCGTCTTGATGACGATCTGCTGCTCGCCAACGAACGCGTTCACGAGAAACCCAATCCGGTGTCCCGAGAAGCCGACGGTGACCACCGGAAGCTTGCGCCCGATGTTCTCGGCGGCTTCGAGTCCCAGCACGTCACGCAGATGAACGATCGGAATGGTCCGACGCTGCCGCCTGATCACCTCTCGGCCCTCGACCTTGATGATCTCCGAGGGGTCGACGCGCAGCGTCTCTTCGATCGATGCTGTCGGGATGGCGAACGTCTGTCCACTCACGCTCACGAGCAGCGCGCGGATGATGGCGAGTGTGAGCGGGATCGTCAGCCTGAACGTCGTTCCCTGTCCCGGCACCGAGGTGACATCGAGCGATCCTTTGAGCTTCTCGACGATGAACTCGCGAACCACGTCCATGCCAACACCGCGCCCGGAGATCTCGGTGATGATCGCGCTCGTCGAGAACCCCGCCTCGAAGATGAGGTACGTGGCTTCGCGATCGGACATCGCCTTCGCCTCGGTTTGCGAGACGTATCCCTTACGTACCGCAGCCGCGCGCACCTTCTCGGGGTCGATGCCCGCGCCATCGTCGGAGATCTCGATGACGATGTGATCGCCTTCTTGCCGGGCGGCAAGAAGGATCTTGCCCTTAGCCGGCTTGCCGGCGGCCAAGCGGTCGGGAAGGCTCTCAATGCCGTGATCAACGGCGTTGCGCATGATGTGGATGAGCGGGTCGTTGATCTCCTCGAGCACCTTCTTGTCGAGTTCGGTGTCACCGCCCTCGATTTGGAGCTCAACCTCCTTATTGAACTGGTGGGCCAGTTCGCGAACCGAGCGAGGAAAGCTGTTGAAGACGGTCGATACCGGCAGCATCCGGAGCGCCATGCTGTGCTCCTGCAGGTCCGCAACGACGGTGGAGGCGCGAGACGCATCCTCTGCATACGTCTTGACGATGCCCGACAGGCGCTTACGTTGATCGTTGAGCAGTTCATCGAGCAGGTTGAGATCCTCGTTGAACGCGAGACCCTCTCGGCTCTGAAGGTTGACTGCGGTCGTACGCACGCGGCTCCACAACTGCTGGGTCTCGTTCATGCGCGCCTGCAGACTCCGCATGTCCCGAGCGTGTTGGTCGTCCTTGATCCGGGCGATCACGACCTCGCTTACGAGGTTCAGCAGCCGGTCGACCTGCTCGGTACGAATACGCACGGTTTGCTGGACGCGCGTCTGCAGCGTTTGCTCTTCATGCACCGCCTTCTTGGGCGACGGCTTCTTCGCGCTGGCGCCCGGCCGTTCGCGGTTGCGAGTGTCATCCTTTTCCGCGATCGGGGCTCGCTCCGGACCGCCGGGTGCCGATGCCGTCTCGCCAGACGCTGCGCCGGCGGCCTCGCCAAGCCGGCCGAGCAGCCCGGGGATGTCGACTTCGCCGCTCACGTCTTTGCCGGCACTCTCCGAAAGGAAGACGATGCTGTCAAGCGCCTCGAAGAACACCTCCGACATGTCGGGGACATAGCGAATCTCGCCGTCGCGCACCTTCACCATGATGTCTTCGAGCCGGTGCGCGATGTCGGAGATCTCGATGAGACCGACCATCCTCGAGGAGCCTTTGAGGGTGTGCGCGTCCCGGAGCATCTGGTCGATGAGCTCCCGGTTCTGCGGGTCGGCTTCGAGCGTGATGACGCCCTCGTTCAGGCGCTGGAGATACTCCGTCGCCTCCTCCTGAAACTTGCCTATGAACGCCGAGCGGTCGAACTCGACCATTTCGGTCCTTTCGCGAGCATGGGTGGCAGGCTAGCCGACGATGCGGAACGCCGCGCCCACATTGCTCGATTCGCGGGCGATCGCGGCGAGCTGCTCTGCCGCCGACGCCACCTGCTTGCTGCCCGCCGCGGTCTGCTGCGCGACGGACGCGACCTCTCGCATCGCTTTGACCACCTGATCGGTGGCGCTCTTCTGCTGCTGGGTCGCCGCGGATATCTCTTTGGCGGCCGAGGTCGTCTCCTCTATCGTGTCGAGGATGTGCTCAAGGCTCTCCCCGGTCACGTTTGCAAGTTCGACGCCACCCAGGACCTGCTTGAGCTCCTGTTCCGTAGAGATGACGAGGTCGTTCGCCGCGGTCTGGATCTCGGTCATGATCGTCTCGATCTCACCCGTGGAGTCCACCACGGATTCCGCGAGCTTCCTGATCTCGACGGCGACGACCGAAAAGCCCTTGCCGGCGTCACCGGCCCGCGCGGCTTCGATAGCGGCGTTGAGCGCAAGGATCTTCGTCTGATTGGCGATGTTGTTGATGATGGCGAGAACCTGGGCGATCTGCTGGCTGCGCTCGCCAAGCTGCAGGATCTTGTTCGCCGACGCCTGCGCCCGCGCCTTGATCTGCTCCATCGCGTCAAGCGTGTTCGCGACCGCCTGCTGGCCGCTCTCGGCATTGCCAAGCGACGCCTCGGCCAGGTGCACGACCTGGTTCGCGTTCTCCGCGATCTGGCGGTAGGTGGAGGCGAGCTCCTCCATGGTGGCGGTGGTCTCGCTGATCGACGCTGCCTGCTCGGCGGCACCGGACGCCTGCTGCTCGGTGGCCGAGAGGATCTCGGAGGACGCTCCGGCAAGCCGATTCGACGATTCCTGCGTTTGCGTGATGAGGTACACGATCAGGTCGAGCATCTGGTTGTACGAACGGGCAAGCACACCGAACTCATCCTCGGACTTGACGTCCACCTTGTGACCGATCTCGCCTTCGCACGCCGCCTGCACGCTCGTGACGACGTGGCCGAGCGGAGCGGTGAAGCGCTTTCCAACCAGGAGGTACACGTAGAGAAAGACCGCACCGGTGGCAAGGAACACGCCGAGTACCACGGCCAGGTCGGTGAGAAGCTCGGGGGAATTGGCCAGCTCGTCGCCGAACATCAGCCAGGCGACCCCGAGCTGCACCAGGTTCAGTGCCACGACCAGCCCGAGGTTCACGAGCGAGTACTTCCAGAGGAACGAGCCGCGGATCGTCTTGATCAGTCCCTTGAGCATGCGATAATCCCCTCTCGCGCCATCAGGCGTTGTCACCGATCGGTTCAAGCACTCGGTCAAGATTCACGATGCCGATCAGCCGACCATCCCTGTACACCGAGCCGCTGATGAATTCGACTTGGCTTCTATCGAGGGTGACAAGCGGTGGCTCGAGTGCCTCGCGAGGTACGTCGAGGATGTCGCCGATCTCATCGACGACGATCGCGCTCACACAGCGATCAGTCTGCGCGATGATCGCCGAGGGCAGTTCTCGCCCGGCCCAAGTGCCATCGGACGCGATCCGCATCAAAGCTGCGATATCGGTGACCGAGACGATCTCACCTCGCACGTTCGTGACGCCCTGGATGAAGTCTGGAACGCGGGGAATCGGCGTGAGAACGAAGTCGTTAACGATCTCTCGAACGCCCGAGATGGGTACGGCATACCACTCCTCGCCCAGCCGGAACAGCAGCAGTTCGAGCAGCTCGGCGGCAGTGTCGACCGCTTCCACCTGGGCGAGCGACTCCGCCCGCCTGCGCAAGATCTCGAGCGACTGCTGCGCCTTGGACTCATCGATGGCCGGCGCGTCGCCGTTCACCGTGCTCCCTCCTCAACGAACAAGTCGACGCTCGCCAGCGCTGCGTCCGGCACAAGCCGGTCGGGATCGAGCACCACGACGAGTCCGGCATCGACCTTACAGATGCCGAGCATCCGCTCCGCGAGCGCGTACAGGTTCGAAGGCGGTTGCATGCAACCCTCTGGCAGGTCAATCACGTCTTCGACGGCATCGACCAGGAGCGCTACGAGCCGATGGTGCGTATGAAGGAAGATCATCGGCGTGTCGAGTGTATAGTCGCGTACCGGCATGCCGACAAGCGCGCGCACGTCAATGGCCGGAACAACGCCACCGCGCAAATCAATCATCCCCACAAGCGCCGCCGAGCCACCCGGCACGGGAGTGAACTCGACGATCTGCTGGATCTCCTGAACGCTGGCGATAGGAAGCGCATACCGTTGTTCGTCGAGCCGGAACACGACGGCCTGGGCAACCTTCGTTTCTGCCTCCGCTTCGCCGGTAGCCACCCCATCGCGCTCGTCGTCGCGCACCTGGGCTGCGACGGGTGCCGTCTCATCTGTCTTCTTCTTGCGAGGCACATTCACCTTCCGCTGGTCAGGAGAACCTCAGGACTCTATCGAGCTCATCTGCGCTCACAGCGCCGGAGCGCATGCGAGCCAGGCCTGACGCCGCCAGGGGCCGCATCCCCGCGGCATCGGCAGCAGCCGCGATCTCGGACGCCGACGCGCCGGTGGCGACTTTCGCGCGAACCGGCTCGGTGAACGGCAGCACCTCAAAGATGCCGACCGCACCACGAAACCCGGTCTTCCCGCAATTCGGACAGCCGGTCCCGGTTCTGTTCACGTCATCTGCCGTGACCCCGGGTATACGCACCATCGCGCCGCTCGGCGTCTCAACGGTGCAGTTCGGGCAATTCATGCGAACGAGCCGCTGTCCGACCCCGACGGTCAGCGCCGATGCCAGGCTGTGCGGCTCCACGCCAAGGTCAAGCATCCGCCGCACGCCGGAAGCGATATCCGCCGCGGGGAACGTCGCGATGACGAGCTTGCCCAGACCGGCCGCCTCAACCGCCAGATGAACGTCCTCGACGGTACGAAGGCCATCGATGGCCACCACATCAGTGTCCTGCTTCAGGCCGGCAGCCAGATAATTCGCTGCGGGAACCGGCGAGGCGGTGTTGATCATGACCTGCGCCACGGCTGGAATCTCGTACTCCACGGAGTGCTCCACCGAGTAGACCGTCTTCCCCGTCGAAGCCGCGTGGGCGAGCAGCGCATAGTAGGTGGTACTGGCGCCGGCGGCCACCGGCGCACAAACGAGCAGAATGCCGCGACCGCGCTCGACCATGGCGTGCAGCGCACGGACCTCGGCCTCAGACATGCCAAGTTCCGCAAGCCCGCTCGGCTCCGGATTGTGCGACGCAAGCGACACCACAAGACGCTGACCGGCGATCGTCGGCACTGCCGAAACGGTCACCACCAGGTCCTTGTCGCCGACTCTCGCGCGTACGCGCGAGAGCGCGGGGCGAGAAGCCTGCACGCCGGACATCTTCGCGAAGCTCTTCAGCCCATCGACCAGCGCACCCTGCAGCGAAAGCGGCGCGCTCGCGACCTTCTCGAGCCCGCCTTTCACCCTGTATACCAGGAAGAAGTCGTCCTTGTACGGAAGCAGGTGGATCATGCTCGCTTCGCGTGCGACCGCATCCTCGAGGATCTCGGTCACGAGCACCGCGATTCTGCGGCTGTCGGCGACCGCAAGAACGTCCAGGTCGATCGCGGCGCGGCCGAGTCCCGGAGCCGCCATCCCCGCCATCTGCTCGATGGTCTCGGCTGGCAGCGGCACGGGCGTCGGAATCGACTCGAACTCCGCGACCGGCGCCACGGGGACGGCCATCGTCGGCTCGAAGGGCGCGGCCTGCTCCTCGAAGAAGTCGGACGCGGCGAATCCGGGCTCGCCCGCATCCACTTCGGCTACCGGCGGAGGGGGCGGCATCTCATCGCCACGGGCGACGAGTGGCGGCGCCGCGGGCGCGGATTCTGCCGCATCGCCGTAATAGGTCGTGATCGCGCTTTCGACCGCAGCGGCGTCCGCCAGCACGGGCTCAAGTTCCATGTCCAGATCAGCAGCAAGTGCGTCAAGCATGAAGACGTCCATAGCGTCGCCGATAGCGACGGTGAGCATGCCCTCGATGTCGAAGAGCGGCAGCATGCGACGCGAACGAGCGACGCTTGCAGGCACCAGCGCGAGCGCGGCATCCTCCGGCGCGTAGCTCGACAGATCCACGCTCGGCACGCCCATCTCGTGCTCGAGGACCGACGCGACATCCGCCGCCGAGACGAGTCCTCGCTCGGCCAGCACGGTGCCCGGACCGACCCCACGCGTGGCCGCCTGCTCGGTCACACTGGCCAGCTGCTCGACGGTGAGCAGCCCTGCTCCCACAAGGCTGTCGAGCACACGGCTCGAAAGAGTGTTCGTGTCGCTCATGCCAGCCTAGCCCTGCACCTTGGCGAGCTCCTCGGCGACCGCCGAGAGCAGCGTATCGGGTTCGACAGGCTTGGTGAGATACTGGTTGGCGCCGGTCCGGATCCCGGTTGCCATCGACTGTTCCTCGGTCTTGGCCGTGAGCATGATGATGGGGATGCTCTTGTAGTTCTGGTCGAACTTGAGCAGACGACAGACGCGGTAGCCGTCAAGTTTGGGCAGCATGACATCAAGCAGGATCAAGTCAGGCTTCTCGTTGCGAGCGGTCTCAAGCGCCTGCGCGCCATCCGCCGCGGTGATAACGTCGTATCCGCCGGCCTCAAGGATCGCTTTGATCATCTCAAGGATCGTCGGACTGTCATCAACCGCGAGTATACGTGCGGCCATTCTCCGCTCCCTCCTCGGCATCGCTCTGTGGTGATGTATCGCCCCGTGCGACCCGGAGCTTTAGGGTCGGCTCCCTCACGCGGCACCCATCGCCTTCCGACACTCTAACAGACTGCGCTCACACGTCTTGGCGAGCAGATCTGCTTTGAAACCGCCAAGGAACTCGGTCCAGGAACCCTCGGGACTCTTATAGAGCGCTCGCAGTGCGTTCTCGTACTCGCGGGCGGCGGCTTCCCACTTGCGTTGGGACTTGTAGATGTTGGCGAGGTTCAGATGCGCAAGCGCGAAATCCGCGTCGATGTAGATGGTCTTCTTGAGCTCGCTGATCGCGCGAACCGGATCTCCCTGTCGCTGGTAGATGATGCCGAGGATGTAACGCGCCACGGGCAAGAGCGGATTGATGGCAAGCGCCCGGTGACACGCTTCAAGTGCCTGGACGTAGTCGCCGGAGTCAGCATGGACATACGCCGAGAGAAGATGCGCCTCAGCGTTGCCCGGATCAGCCGCGAGGATGCGTTCGACCAGTTCGAGCACCCGCTCGGGATGCCCCTGCTCGAGACACTGCCGCGCCTGCACGATGAGCGTGTCTTGGTCTTCGGCCTCGGCGGGTTTCAGCGTCTCGGTGCGCGCCGCGGCGTGAGCACGCGCGGGACGCGTCGATCCCCTCTTGGCACTGGGAAGGATCGGCGCGACAGCAGGGATCTGCGGCTTCGGTCGAGCAACCGCGAACATGCGCTTCGTGCGCGGCTTGCGATACAGAAACACACCGCCCGTCTCAACCACCTCGAACACGTCGCTGATTGACGATAGGGTCTCTGAGTGTCCGATGAACAGGTAGCCGCCCTCGTTCAGGCTGTTGTAGAAGTTGGCGACCACACGCTTGGTGGACTCGAGCTTGAAGTAGATCGTGACATTGCGGCAGAAGATGATGTCCCAGTTCCCCATGAGCGACAGCGGATACGGTTCTTTGATGAGGTTGTGATAGCCAAAGTCGACGATTCCGCGCACGTGTGGCGCCACTGAGTAGGCGTCACCGCTGGGTTCGAAGTGCCTCGCAAGGACTTCTTTGGGCACGTTGAGCATCGCGCGCTTGCCGTAGACGCCCTTCTTCGCCATCGAGAGCGCCTTGGTCGAGACATCGGTGCCGAGAATCTGCGGCTTCCAGCCGAGGCCTTGGATGCCGGCGTCGACGCACGACATCCCAAGCGAGTACGGCTCCTCACCAGTGGAACAGCCCGCCGACCAGATCCTGATGGTCCGGTTGGACTGGGGCTTGGCGGCCATGATCTCAGGTAAGACCTTGCTCCCGAGCGCATCGAACTGCTGCGGGAACCGGAAGAAGCTCGTCTCGTTGATGGTGATCAGGTTGATGAGCTCGTTGAACTCGCGCTCGTCTTGGACGAGCAGGCGGTAGTAGTCGTCGAAGGAGGGGTACCCGAGCCGCGTCGCGCGTGTCACAAGCGAGATGCGCAGCGAGTCGAGCTTGCCCTCCTCGAAGAAGATGCCCGAGAAGGAATGGATGAAGTCCCGGAAGCGGGCGAACTCCTCGAGCGTCAGATCCTTTGCCAGGCCCTCACCGTTCACCGGTCACGTCCTCAGTGGACGACGCCCTCGGCGTCGTTCCCGATCTTCTCGATGAGGCCGGCCGAATACATGCCGTACAGGATCCGAGCCGTATCAAAGTCGTTGTAACCGGTGACGTCGACGAGCTCTCTGACTGAGCGTCCGCCGTGCAGATAGCACAGCAACATCCATTCCTTCGGTTTGAGGTGAATCTCCATCGATTTATCGCCCGGTGCCGAGGCCATGACGAACTGCGTCTCAAGCGACGGTATCTTCTGGCGGATACGACTCCACAGCTCAAGACGCCGGGACGACTCCATGATGATGTTCTCCACGGAAACCGAGATCCCGATGTCCTCTTCCTCGCAGGTCTCGTCGCCTTCAAAGCGCAGCTGACCTTCTTCCCAGCGGAACAGGTCGAACAGCGTGTCGTTGATCTGCTCCTGAATGAAGGTCTCGAGCACCTTCGCGTCCAGATAGCCTTCATCCACGAGGATCTGCCCGAGCCTGCGGTCGGCCTTTTCCTTCTTCTGGATCTTCTGGAGGCCGAGCGCCTGGCGCAGCTGCTTCTCGGAGATCACACTCGCCTTCACGATGCGCCTGCCGAGCGACTCTCGGTGCCAGTTGCTCGACGCGAAGAAGACACGCCCCTTCTTGAAGCAGACCTTGCCCTGCGCGTCGGGGTGTTCGAGATACAGCGTCCCGGTCTTTCGGCCGGACGCGAGCAGGCGGAACATGTCCGCGAGTGAGAAGTCCTTGAGGTTACCCTCGAGGGCCAACGTGTCCCTCCCCGTCCGGTTCGAGTCAGCGCGGCAACCGCACCGGCTTCGAAGAGATCCGGGGCGACGGCACCCACGCAAGGGTTCGTGCGCGTTCAATCGTAACACGCGCCATCAGGCGTTAGAAGCAGCTCCGGCATGCGTCCGGTGAGCGTCGGACGGACGGTCGCCAAACTCGCTTGTGAAACTTGTTGCTTTGCTCGTTAGCTTGTCTTAACATGATGTCAACAACATTCGCATATTCGCATATGTGTTTTACAGCATGGAGGTCGTCATGGAAGACGAGAGCTTCTACTGCCTGCACTCGGAAGTGTGCAAGACACTGGCGAACGCGAAGCGGCAGATGATCCTCGAATCCCTGCGCGACGGAGAGGTCTCGGTAAGCGACATCGCCGCTCGGACCGGCATTCCTCAGGCAACCCTCTCCCAGCACCTCTCGATTCTCCGCAGCCGCGGCGTTGTTCACAGCCGGCGTGCCGGAGCCAACGTCTTGTACACCATCGCAAACCCCAAGATCCTGACCGCGTTCGACCTCATCACTGAGGTCATGCGCGAGTCGCTCGTGGAGCAGAGCCGCTCGGCAGCGCTCGGCAGCGACAACGACGAGGCTGGAACGGCCCGCAGGGCCGTGTAGATACCCTACGTCATAAGGGAGGAAGACTAGATGCCGGAAGAGGAGCCTCATCAAAAGAGTCTGGCAATGGTGGTGATGAGCGGCGACTTCGACAAGCTGTTCGGCGCATTCATCATCGCTACAGGTGCCGCGGCGATGGGCATGGAAGTGACCATGTTCTTCACCTTCTGGGGACTGCGCGCTATCAAGAAGAACGTGAGCACGGGCAAGACATTCCTCGGCAAGATGCTTGGCGTGGTGTATGGCGGCGACATCAGCAAGTCGAATCCGTCTAAGTTCAGCTTCGGCGGCATGGGCCGGTGGATGTTCAACAAGATGATGGGCAACCACAATGTGAGCACGCTCACCGAGCTCCGCGACCTCGCGATCGATCTTGGTGTGAACATGTACGGCTGCCAGATGTCGATGGACGTCATGGAGATTCCGCGTGAAAGCTTCATCGACGGCGTCAAGGAGCCGGTTGGCGTCGGGTTCTTCCTGATGAAAGCTCAGGACGCCGAGATCCAGCTCTTCATCTAGGCTCGCAAAACCAGCACGCATGCATGAGCAGCCGGTCGCGCACCCGCGCGACCCGTGAAAGGAGCAACCATGTCCGATGAGACCAACATCGACCTCGAACTCGATCTTAAGGGCCTCTTGTGCCCGCTTCCGATGGTGAAAGTCAGCCAGAACATCGGCAAGGTACCCGTCGGCGGTGTCATTCGAGCTGTCGCGACCGACCCGGGTGCCATGGCCGATATCCCGGCATGGGCCAAGAGCACCGGCAACGAGGTGCTGCAGGCCGAGAAGGAAGGCGGCGAGTTCGTCTTCCTGGTCAAGCGCGTGAAGTAGCGTGGGGCACATGGAGACATACCTCTGGATAACATCGGTGTGGGGCGTGTACCTCACTGCGATCGTGTTCTTCGGCGGCATGGGGTGGCGCATCTACGAGTGGTCCACGACGCCGAAGTCTGCGGTGCGGTTGGGCATGTTCCCTAAACCCAAGAGCGGTGCAGGCCGGTTCGCCAAACTGCTCGGCGACACGTTCATCGCACCGCAGTCGGCCAAGATCGAGCCGACGATGTGGACCTTCGCGTTCGCATTCCATCTGGCCGCGCTCGGCGCGTTCGTTGGGCACGGTCGCCTCATCAAGGAGTTCCCCGTCCTGCCGGAGATGCTCGGCGAGGCTGGCATGAACACGTTCGCGGCTTGGACAGGGAGCATCGCCGGCATCGTGATGCTCGCGGGCGTGCTGTTCTGGATCGCCCGCAGGACGTACGGCCCGTTCAAGAACCTCTCGGTGCCGGAAGACTACCTGCTGCTCTTCTTGCTTCTCGGCGTCGTGGTCATGGGCGACCACATGCGGTTCGTCTACGGCGGCACGATCCATGCAGGGGTTTACCGCGACTGGTTCATGAGCGTGCTCACGTTCAAGCCGGCGTTCCCATCCGAGCTGCTCAGCAGTAACGTCAGCGTCTCGCTTGGCACGCACATGCTGTTCGCGGACCTGTTCCTGATGTACTTCCCGTTCAGCAAGCTCGTGCACTCCATCGGCGCATTCTCGTCCAACCTTGTAAGGAGTAGTGAGTAGCCATGGACTCTCAGCAGCTCACGACCCTGACCGGGGTTATCGACAAGAAGATGAACCGCCAACTCAAGCAGTACATGGACATCTGCGCGCGCTGCGCGATCTGTAAAGACGCGTGCCACCAGTACGTCGGCACCGGGGACTTCAAGTACCTCCCCGCCCGTCGTGCCGAGCTGATTCGCCAGATCTACAAGAAGTATTTCACGAAGAGCGGTGAGTTCGTGCCCGCGCTGTACGAAGCGCGAGATCCCGACGACAACCTGCTCGACGAGCTGTACGACTCAGCGTACGCATGCACCGGATGTCGGCGCTGCATGTACTACTGCCCGTTCTCGATTGACACCGCGTGGATCCTCTCGGTGGCCAAAGCGATCCTCATCGCTGCCGGTCGGGGCAACGAGATGCTCGGCCAACTCGCCGACGCGGCCATCTTCAAGGGCGATAACGCGGAGATGTTCAACGACGTCATGATCAGCGGCTTTGAGGACATCCAGGAAGAAGTGCGTGAGATCACCGGGAACCCGAACTCGCGGATTCCCGTGAACAAGGAGGGTGCTGACATCCTGTATGTGGCGCTCGCCGGTGCCCACACCATCCGCCCCGCGGCGGTTATCTTCGAGGAAGCGGGCGAGAATTGGACGATCTCGATGTTCGAGGCGGCCAACTACGGCTTCTTCTACGGCGATACCGACAAGGCCCGGCTGATTACGAAGCGCTATATCGACGAAGCCAAGCGCCTTGGCGTGAAAGAGATCGTCGTGCCCGAGTGCGGTCATGCGTATCGCGTCGCCGAGATGTTCTACGAGGCGTGGTCAAAGGAGCCGATGCCTTTCAAGATCAGCCATATCCTGGAGAAGGTGGATGAGTACATCAAGTCCGGCCGGATCACGGTAGAGAAGGGTCTGATCGAGGGGAAGGTCACGTACCACGACCCGTGCCAGATCGGCCGCAACGGCGGCATCTTCGAGCAGCCGCGCGACATCGTGAAGGCCGTGACCGACGACTTCGTCGATCTCATCCCCAATCGCCAGGAGCAGTGGTGCTGCGGTGGCGGAGGCGGCATCGTCGCGATGGACGAGTTCAAGGAGACGCGGCTGGCATCTGGGAGCAAGAAGGTCGAGCAGCTACGCGCGAGCGGCGCGAGCGTACTGGCATGCCCGTGCGAGAACTGCCGGCTGCAGATCGAGGAGCTAAACGAGATGCATGGGCTCGGGCTCCAGGTCTGGCAGGTCATCGATCTTGTGGTAGCGGCAATGCCGCTCAAAGGCAAGAAGCCGGTGCACGTGTAAGCGCCTGTCGCCAGGTATCGAGCGGGGGCGTCCCTTCCGGGGCGCCCCCGTCGCGTTCACCACCCACCGACTCGCCCTAGACATCGCTCTTCGCGACAGCAAGCGCGTGGCTGAGCGCTGCGACCTCCTGCCCGGTGGTGATCCCGCCGTCATCGGCAACCAGCAGGCCGCCGGCGCGGGCGAGCAGCCCGACACGGCTGCCGAGCACCTCGGCACGTGCCAGGCCTCCGGACAGCTCCACCGACTGCATCCCGCCGATGACCGCCAGATCGAGCGCGCGGGCGGCCCAGAAGAGCCGCTCGAACGCATCGAAGGACAGCCCGCCACCGGCGTGCATCGCGCTGAACCCCGCCCGCTTGACCGCGCCGAGCAGCCAGCGAGTCTCTCCGTCCGAGTGAAGCACGGCGGGGCACGAGAATCCAGCTGCTGTGCTGGCGACCGCTGAATACGCGGGCAGGAGCCGCTCGATCGCGAAATCCGGAGCGACGAGCGGGCCCTCGGTACCGGCGAGATCCTCGGCGAGCACCACCGCGACTGCGCCAGACTCTAGCCCGTGCCTTGTACGTGCGACGACCGCGTCAAGGCCGTCTTCGATGCGCTCGGCGATCCCGTCCGGATCGGTAAGCGTCCGTCGCAGTCCGCTGGTGAGCTCGCCGGCATCCAGGATCGGCCACAGCGGCCCCTGCACGACCCACAGGGGGCTCACGCCGGTGTCGATGAGCGCGTCGAGCGCTTCGTTCGCCCACGGCGCCCAGGACGGCACGAACGCAAAAGCGGCGCCCAGCTGATGGCATGCCCGCGCCAGCACCTGTGCCGGCCCTGCCACGTCCGTCACGATGGCGCCGAGTGTCTCCGTGGGAACGAAGGTAAGGCCGAAGGCGAAGGGTGTCGCGCGTGGCAGGTGTCGCTGCGTCATACGTGCGAGTGTAGCGCGTCTACGCTAGAGGAGCTTGAAGCCCGCTGTGACACCGGCCGACAGACCCCAGATGATCACGAACGCCACTACCACGCCGAGCGAGACCGCTACGAATGCCTTCTTTGGCTCCATCTTGAGCAGCCACGCGGCGGCAGTGCCGGAGTAGGCACCCGTGCCCGGCAGCGGGATCGCTACGAACACAGCAAGGCCAAGGAGACCATACCTCTCAACGAGCGGATGCGCTTTCACGCGGATGCCTTCGAGTTTGCGGTGCACCCAGCCGTTCTCGGGCAGCCGATCGTAGACAAGCTCGAGGAAGTAGTAGCCCGGCCAGAAGATCGCGAGGTTCGAGAGCAGGATCAACGGCAGGTAGACCTGCTCGGCTTGCTGGAACGCAAGCGGGATCGCGCCCCTGAGCTCGATCCACGGCACGATGGTGATGACGACGTACTTGAGCCAGGCGGGAAGCCCGGCGACGAATGCCGGCATGTGAGTCTACTCCTCGGGAGGGAACGCAGCGTAGATGCGCTCGGTCTCCGAACGCCAAAACGCCTCACGGTCAGCGGAATCACGCCCAAGACCCGCTGCGAACTTGAAGTAGCCGTTGCCGGGCAGCCCGGTATCACGCCGTGTCACGAGCGACGCCAGCATCACGCCGTGCTCGGCGTCTTCCGCGGCGCAGACCTCGTTGAGAAACGCCACCATCGCGAAGGAGTACGGGCGCAGGTGCACCGCCGAGACGACCTCGCAAAGCTCCGAGTACGTGGTCGTGCCGCGCTCCCGGGCGCGGGTGATGAGGAAGTCGCGCGCCTGCTCCTTGGCAGCGCGCCAGAGATCAAGCGGGAATCCGTATCGTGTGTCATTCGGCATGCCGAAAGTATGCCACACCGCGCAACACTGCATCGTCAACGGTACAGCAACCGGCGGCGTTACAATGGCGGAATGGATTCCGCGTATCACGTCCCTGAAAGCGACGACGCGCTGCTGACCGAGTGCGACGTCACGACGTTTCGCGCCACAGGGCCAGGCGGTCAGGGCGTGAACACTACCGACAGCGCCGTTCGCCTGAAACATCGGCCGAGCGGCATCGTCGTGGTCGCCCGGCGCGAGCGGAGCCAGTACCTCAACAAGAAGGCGGCTCTCGCACGCCTACGCGTGCGCATCGCGGAGCAGGCGCGCGTGGCGCCTACGCGCGTGGCCACGCGCAAGTCGCGAGCGGTCCGTGAGCGCGAGCTTAGAGCGAAGCACCTCGCAGCGCGGCGGAAGAGCGCCCGGCGCAAAGTTGACGCGGACGAGGAATAGCCCGGCTAAGCGTTGCGCGAACAGGAGCCTGCCGGAAGACCGGCAGGCTCCTGTGTTCATACGTGGTGGAGGCGCGGAGAATCGAACTCCGGTCCACAATAGACCCCCGGGTAGTATCTCCAGGCTCAGACACCGATTATCGTCAGTGCGAGCGACACCCGGTGACCCGCGTGCCCGCACCCTGGCCGTTCATTCTCGCGCTAACGGCATACAGCCTACGTCCGTCGCGCATGTCCCCTGAATGACGTCGGGACCGGTGACGGGGACGCTCACCGGGCGACGTCGCTACTTATTTAAGCAGCGAGAGCGTAGTTATTGTCGACGCTTGAGCGTCTTTACCCCTGTTTAACGAGGCGAGGAGACCTCGGCCTGCTGCTACCCTCGAACCTATCATGTCGAATCCAGTCGCCCCCGGAATCGAACGTTGTCAACGTTCCGCCGCGCTTTCGCGCGGATGCGTAGTATATGCCCGCGAAAGCGCCGCGTCACGCCCACGTGCTAGCGCTGTGCCGCTATCTGCCGAGCGTGCGGTCTTTGAGCGCTCGCTCGACGTCACGCTTCGAGTCCTTCTCGGCTAAAGCGTCGCGCTTGTCGTATGACTTCTTGCCGCGAGCAAGGGCGAGCTCGACTTTGACCAGCCCCGACGTCGCGAAGTACATCTTGAGTGGGACAAGCGTGTAGCCGGTCTCCTTCGTCTTACCGATAAGGTACCGGATCTCGTTCTTGTGCAGCAGGAGCTTGCGGGCTCGCGTGGGATCCACGTTGCCGCGGTTGCCGTGGCTGTACGGCGCGATGTGGACCTGGTGCAGCCACACCTCGCCGCGTTTCACCGAGGCGAACGAGTCGCGCAGGCTCGCCTTGTTCTCACGGAGCGATTTCACCTCGGTGCCGGTGAGCGCGATGCCGCACTCGAAGGTCTCGTCCACGCTGTAGTCGTGGAAGGCCTTCTTGTTGTTGGCTATGAGCCGTTCTTCTTTGGGCATCGGTGACGTCCAGCGCCTACGGCGTGAAGTCGGTACCCGGCTCAAGGCGAAGAACGAATGCCGCGAGAAGTTTCGCGGTGTTCTCTAGATCCTTGAGCGAAAGCACTTCGGTTGGCGTGTGCATGTAGCGCAACGGCACGTTCACCAGTGCAGCCGCCTTGCCGCCGCGCGAGAGCTGGATGGCGTTCGCATCGGTGCCGGTGCCTCTGGGCGCACCTTCGATCTGGTATGGGATGCCCTCGGCCTCGGCTGCCTCACACAGCAGCGAGAACACTTTCGGGTTGATATTGGCACCGCGGCTGATCACGGGGCCGCCGCCGCACTTGATCTCGCCGTGCTTGCGCTTGTCCACGTCAGGGTAGTCCGTCGCGTGTGTGACTTCGAGGGCGATGCCCACGACCGGGTCCACGCTGTACGCCGACGTCGTGCCGCCTCGCAGCCCGATCTCTTCTTGCACCGTCGCCGCGGCGACCATGTCGCCTTGCGCGCCGCCGGCTTCTTTCACCAGCCGCAGCACCTCGGCCGCAGCCCAGGCGCCCATCTTGTCGTCGAAAGCGCGCGAGACGGCCATGCCCGTGCCGAACGTCTCCATGCCGACAGCGTAGGTGACGGGGTCACCGATGCGAACACGCTTCTTCACATCTTCGCCGCTCATCCCCAGATCGATGAACATCTTGTGCATCTTGACGACCTGCTTGCGCTCTTCTTCATCCAGCAGATGGATGGCGAGCCGCCCAAGCACGCCGAGCAGCGGACCGTCGGCGGTGTGCACGGTCACGCGAGAGCCGGGCAGGATCTGCGGATCGTGCCCCCCGATGGGTGCGAAAGCACAGAAGCCGTCGTCGGTGATGTAGGTGACCATGAAGCCGATCTCGTCGATGTGTCCGGCGAGCATGACCGAGGGGCCGCTCGCGGTGCCCTTGAGCACGGCGTGAACGGAACCCATCACGTCGGTCGAAACCGCATCGGCGATCGGCGTGACATACTCGCGGAACACCTTCGCCGCTGGCTGTTCGTATCCTGACGGTGACGGCGCCTCAATGAGCGTCTTGAGAAAACTGAATGAATCCGCGCGCATTAAATGCCCTCCTCAGTGCATAACTGCAGGTGAACGTAGAGTGTACCGCCGAGCCGTGACACGCGCCAGCGTGCCTATGCGACCTCGAAGTCGATCCTGCGCTCGCTCACGCTCACATCGAGCACGCGAACCTTCAGCCGCTGTCCAAGGCGATACTGCGTGCCGTGGTTCTCCCCCCGAAGCATGAACCGCTCGGCATCGAAGCGATAGTAGTCATCCTTGAGCGCGTTCACGTGCACGAGCCCCTCGGCGGTGTTCTCGAGTTCCACGAAGAAGCCGAAAGACATCACGCCGGTGACGATGCCGTTGAAGACCTCGCCGAGGTGGTCGGCCATGAGCCGAGTGAGCTTCACCTTCTGCGACGAGTCCTCGGCGGACTCGGCCTCTCGCTCCATGGCCGAGCAGTGCTCGGCCAGCCAGGACAACTCCTGCGCCATGCTCGCGACCGGCTCGCGGTCCAGGGTGCCCACGAGCTGCGCTTTCAACAGGCGATGTACGATGAGGTCCGGGTAGCGGCGAATGGGGCTCGTGAAGTGGCAGTACGCATCGCTCGCCAGGCCGAAGTGGCCCTCAAGGACCTCGGAGTAGCGCGCGCGTTCGAGCGCCCGGAGCAACAGCGAGTTGATGAGGAGCTCCTCGGGACGGCCCTTGGCGAAGGCGACGATGCGCTGGAAGGTCTGCGGGCTTGCACCGTGGATGTCCTTCATGGGGTAGTCGAATTCCTTCAGGATGACCGCGATCTGGTCGAGCGCGTCGGGATCGGGATCCTCGTGGATGCGATACACCATCGGCGCCCGGGCATCGCGCATGTGCCGAGCGACCACTTCGTTCGCGAGCACCATCGCCTCTTCGATCATGTTCGTGGCAACCGTACGCCTGCGCAGCACGACCTCGAGCGGCTTGCCGCTCTCGTCGAGCCGGACGCGCGCCTCCACGGTGTCGAAGTCGAGCCCGCCGCGCGAGATGCGGCGCGTGTGGATCGCCTCGGCCACCTGGCGGAAGTCCGTGAGCATCCCCTTGAGCTGCTCGTCGGGGAACTCGCCGCTTGAGAGCCATCGGTCGACAGAATCGTAGTCGAGCCGACGGTCGCTCCGCATCACCGAGGGATACAGCCTCGCGCCCTCCACGAGTCCTGTCTTGTCGAGATCCATCTCGATGGTGAAGGTGAGCCGGTCCTCGGCGGGGTTGAGCGAGCACACGCCGTTGCTGAGGCGCTCGGGCAGCATGGGGATAACGCGGTCGACAAGATAGACGGACGTCGACCGCACGCGCGCTTCTTCGTCGATGACGCTTCCCCACGGCACATAGTGACTCACGTCCGCGATGTGCACCCACAGCCGGAAGCCGCCCTCGCGCCGCTCGATCGAGATCGCGTCGTCGAAGTCCTTAGCGTCTGTGGGGTCGATCGTCACGGTGAACAAGTCGCGCACATCGGTCCGGTCACGCGCGATCTCCCCGACCACA